>DASTPE010000041.1:0-29918 GCA_035762345.1 Burkholderiales bacterium
GGTCGCGCGAGCAACGTAGCCGCGCATAGAGCTGCGCGAGCTCGCACGGGCGCTGGAGCCGGATGCCAACCTCAAGAAACGCGCGGAAGAACTAGAGATCTGCGGCAGCGTCGACGACGGTCTTTGAGGCTCGATATCGCTAAGTACGCGAAGCGCTTTTCTTCGTCGCTCAAGGAAGAGGAGCGGTGGGTAACCGCTGCCAAGCGAGCCATCGCTGGCGGCTAAGACACGACATTCCACGCACGGCGGGGCGCAGCCGCCGGGGCAGCTTAGTACCTAGTACCGGGCGATGTCCGACGAATCTCCGCTTGCCTGTTGGTCTTGCGGAATCTCCGCCTGCTCCTCCGCCCGAAGCTGAGCCTCCTGCTCTCGCCGAATTCTGCTAAAGGTTTCCCGCACGTCCGTGTGGGTGCTAGGCGTGTACTTAAACGATGAGTCCAAGATCGATTTCATGGCGAATTCCTTCGGTTGCTGACAAGTGTCCCCGAGCTTTGGCGGGGTTTCAAGTCTCTCGGGGATGACGCGTGTCGCCGCGGTTTATACAGAATTTCAGCACGGCTACTTCCAACAAAGAAATACGGTCGATAGTTAATCAAAGGCGTTAACAAAAAATTTTGTTACGCGCGGCGGCTCGGCCGAAGAAACTTGCTCGAAGAACTTGCTGCAGTGCTCAATCGACCTCCCGGAGCCGTCACAACATCAACGTCCCGTCGAAGGCAGAACTTGGGTGTCTCGTTGAGCTGATCAGTCAGGAGCAGTCAAGAAACCGATAGCGAAAACCAGAGAGAATCTCTTCGAGATCCAAGCTAAGCTCGAAGTAGCCTGAATCTTTAGAGGGGAACTTAGATGGCCGAAAGGCTTTGGTTCACAAAGGTTAGGTGTTTCAACTACTTAGGCATTAACCGCGCATAGGCTTGCATTATGCCAACCCTCGCCACGGACGACGGCGTCAAGCTCTATTACGAGGAAGCGGGCAGCGGCGCGCCGGTCGTGTTCGTACACGAGTTCGGCGGCGACTACCGCAGCTGGGAGCCGCAAGTGCGCTACTTCTCGCGCCATTACCGCTGCATCGCTTACAACGCGCGCGGCTATCCGCCGTCCGATGTCCCCGAGGACTTCGAGCGCTATTCGCAGGCACGCGCACGCGACGACATCCGCTGCGTGCTCGACGCGCTCGGCATTCAGCGTGCGCACGTCGTCGGGCTCTCCATGGGAGCGTTCGCCACGCTGCATTTCGGCATGACCTACGGCTATCGCGCGATGTCGATTACCGTTGCCGGTGGCGGCTATGGCTCGCACCCGGCGCAGTACCGCGAGTTCCAGGCCACGTCGAAGAAGAACGCCGAGCTCATCAAGCGCGAAGGCATGGCGCACTTCGTCGAAACGTATGGACGCGGCCCGCAGCGCGTGCAGCTCGAGATCAAGGACCCGCGCGGGTTCGATGAGTACCTGCGCCAGTTCAAGGAGCACTCGGCTCTTGGCGCCATCAACACGCTCCTTGGCGTGCAGTGCCGCCGCCCGTCGTTCTACGACCTGACCGCCGAGATGGCGCGCATGGATGTGCCGACGCTCATCATGTCGGGCGACGAAGAAGAACCATGTCTCGAGGTCAAACTCCTCATGAAGCGCACGATCCCGACCGCAGCGCTCGCGATCCTGCCGCGCAGCGGGCACGCCATCAATCTGGAGGAGCCCGCGCTTTTCAACCAGCTGCTCGAGGCGTTCTTTCACCAGGTGGAAACCGGGCGCTATGGCAGGCGCGATGCGCGCTCGACGATACCTTCGATCTATGGACCGTCGGGAAAGCCGTGACGCTGCGCGTTGAAAAGTGCGGCGCCGTCGGCTGGATCATCTTGAATCAGCCGGCGCGGCGCAACGCCATTACCGGCGACATGTGGCGCGGCATCGCGCCCGCGGTGGCACAGTTTGACCGCGACCCGGAAGTGCGCTGCGTCGCCTTCCGCGGAGCAGGGACTGAAGCTTTCTCTGCCGGTGCCGATATATCGGAGTTTGAATCCAGGCGCGCCAATGAAGAGTCCGTCGGGCAATACGACAGTTTGCTCGACGAGGTGCTCCATGCAATCCAGGACTCGCCCAAGCCATCGGTCGCGATGATCTACGGCTTCTGCCTGGGCGGTGGCCTGGAGATCGCGCTCGCCTGCGACTTGCGCTATTGCGCGGCCTCGGCGCAGTTCGGCATCCCGGCCGCCAGGCTAGGGCTCGCCTATAACGTCGAAGGCCATAAGCGTCTCCTCGAGACGGTCGGCCACGCGCGCGCGCGGGAGATCATGTTTCTCGGTCGGCGGTACAACGCCGACCAAGCGCTCGCGATGGGTCTGGTTCACCAGGTTCTGCCGGAAAAGGACCTCGAACCTTTTATTGGCAAGATCCTCTCCGATCTTTCGGCAAATGCGCCGCTTTCGATTCTCAACTCCAAGACGATCATCGAGGAGTACGTGAAGTCCGCGGGCGCGGCGGACCGCGCACGCATGCAGGCGGCGATCGAGCGCTGCGCGAAGAGCGCGGACTATGCGGAAGGGCGGCGCGCGTTCATGGAAAAGCGCAAGCCGCAGTTCAGGGGCCGATGAAGATCCGCGCCATCAGGACGCGCGCGGTCGCCGCGCCAATGAAGCGACCGCTCGCCACGAGCATCGCGACGCTAACCGTCGCGCCGCTGCTCCTCATCGATCTCGAGACGGATGCCGGGATCGTCGGCCGCTCGTATCTCTTCGCGCTCGCGAAGCACCATCTCGCTCCCATCGCCGAGTTGGTGAAGGCCATGGCGGCAATGGTCGAAGCCGACGAGGTGGCGCCTTTGGACCTCCAGCGCAAGCTGCGCGCGCGCTACGCGCTCCTCGGCGTGCACAACATCGTGCTCTTCGCCATGTCGGGCATCGACATGGCGGCCTGGGACGCGGTTGCGCAAGAGCTTGGCCAGCCGCTCGTGCGCCTTCTCGGCGCGTCGCCGCGCCCGGTGCCCGCCTACAACTCCAAGGGGCTCGGGCTGCTCTCCGAGAGGGAGTTGGCAAAAGAAGCGAGCGAGCTTGTCGAAGAAGGGTTTAGCGCGATCAAGCTCCGGCTCGGAAGGCCTTCGGCGCTGGAAGATCTGAAGGCGTTGAGAGCCGTGAAAGACCAGATCGGCCCGCAGGTCACGCTCATGGTGGACTTCAACCAGGGGCTCACCATCGCCGAGGCGATCCGCCGCGGGCGCATGATCGATGACGAAGGCGGCGTCTACTGGATCGAGGAGCCGATCCGCGCGGACGATTTTTCAGGGTGCAGTGAAGTCAAGAAGGCTGTCCATACGCCTATTCAGATCGGCGAGAACTTCATGGGGCCGGAGCAAATGGCACAGGCGCTTGCCGCGGGCGCTTGCGACTACGTGATGCCGGACGCCGGGCGCATCGGCGGCGTCAGCGGCTGGATGCGCGCCGCCGCGCTTGCGCAGGCGGCGGGCGTCGAGATGTCGAGCCACCTTTTCCCCGAGGTGAGCTGTCACCTGCTTGCCGCGACGCCGACTTGCCACTGGCTCGAGTGCGTCGACTGGGCCGACGCAGTGCTGGAGGAGCCACTGCAAGTCAAGGATGGACACGCGATCGTTCCGTCGGCTCCCGGCACCGGCATGCGCTGGAACGAAAGCACGGTCGAGCGCTACCGCGTTTGATGTTCACGCGCCATTTCGCCCATTGGCCGCCCGGCCAGCCGCGCACTTTGGAGCTGCCGAGAGAGAGCGTCTACGCGAACCTCGTGGCGAGCGCCGCTCAGCACCCCGATCGTGCGGCGATCGACTACTACGGCAGCCGCTTGGGCTATGCCGGGCTCAAGCGCCACGTCGACACGCTCGCCGGTTGGCTGCAGCGCCGCTACGGCGTGGCGCGCGGCGACCGCGTGCTGCTCTATGCGCAGAACAGCCCGCAGTTCGTGATCGCCTATTACGCCATCCTGCGCGCCGACGCGGTGGTGGTCCCGGTGAACCCGATGAACCGTACCGAGGAGCTGCGCCACTACTTCGAGGACTCCGGCGCAGTCGCCGCGATCGTAGGGAACGACCTCTTACGCGAGGTCGCGCCGCTAGGGCTCGAGCGCGTACTGCCGGTCGTGTATAGCGATTACTTGAAAGAACCGACCGACTTCCCGATTCCGGACTTTGTCCGCGCCGCCGGCCCGATCACTTGGAAAGAGATGCTCGAGGAGAACCTGGCGCCGGGGCCGCACCTTGCCGGGCCGGACGATCTCGCCGTCATGCCGTATACCTCCGGTACGACGGGCAGGCCGAAAGGCTGCATGCACACCCACGCAAACGTCCAGGCGACGACCGTCCCCTACCTGTACTGGCGCGGTGCGCAGGACCAGGCGGTCGTGCTCTGCGCAATGCCGATGTTCCACGTGACCGGCATGCAAGCGGGGATGAACGCGCCGATCCATATCGCTGCGACGCTCGTCGTGCTGTCGCGCTGGGACCGCGAATGCGCCGCGATGCAGATCGAGCGCGCGCGGGTCACCAACTGGTCTGCGATTACCACGATGCTCGTGGATTTTCTCTCCAACCCGAACCTCTCGCGGTTCGACCTTTCTTCCCTGCGCGTCCTCGGCGGCGGCGGCGCGGCGATGCCCGAGGCGCTTGCGCGCCGGCTGGAGCAGGTGATCGGCCTGCCGTTCGTCGAAGGCTACGGGCTCTCGGAGACCATGGCGCCGACGCACATCAACCCGCCGCACCGGCCGAAGCGCCAGTGCGCCGGCATTCCGATCCACAACACCGACGCGAGGGTGCTCGATCCGCAGGACTTCCATGAGCTCGGGCCGAATGAAGTGGGGGAGATCGTCGTCCACGGCCCGCAGGTGTTCCGCGGCTACTGGAACCAGCCCGAGGCCACCGCGCAGGCGTTCCTCGAGCACGATGGCAAGCGCTTCTTCCGCACCGGCGATCTCGGCTATTACGACGAAGAAGGGTACTTCTTCATCACCGACCGGTTGAAGCGCATGATCAATTGCTCGGGCTACAAGGTATGGCCGGCCGAGGTCGAGTCGATGCTTTACGCGCACCCGGCAATCCACGAAGCCTGCGTCATCGGCACGCCCGACGGCTATCGCGGCGAGACGGTCAAGGCCGTGGTCGTGCTGAAGAGCAACTCGAAGAACACTTCCCCCAACGACATCATCGACTGGGCGCGCAGCCGCATGGCGGCGTTCAAGGTGCCGCGCGTGATCGAGTTCGTCGACGAGCTGCCAAAGACCGCGACCGGCAAGATCCTGTGGCGCGAGCTGCAGGAGGAAGAGAACCGGAAAGCGCGATGAAAAGGGGGTGTGTCGCCTTGTTGCTCGTGCTGGGGCACGCAGTCGTCGCCGGGGCCCATTCCCACGAGAAGGGCGACATCCAGGTACGCCACCCCTGGTCGCGCGCCACCCCTCCGGGGGCGAAGGTTGCCGTCGGCTACATGGAGATCCGCAATACCGGCACGCAGCCCGATCGCCTGATCGCAGCGTCGACGCCGGTCGCGAATCGTGTCGAGATGCATGTCACGCAACGCGAAGGCGAAGTGATGAGGATGCGGCAGGTGAAGGACTTCGAGATTCCCGCGCGGGAGCGCATCACGCTGCGCCCGGGTGGCTCACACCTGATGCTGGTGGACATCCGCCAGCCGCTCAAGAAAGGCGAGCGCTTTCCGGTCACGCTGCGCTTCGAGCGGGCGGGCGAGCTGCAGGTCGAGGTTGAAGTGCAGGATATCGGCGCGCGCAAACCGCATCACTAGCGCGCCGCGAGCGCTCAGCTGTTTTCGAGCGCGATGCCTTCGATTACGTTCGCCGCGTCCTCGCAGCGGTCGGTGATCGATTCGAGGAGGTCGTAGATCACGCGCAGCTTTATGACCTGCTTCAGGTCGGCCTCCTCGCGGAAGAGCTTCGACAGCGCCGACCTCAGTACGCGGTCGGCGTCGGATTCCAGCCGGTCGATTTCCTCGCAGCACTTGAAGATCGATTCCGGGTGCTTCACCTGGTTGAGCAACCCGACCGCCGCCTGCACCCGCTCGCACGACATGCGGCACAGCTCGGCGAGCTGCGTCGTTTCGGGGGTGATGCGCTTCAGGTCGTAAAGCGCAACCGACTCGGCAACGTCCTGGGTGAGGTCCAGGATGTCGTCCAGGGTGTTGATCAGGTCGAGGATCTGATCGCGGTCGAACGGCGTAAGAAATCCCTTGTGCAGCAGCCGCACCACCTCGCGCGTCACCTTGTCCGCGGCGCGCTCGGCGGTGTCGATGCGCTGGGCGTGCGCTTCCAGATCGGTAAAAGCGCCGAGCATCACCGCAAGCTCGCGGCTGCCCTCGACGATGCGCGCGGCGTGCTCGTTGAAGAGCTCGAGGAACTGCGCTTCGCGGCCGAGGAGCCGCCTCAGCATCCGAGACCCTGCGCCGCCAGCCGGTCGACCTCGGCGGCAGCGAAGCCCCAGTCGGCGAGCGCCTGCCGGCCGCCTTCGCCGCGCTCGGGTGGCGCACCGCGCACGGCACCCGGCGTGCGCGAAAACCGCGGCGCGGGCGCCGGCTGCGGCACGCCTGCGGTTTCAACGAAATTCTGCCTAAAGACCATATGCGGGTCGCGCCGCGCCTCGGACCACGACAGCACGGGTGCGAAGCACGCATCCGAGCCGTCGAAGACCCGGCACCATTCTTCGCGGGTCTTCGACTTGAAGGTTCTTTCGAAGAGCTGCTTCATGTCCGGCCAGCGGCGCCGGTCGTGCTGGCCGAGGTCGGGAACGCCGAGCTTGCGCAGGAGCTCCTCGTAGAAGCGGCCCTCGATCGAGCCGATGGATACGTATTTCCCATCCTTCGTCCTGTAGACCTGGTACCAGGGCGCTCCGGTATCGAGGATGTTGGTTCCGCGCTCCTCCGACCAGCTCTTTGCCGCGAGCAAGCCGGCGAACATGGCGGCGAGCAGCGATGCGCCCTCGACCATTGCGGCATCGATCACCTGCCCGCGGCCCGACCGCGCCACCTCGATCAGCCCGCAGGCGACGCCGAAGGCGAGCAGCATGCCGCCGCCGCCGAAGTCGCCGACGAGATTCAGCGGTGGCACCGGCGCCTCGCCCTTGCTGCCAAAGGCGTGCAGCACGCCGGCGAGCGCGATGTAGTTGATGTCGTGCCCCGCGCGCGGCGCAAGTGGCCCGTCCTGGCCCCAGCCGGTCATGCGGCCGTAGACGAGCTTTGGGTTTCTCTTCAGGACCTCGTCGGGACCGAGGCCGAGGCGCTCCATAACCCCGGGCCGCATGCCTTCGAGCAAAGCATCGGCGCGGGCCAAGAGCTCCAGGCAAATGCCTCTACTTTCCTTTTTTTTGAGATCAAGCGTGACCGAGCGCTTGCCCCGCATCATGACATCGTGCCGGCGCTCGCGCTTCAAGCCCAGGTCGGTCTCCGCGGGGCGCTCGACCACGAGCACATCGGCACCCATGTCGGCGAGGAGCATGCCGGCGAACGGCGCCGGCCCGATCGACTCGAACTCGAGGACGCGGATCCCCTGCAAGGGCCCCATGATTCGATAATACAGAATGCCGGCGCATTACCCCGAGCGCATCGTCTGCCTGACCGAGGAGAGCACCGAAACTTTGTATCTCCTCGGCGAGGAGCGGCGCATCGTCGGCATCTCGGGCTACACCGTGCGCCCGCCGCACGCGCGGCGCGAGAAGCCGCGCGTTTCGGCCTTTCTCTCAGCCAAGATTGACAAGATTCTCGAGCTCAAGCCTGACCTGGTGATCGGCTTTTCGGATCTGCAGGCCGACATCGCACGCGAGCTCGCCAAGGCTGGCCTGAATGTGCTCATCTTCAACCAGCGCTCGGTCGACGAGATCCTCTCGATGATCCTGGCGCTTGCATCTCTTATCGGCACAGCGGATAAGGGCGCCGCGCTAGTGCGCGATCTGGAGGACGGCCTCGAGCGCATTCGAGAGCAGGCGAGGGCGTTCCCGCGCCGCCCGCGGGTGTATTTCGAGGAATGGGACGAGCCCATGATCAGCGGAATTCGCTGGGTCAGCGAGCTCATCGAGATCGCCGGGGGCGAGGACGTGTTCTCCGAGCAATCGCGCTCGCAGGCGGCCGCTGGACGAATAATCAAGGATCCCGATGAAGTGGTCGCGCGTCAGCCCGAAGTGATCCTTGGATCATGGTGCGGCAAGAAGTTCAGGCCCGAGCGGGTGGCCGCCCGCCCCGGCTGGCAGCAGATTTGCGCTGTGAAGGAGAATCGATTGTTCGAGGTGAAGTCGGCCGACATCCTGCAGCCCGGCCCGGCGGCGCTCACCGACGGCGTGCGCCGCATCCATGAGATTCTCAGGGACTTTGTATCCCGCGAGCCTCGAACGCGGCCTTGAGGCGCCGCATGAACTCGCTGCGCACGCGCCACTGCGCGTGCGGCTGCACCTTCAGCCGGCAGCGCAGCACCAGGCCCCAGGGCTCCCAGCGCTGAAGTAGTCCTTGATCAGGCTCTGCGCGCCGAAGCCCACCGCGATCCCGGCGATGCCCGCGGTGGCGAGGATCGGCGCAACCGAGATGCCGAGCTCGCCGAGCACGAGCGTGCCTGCGAGCACCCCGATGACCACCGTTGCGGTGTAGCGCAGCACGCGCCCGACGGTGGCCATCCGCGTGAGCTCGTCGGCACGCACGCGCCCGGCCATGTACGCGTGGAAGCCCTGGATCAGCCGGCTCGCGATCCGCTGCAGCGCCCAGGCGACCGCGATGCGCGCCGCCTGGGTCACCGCCGCCTCGGCGGCGCCGAGGTCGAGCGCGGACAGCAGGTTGCGCATCGCTAGCGCGTCTGGGAGACGGCCAGATGGAGCGGCGGCGCGGCTCCGTCCTTGCGGCGGCCGGGATAAACGGTGAGGTGCGGGAAGGGAATCTCGATGTCGCGGGCGTCGAACGCTTTCTTCAGGCGCTTGAGGTACTCGCGCTTCACGTTCCACTGCTGGATCGGCGGCACGACCCGGATACGCGCGCGCAGGATCACCGCCGAGTCGCCCCATTTCTCCACGCCCATGACCTCGAGCTCCTCTGCGATGCGCGCGCGCCAGTCCGCATCAGCGCGCATTGCGGCCGCGACCTCGCGCATCACGCCGATCGCCTCGTCGGGATCCTCGCGGTATGCGATGCCGATCTCGACCAGCGCGGTCGCGTATTCGCGCGTGCGGTTGGTCACCACCTTGATCTCGCCGTTCGGCACGAAATGCACATGGCCTTCGAGGTCGCGCAGCCGCACGTAGCGCAGCGTGACTTCCTCGACCAGCCCGGCTTTGTCGGCGATCTGCACCACGTCGCCCTGGCGGATCTGGTCGTCGAGCAGCAGGAAGAAGCCGTTGAAATAATCCCGGATCAGGCTCTGCGCGCCGAAGCCGATCGCGATTCCCGCAACCCCGGCGGTGGCGAGGATCGGCGCGATCGAGACGCCGAGCTCACCTAGCACCAACGTGCCGGCGAGGACCACGATCACGATTGCCGCGGCGTTGCGGAACACCCGCGCGAGCGTCTCGACGCGCCCGATCTCGTCGGCGCTGGTACGCCGCGCCATGTACGTTCGGAACACGCGGATCAGCCGCGACGCCACTGCCTGGAGCAACCAGGCAAGGAGCAGGATGGCGGCGACTCGCAGGCTCTGCACGATGATCGCCTTGGTCGACGCGTCGACCTCGCGGAAGTACGAAAGAAACTCTTGCATCGGCGTTTCCTCCCAAGTCAGGAAACGCCGATGCTACCTCGATGCTATGACGGGCTCAGTGCAGCCCCAGCGATGCCTCGATGTTTCGAACCATTGCGACGAGGCGAGGCCCCAGGTCGTCCTCGAGCTGGCCCTTCTTCACCATGAACCCGGGGACGATGCAGTTGAACGACACGATCTCACCGTCGACCGTGCGACGCATCGGAGCGCCGACCGCATAGACCTCTCGGCGCAGCTCGCCCGTGCTCGCGCAGAAGCCGCGCGTGCGAATATCGTCGAGCGCCTTGTCGATCGAGGGGCGGAACTTGCGATGCGCCTCGGGCTCCTTCACCTTCATCTGGTTCAAGACCGACTCGCGCTCGGGCGGAGTGCAGGCGGAAAGAAAGGCGCGCCCGATCACCGATTGCGAGATCGGCACCGACGTGCCTATGTCGGGCAGCGTGGTGATGCCGTTGCCGCTACGGCAGGATTCGACGTAGACCATGTTCAGGCGGTCGCGCACACCCATCGATACCGAGCCGTTGCAGTAATCGGCAAGCTCCTTCATCAGCGGGCGCGCCACCTGGCGCACATTCATCGATGCGAGGAGCGGGTAGCCGATCGAGAGCACCGCGGATCCGAGCTGGTATTTTCCCAGCCGCATGTTGTGGCGCAGGTAGCCGAGCTTGGTCAGCGTGTAGGTGAGGCGCGACACCGTGGGCTTCGGCAGCCCGGTGCGCACCGAGATCTCCTTGTTGCCGAGCAGCGGCTCAAGCGGCGTGAAGCAGCGCAGGACTTCCAGGCCGCGCGCTAGGGTGGTCGCAAACTGCCGGTCGCCTTCATGCTCGTAGCTGAACGTGGCCGGTGCTTGCTGCATCGACGCTGCGGGTTCGGGTGCTCCCATGAAAAAAGCCCTCCTCGTTGGCTTTCGTCTTTCGGGTTTGGAAAAAGCGGGCGCAATGTTTCGCGTTTCGTTATTCTGTCGGCCCGGCACGGCATGTCAACTTAGTCATATCGGATTTCGCATAGCGGAATCATGCAATCTCTATTTGACTTGAGCGGGAAGGTGGCTTTGGTGACCGGGGCGACGCGCGGCATCGGCAGGTCGATCGCGGAGGAACTGGCGTGCGCGGGCGCAAAGGTGGCGCTTTGCAGCCGCAAGGCCGAGGCCTGCCAGCAAGTAAAAGAAGAATTTGAGAAAAGCGGCTATGCAGTGCTTGCGCAGCCGTGCAACGTGTCGCGCAAGGAGGAGCTTCAGGCGCTGGTCGATGTTGCAGCCGCAAAATGGGGCGGCATCGACATCGTGGTCGCCAATGCGGCAAGCAACCCGTACTACGGCCCGCTTACCGACATCGCCGACGACGCCTTCGACAAGATCCTCGCCAACAACCTGAAAAGCGTGCTCTGGCTGGCGGGGATGACGCTTCCGGGCATGGCGAAGCGGGGCGGGGGCAGCTTTATCCTCGTCGGTTCGATCGGCGGCATCCTGGCGAACACGGTGATCGGCGCCTACGGGATTTCCAAGGCGGCCGGCCATCATCTGGTACGCAACCTCGCTGCCGAGTGGGGCCCGCAAAACGTGCGAGTGAACGCCATTGCGCCAGGCCTGGTCCGGACCGAGTTCGCCCGCGCCCTGTGGGAGGACGAGAAGCGGCGCGCCGATCGCATCGCGGCCACGCCGCTGCGCCGCCTGGGGGAGCCGCGCGACATCGGCGGCATCGCAGTGTTTCTCGCTTCGCCGGCGGCGGCATTTATCACCGGTCAATGCATCGTCGCCGACGGCGGCGTTAGTATTCTCTGATGGACCTGAACTACTCCCCCGAGGAGCTCGCATTCCGCGACGAAGTTCGCGCCTGGCTCGCCGCCAATTTGCCGCAGGAGCTGAAGGACCGCGGCCACCTTTCCAAGGAAGAGCTGATGCGCTGGCACCGCATCCTGGCGAAGCAGGCCTGGGTGGCTCCGGCGTGGCCCAAGGAATGGGGCGGCACCGGCTGGAACGTGGTGCAACGCTACATCTTCGAGGAAGAGCTCGGCTACGCCGGAGCCCCGCCGATCATTCCATTCGGCATCAACATGTGTGCGCCGGTGCTGCTCGCGTTCGGCACTGAGGCGCAGAAGAAGCGCTTCCTGCCGCGCATCTACAACGGCGACGACTTCTGGTGCCAGGGCTACTCCGAGCCGGGCTCCGGCAGCGACCTCGCTTCACTCAAGACCAAGGCAGAGAGAAAAGACAACCATTACGTCGTCAACGGCCAAAAGACCTGGACTTCCTACGCCCACTACGCCGACTGGATTTTCTGCCTGGTGCGGACCGACCCAACGGTCGAGAAGCGTCAGGAAGGGATCTCGTTTCTTCTGATGGACATGCGCTCGCCCGGAATTACGGTGCGCCCGCTCATCCTGATGGACGGTGCTCACGCGGTGAACGAGGTGTTCTTCGACGACGTGAAAGTCCCGGTCGAAAACCTCGTGCACAAGGAGAACCAGGGCTGGACGGTGGCAAAGTACCTGCTCGGCTACGAGCGCATGAATACCGGCCGGATCGGCGAATCGAAACGGGAACTTCGGAAGCTGAAAGAGAATTCTTCCTCAAAACTCAGCGACGTCCGCTTTCGCGATCGCCTGACGCGCGTGGAGGTCGAGCTGATGGCGCTCGAGATTACGAATCTGCGCTTCCTCGACCGTATGCGCCGTACCGGCCAGCCGCCCGGCGCGGATGTATCGATGCTGAAGATCAAAGGCACGGAGATCCAACAGGCGCTCACCGAGCTCGCGATTCAGACCGCCGATCCAAACACGCGCGAGACCCAGGCGCTCGAGCGCCGCTACCTCGACATGCGCAAGACAACAATCTACGCGGGCTCCAATGAAATCCAGAGGAACATCATCGCCAAGATGACCCTAGGGCTGTAGGGCCAAAAGGCAGGTTTATGAACTTCGATTACAACGAAGAGCAGCAGCTTCTCGCCGACTCGGTCCGCCGCTACCTGCAGAAGGACTACGACTTCGAGGCGAGGAAGAAGATTCTTTCCGCCACCGAAGGCTGGAGCGAGCGCGTGTGGGCGACGTTCGCCGAGATGGGGCTCACCGGGCTGCCGCTCTCTCCGGATTACGGCGGATTCGGCGGCGGTGCGGTCGACCTGATGAGCGTGATGGAAGCGTTCGGCGAGGCGCTGGTGCTCGAGCCCTATCTCCCGACCATTCTCGGCGCGCTCGCGATCGCGAAGGGCGGCGACGCGAAACAGAAGCAGAGCATCCTTCCGCGCGTCGCGCAGGGCAAGATGCGGCTTGCGCTCGCGACCGGGCCGCGCGGCGTGGTCGGCGCGCCGATGGCGGACCGGATCGTGTTCGGATCGGACGGCAGGCTGCGGATCGTATCGCGCGAAGAGATCGAAGTGCGGGCATACCGCACGGTCGACGACCTCGCGGCGGGCGACATCCGCTTCGACGGCAAGGGCGAGCCGCTCGCGGGCGGCGTGCTCGACGAGGTGCTCGATTTGGGCGCCGCGCTTTCGTGCGCGGAGGCGGTGGGCGCGATGAAGTTCGCTTGCGACACGACGCTCGAGTACCTGAAAACACGCCGCCAGTTCGGCGTGCCGATCGGCGCGTTCCAGGCGCTTCAGCACCGCATGGTGGACATGTACATCTCCTACGAGCAGGCGAAGTCCATGGCGTGCCTTGCGTGCAGCAAAGCCGACGGTGCCCTGGAGGCGAGAGATCGTGCAAAAGCCATTTCCGCGGCGAAGATCAAGATCGCGGATGCCGCGCGCCACATCAGCCAGGAATCGGTGCAGCTGCACGGCGGCATGGGCATGAGCGACGAGCTCAAGATCAGCCACACTTTCCGGCGCCTTACCGCGCTCGGCCGCCGCTTCGGCGACGCGGATCAGCACCTCGCGCGCTTTGCTTCGCTATAGCCGGTGGCTTGCGACGGCGGCCTTCGTCGCCGCATGCGCGCAGGAGCAACCCGTTCCAAGAGACGAACCCAAGCCGCCGCCGCCGGCGCTGCCGGCGCTGCCAGCCACTTTGGTGGCCGAGCCCGATTGCCCCGGCTGCCTGGCGATCACGCTCATCCTGCGTCCTGACGGGGCCTATCTCTTGCGCGATCAGCTCGGCGCCTCGGAGTTCTATGACTTCGGGCGCTGGCACTACGCGGACGGAGTTCTCGAGCTCGCCGGCGATCGCGATACACGCCACTACCCGCTCCAGAAGCTCAAGAAAAGCTCTCGGATCGAGCAGCTGCGCGGCCCGTTTCGCATGGTGGGTATCTATGACGGGGCGATATTCAAGGAGTGCCGCACCGGGCTCGCCTGGAGGCTTGTCGACACGCGGGCGGCCCAGGCATTGAAAGGCGAAGTGGTGAAAGCCCAGGGAAACCCGGTGCTCGTCGCGCTCGACGCGCAGTTTGAAGGCTCGCCCGAAATGCTGCAGGTCTTCCGCCCGGCCGCGGTGCTCGATGCGCGCGGCTGCCCAAGCTAGACTTCATCGCATGCAGAACCAGCGCATCGTGCTCGCCAGCCGTCCCAAGGGATGGGTCACGCCCGAGAATTTTCGAATAGAGGAAGTACAGGTTCCGGCGCTCGGAGATGGAGAGGTCCTGGTCAAGAATCTATGGCTTTCGCTCGATCCGTACATGCGCGGGCGAATCGGCGAGGCGAAGAGCTATGTGAAGGGCGTGGACATCGGCGAGGTGATGGTCGGCCAGACTGCAGGAGAAATCATCGCCTCCAAAAACAAGAATTTCAGAATCGGAGATCACGTACTCACCCAGACCGGCTGGCAGTTGTATGGAGTGACGAAGGAAGCAACCAAAATCGATGGATCGCGCGCGCCGCTCAGCTATTACCTGGGCGTGCTCGGCATGCCAGGCATGACCGCGTACTTTGGCCTTAAGGAGATCGGGCAGCCGAAAGCCGGAGAGACCGTGGTCGTTTCCGCCGCCTCGGGGGCGGTCGGCAGTGTGGTCGGACAGCTCGCCAAGGTCTGGGGCTGCCGCGCGATCGGCATCGCGGGCGGGCGCGAGAAGTGTGACTACGTGACGCGCGAGCTCGGCTTCGACGCCTGCATCGACTATAAGTCGGCCAACCTTCGTGACGAGCTGAAAGAGGTGGACGTCTACTTCGACAACGTGGGCGGAGAGATGCTCGACATCCTGCTCACGCGCATGAAGCTCTTCGGCCGCATCGTGGTGTGCGGGATGATCGCCGACTACAACGCGACCGAGCCCTACCGCGTCAAGAACCTGCGCGCGGTACTGGTGAACCGGCTCAAGCTCCAAGGCATGATCGTGTTCGACTGGAAGGAGCGCTACGGCGAAGCGCTGAAGGCGCTCGGCGGCTACTACGCCGCCGGCAGGCTCAAGACGCGCGAATCCATTGTCGAAGGGCTGGCGAACGCGCCGCAGGGGCTGGTCTCGCTCCTTAGGGGCGGAAACTTTGGCAAGCAGCTGGTCAAGCTCGCCTGACTACGCGGGGTTCTGGCAGCGCGCCGCGGCCTTGGTCATAGACTGGCTGATCGTGATCGTGGTCGCCGTGCCGGTCATGGTGCTTGGGCTTGGCATCCCGCACCTTTCGCTTGACCCGGCGGAGCATTCGTGGGACCTGGTCTCGTTTCTCGCCGTGGCCGTCTCGGTGATCGGCTTTTGGCGCTACTGCGGCGCGACGCCCGGAAAAATCGCGGTCGGGTTGAAGATCGTCGATGTGGCGACCGGCGGTCCGCCAACGCTCGGACGGCTCGTACTGCGCTTCTTCGCCTACTTCGTCTCCGCGCTCCCGCTTTACCTCGGCTTTCTGTGGGCCGCGTTCGATCGGCGCAAGCAAGGCTGGCACGATAAGATCGCCCGGACCATCGTGATCAACTCGGAGGATTGACTTGATAGATTTGTATACCTGGCCGACTCCCAACGGCCACAAGATCCATATCATGCTGGAAGAAACCGGCACGCCGTATCGCGTGATCCCGGTGGACATTGGGGCGGGCGACCAATTCAAGCCCGAGTTTCTCAAGATCTCGCCCAACAACAAGATGCCGGCGATGGTCGATCCCGACGGCCCGGAGGGCAAGGGCAAGCCTTTCGCGCTCGCCGAGTCCGGTGCGATGCTCTTCTACCTTGCGTCGAAGACCGGCAAGTTCCTGCCGGCGGGGCTGCGCGAGCGCTGGCAGGTCATGCAGTGGGTGATGTTCCAGATGGGGCACATCGGCCCGATGCTCGGCCAGGCGCACCACTTCCTCGGCTACGCGCCGGAGAAGATCCCATACGCGATGAACCGCTACAAGAACGAAGCGAACCGCCTTTACGGCGTGGTCGACCGCAGGTTGCGCGAGAGCAAGTACATCGGGTGCGACGATTACACCATTGCCGACATGGCGATCGTGCCCTGGCTACGCGCGCCTGAGCGCCAGGGGGTAAACATCGACGACTACCCGACGCTCAAGCGCTGGCGCGACGCTATTCTCGATCGCCCTGCCGTGAAGCGCGCGCTCCAGGTACTCGCCGATCGGCGACGTACTGAAATGACCCCTGAGCAACGCGAGAATCTCTTTGGCGCCGTCCAATACGCTAAGAGATAAGGTTGCCTGGATTACCGGCGGCGGCTCGGGGATTGGGCTCGCCGGCGGAATCGAGCTCGCCCGGGCTGGCGCTTACGTAGTGATCTCCGGACGCACCACGGAGATTCTCAAGAAAGCCGAAAAAGAACTGAAAAGCGCCGGTAATGGCGAAGCGATTGCGCTCGACGTTTCCGACCAGAAGGAGGTCGCGCACGTCGCGCAGACCATTCTCCAGCGCCACGGCGGTGTAGATATTCTGGTGAACAGCGCCGGCATCAACCTGCCCAAGCGCCACTTCCGGAACGTCTCGGTCGAGGGCTGGGATCAGATCGTGGCGATCAATCTCTCGGGCATGTTCTATTGCTGCCACGCGGTGCTGCCCGCCATGCGCGAGCGCAAGGACGGCCTGGTCATCAACATCTCCTCCTGGTTCGGCCGCTATGCCAACCCGCTTGCCGGGCCCGGCTACAGCGCGACCAAGCACGCGGTCAACGCACTCACCGAGCAGCTCAACATCGAGGAATGCGCGAGCGGCATCCGCGCCACGGCGATCCTGCCGGGCGAGGTCGCGACCCCGATTCTCGAGAAGCGCCCGGTGCCGCCGGCGCCGGAAGAACGCGCACGAATGCTTCAGGCCGAGGATCTCGGGCGCGCGATCCTCTTTATCGCGACGCTGCCGCCGCGCGCCTGCGTGAACGAGCTCGTCATCAGCCCGACCTGGAACCGCTTCTATTTGGGCGGGCTGGAGACCCCTAAGAGCTGAATAGCCTTTTCGTCAGGGTAGCCCTCCCGTTTATCGCGGGCTACTTCGTCTCCTACGTGTACCGCATGGTGAACGCGGTGCTCGCGCCGACGCTCGTCGCCGAGTTCGGCCTGACTGCGGGCGGCCTGGGGTTGCTCTCCAGCATGTACTTCCTTTCCTTCGCGCTGTGCCAGCTTCCGGTGGGGGTGGCGATGGACCGCTTCGGGCCGCGCCGCGTGAACGCGGCGCTGCTGCTCGTAGCTGCAGCGGGCGGCGCGTGGTTTGCGCACGCCGAGAGCGCCGCCGGCGCGATCGCCGCACGCGCGCTTATCGGCGTGGGCGTCTCCGCGTGCCTGATGGCGTCCCTGACCGCGTTCGTGCTGTGGTACCCCGCGGAGCGCATCTCCACCATGAACGCGATCGCGTTCTCGGCCGGTGCGTTAGGCGCAATGACTGCCACCGTTCCGCTCGAGCTCGTGCTTCGCGTCTGGCCATGGCGCGAGGCGTTCATGCTCATCGTCGCCGCCACGGTGGCCGTGAGCCTCGTGCTCTGGTTATGGGTCCCGGAGCCCAGCGCCCGGCCAAGAGGTGAAAAACTCGAGGACATTACCGCAGGCTTGCTTCAACTCTTGAAGGACCGGGCCTTCCTCCGGCTGGCCGTGTGCCTCGGCGCAAGCCAGTTTGCCGCGGTGGCGTTGCAGACGCTTTGGATTGCGACCTGGCTGCGCGACGTCGCAGGCTATTCGCCTGCCGAGGTCGCGCGCGGGCTCCTCGCCGTCAACGTGGCGATGATCGTCGGCTACCTCGGCTTTGGCCATGCCGCAGATGCCTGGCAGCGGCGCGGGCGCAATACGGTTTCTCTACTGGTGGGAGGCGTTGCGCTTTCTTCGCTGAGCCTGGCATTGCTCGTTTTCGGCGTAAAACTGCTCTTGCTGTGGCTCATTTTCGTGGCAGCCGGAACCTCGGTCGTGCTTGCGTATTCCATCCTGTCGCGGCGGCTTCCGAAGGCCATGGCCGGCCGCGCGAATACGGCGATCAACGTATTCGGCTTCGTCGGCATGTTCAGCGGGCAGTGGGGAATCGGCCTGGTGCTGGATCTGTGGCCGCCGAGCGCGAGCGGCTACGCCACCGCGGCCTATCCTTGGGCGCTCGGCATGACCTGGGCGGTGCAACTCGCAGGCCTCGCGTGGCTGTGGAGCGGCCGCGCGCTCCTCGACAGCCACAGGCGCGCTACGGCCGCGGCTTGAGGTAGATGTCGCGGTACGAGGCGTAGATCGACGCCGCGAACACCGGCCCGAGGACAAGCCAGCCGAGGCCGAGCGGCAGCGAGGCGATGATCGAAAGCACGACGAGCACGACACCGTAGAGCAGGAAAGGCACGACGTTTTTCAGGCAGCCCGTAAAGCTGCCCTTCATCGCGTCGATCGCGCCGTGCTCGTGGAATACGACGAGCGGCGCGGCAAGCCAGACGGCCATCATCGCGGGAAGCAGCAGCGCCAGCATGATCAGCACGGCAAGCACGAACGTCATCCCCATCGCGGACATCGCCTGCGGATCTGCGCCGCCCATCATCGTCATCATGCCGACGCCCATGACCAGGCTCACGACGAGCGCGACCGCGATGGTAGCCGCGAGGTAAAGCGCGCCTACGCCGATCAGCGTGCCGGTGCGGCTGCGGAACCCGGCGAAGAGATGGGCGAGCTCGAGATCTTCGCCCGAATCGAGCGCCTTGCAGCCCCGCATTACACCCGCGGCGAAAACCGGTCCGAAGACAGTCATTGCCAGGCCGCCGATGATGGGTATGAAGGCGGCAGCGATGAAGATAAGTAGAAGAATAATGATCATCCCGATCCACATGCCAGGCTGGCGCTTGAAGAGCTCCCAGCCTTCGACGATCCAGGTCCAGCCGTTCCCGGCCGGACGCGACTGGCCGCCCGGGACGAAATCGGCATTGGAGTTAATGATCTCGTCGGCCACCGCCGCCTTCGGCGCGGCGTAAGGATTCACTGTGCTCATGAGCTATCCCCTTTTTCCTTGAGCCTTACTCGTACGGTCGCGATCGCTTTCGCCACGAGCGAGCCGTCCTCGTTCTTCGCCTCTCCTTCGACAAAGCTCATGCTACGCCCATCCCTCAGCACGCGCGCATCCGCGAAAAGCCGCGCGCCGCTCGCGCCTCCGACGAACGAGATACTGAGGTCGATGGTGATCACGCCGAGCGAGTCGGGGTGCAGCGTGCGCGCCGCGGTGCACAGCGCCACGTCGAGCAGCGACATGATGACGCCGCCGTGCGCGGTGCCGAGGCTGTTGGTGAGATGGCGCTCGATCGGCAGCGAAAGCCGCGCGGTACCCTTGCCCAGCGCGTCGGTCTGGATCTTCAGGTGCTGCAGAAACGGGATCTTCTTCTGGTATTCGCGTGCGAACTCGACATTCATACGATGGTGGCGCCGCCGTCGACCGCGATCGCCTGCCCGGTGATGTGGCGCGAGGCTTCGGAAGCGAGCAGCACCGCAAGCCCTTTCAGGTCTTCTTCGTCGCCCAGACGTCGCGTCGGAGTCCACTGCTGGATCAATTTTCCTGCGGTCTCGAGAGTTGCGCGTGTCATCTTCGACGGGAAAAAACCCGGGCAGATCGCGTTCACGGTGATGCCGTGCACGCCCCATTCGGCCGCGAGCTGGCGCGTGAGGCCGACGACCCCGTGCTTGGTCGCGGTATAGGCGGCGGTCGCTGCGAAGCGCGGATCCTGGCCCATCAGTCCGGCGACCGAGGCGACGTTGATGACGCGTCCCCACTTCGCGGGGATCATCGATTTTCCGCCGACGATCTGCGTGAGCGCGAACAGCCCGCTCAAATTCACGTTGACGAGCTTGTCCCATGCATCGAGCGGATGCGTTTCCGCCGGCGCGCCCCACGTTGCCCCCGCGTTGTTGACGAGGATGTCTATCTTCTTGAAGAGCTTCATCGCATCTTCGGCGAACGGCGCGATCTGCTCTCGCCTGCCGATATCGCAGACAAACGCTACGGCCTCGATACCCTGCTTCCCGAGGTGAACTACCGCAGAATTCAATTCGTCCTTCTTGCGCGCCGTAAGGGCAAGCCTGGCCCCCATTTCGCCGAGTGCCTCCGCAATTTGCAGGCCCAAGCCGCGCGAGCCGCCGGTCACCACAGCCACTTTTCCGCTCAGATCGAGCAGCTTTTTCACGCTCATTGGGCCAATCCTAGTACAGATAGAATCTTATTGTGACGACCCTGGTGATGCTTTCGGGCGGAATCGACAGCACCGCGATGCTGGTCAGGCTGCTCACCGCGAGCGCGGAGGAGCTGCGCGTGCACCACATCCGCATGGTTAACCGCGAAGGACGCGACCACGCCGAGAGCCGTGCGGTCGAGGCAATCGTCGCGTATTGCCGCACGCACTATCGGCCGTTCCGCTATTCCGAGTCGGGCCTTGAATTCTCGGCGCTGGAAGCGATCCCGATCGACTATCTTTCGATCGCGTTCGTCGCATGCCAGGTTGCGATCGATACGCCGGGTTGCAACCGAATCGCGGTCGGCGCGCTTGCCGCGGATACGGACATCGTGAATCGCATTGCCCGGCAGAAGCGTGTGTTTGAAGTGATGTACGAGTGCTATCGCGCGCGAAAGCTGGGCGAGCCCGCCGTCGAATGGATCTTCCCGGTTTATGACACGCCGAAAGCCGAGCTCATTGCGGCGCTGCCGCAAGAGCTGCTCGACCTGACATGGTCCTGTCGGCGACCCTTGGACGGCTTTCGTCCCTGCGGGACGTGCAAGGCCTGCAGAGCCAGGCAGGAGGCCAAGCTGCCGGCCGAACTACAGGACTTGCGCGCCCCGGCGGCGCCAGCCGAAAATCGGGCCTAACGGAGGGAGCAACGGGAGGAGCGCCATGAGGCCCAGGCGGAACGATGGCCGCATACTCATCTACAGCCACGACACGTTCGGCCTCGGTCACCTGCGCCGCTGCCGAACGATCGCGCATTCGCTCGTCGAGAGCTTCAAGCAGCTCTCGGTCCTGATCCTCTCCGGCTCGCCGATCATCGGCAGCTTCGATTTCCGCGCGCGCGTCGATTTCGTGCGGGTCCCCGGCGTGATCAAGCTGCGCAACGGCGAGTACACCTCGCTCAACCTGCACCTCGATATCCGCGAGACGATGTCGATGCGCGCCTCGATCATCCAGCACACCGCGGAAGAGTTTGCGCCCGACGTCTTCATCGTCGACAAGGAGCCGGTCGGGTTGCGCGGCGAGCTGCTGCAGACGCTGAAAGTGCTCAAGCGCCGCGGCACGCGCATCATCCTCGGGCTGCGCGACGTGATGGACGAGCCGCGGCTCCTCGAGCCCGAGTGGCAGCGAAAGAAGGCGCTGCCCGCGCTGCGCGAGTTCTACGACGAGATCTGGGTGTACGGCCTGCCGCAGATCTGCGACCCGCTCGATGGCATCTCGCTGCCGACGAGCGTGCGCAAGAAGATGGTCTACACCGGCTACCTGCACCGCGAGGTCGCGACCCACGGCGCGCCGCCGCGCCTTCCCGAAATCGTCAACCGCCCGTTCCTGCTCGTCACCACCGGCGGCGGGGGCGACGGCGAGGGGCTGATCGACTGGGTGCTGCGCGCCTACGAACATGACCCGCTGCTGCCGTATCCGGCGCTCCTGGTGCTCGGGCCGTTCATGCACGCGGACCGACAGGCGGAATTCATGGACCGCGCGGCCAAGCTCAAGCGCGTGGACGCGATCACTTTCCACGGCCATCTCGAGGCGCTCGTGGCGCGTGCGGCCGGCGTGGTCGCCATGGGCGGCTACAACACGTTCTGCGAAGTACTGTCGCTCGACAAGCGCGCGCTCATCGTGCCGCGCACCGAGCCGCGGCTCGAGCAATTCATCCGCGCTTCCCGCGCCGCCGAGCTCGGCCTGGTCAGCCTGCTTACCGACGACGCCACCTACGACCCGGCGGTCATGGCCGCGGCACTGCGCGCGCTACCGCGGCAGAACCGGCCTTCCGAAGTCGTCGTGCCCGGGCTTCTCGAAGGCCTCAAGAACGTCTCGCGGCTGGTCGCGCCGTGGATCGAGCCGGCGGAGTTCGAGGCGCCGCGCTCCATCGCGCGCATCGGCTAAAGCAACGGAAGGTCGCGGGTTGCGGGTCGCCTTCATACTCAAAGGGTACCCGCGCCTCTCCGAGACCTTCATCGCGCAGGAGATCGCCGCGCTCGAGCGCCGCGGCCTCGATATCCTGATCGTCTCGCTGCGCCGGCCGACCGACTCCCGGCGCCACCCGGTACACGAGGAAATCCGCGCGGCGATTCTGTACCTTCCCGAGTACCTGCTTCTCGAGCCGGTTCGCGTTCTGCGCTCTTGGCTGCAGATCCGACGTAGTCCCAACTACAAGGCTGCCTTTTCCCTGTGGCTTAAAGATCTGCGGCGCGATCCGACACCGAATCGCATCCGCCGCTTCGGCCAGGCACTCGTGCTTGCGGCGGAGATTCCGCCCGAGGTGAGGCACTTGCACGCGCATTTCCTGCATACGCCGGCCTCGGTAGCGCGCTACGCCGCGGCGCTCCTCGGGATCTCCTGGACCGGCTCGGCGCACGCGAAGGACATCTGGACCACGCCAGAGTGGGAGAAGCGCGAGAAGCTCGCTTCATGCGAGTGGCTCGTCACGTGCACTCGAGTCAACCTCGACCATCTTGCAGCCCTCGCGCCGCCCGGAAAGGTCGATCTTGTCTACCACGGGGTAGATCTAAAGAAATTCCCTATCAGGACTCGATCTGCGGCTGTCCGCGACGGCAGCTCACCTGCTGATCCCGTCGTGATCCTCTCCGTGGGGCGCCTGGTGGAGAAGAAGGGCACCGAAGTGCTCCTCGAGGCGCTGGCGCGCATCCGCTCCGATCTGCACTGGCGCTTCGTGCACGTCGGCGGCGGGCCACGCAAAAAGCGGCTTGAGCGCCTGGCCTCTTCCCTGGGCATCGCCGAGCGCGTGCAATGGCGCGGAGCGCTTACGCAGGACAAGGTGCTCGACGAATACCGCGCCGCCGACATATTCACCCTCGCAAGTCGCATCGCGGCCGACGGCGATCGCGATGGGCTGCCCAACGTGCTCGCCGAGGCGCAAAGCCAGGCGCTTGCCTGCGTGGCGACGCGCGTCTCGGCGATCCCGGAGCTCGTGCGCGACGGCCAGACCGGCCTCCTGGTTGCCGCGAACGACTCCGATGGGCTGGCGCGCGCGCTGGAAGCGCTGATTACGAATCCGGCATGGCGCCGCGCGCTCGGCCAAGCCGGTCAAGTGCGAGTGGCGCAGGGCTTTGCGCTCGACGCAAACCTCGAGCAGATCGCCCGCAAGTTCGGGCTCTTCGCGCCCGGTGAGAATCGCGTTCTACGCACCGCTTAAGCCGCCGACGCACGCCACGCCTTCGGGCGATCGGCGCGTCGCCGGCCTGCTCATGGACGCGCTCGAGCGCGTCGCCGACAAGGTGGAATTGATATCGACTTTCCGCAGCTATGACGCCGACGGCGAGCGTAAACGGCAGGAGGCGCTGCGCCGGCAGGGCGGGGCGCTGGCCGCGCGCCTTGCCGCGCAGTGGCGCACGGCACCGGCGCAGGAGCGGCCGGACCTCTGGTTCACGTACCACGTGTACTACAAAGCTCCCGATTGGCTCGGCCCCGCGGTGAGCGAAGCGCTCGGCATCCCTTACGTGATTGCGGAGGCGTCGCACGCGCAGAAGCGCGCGGGCGGTCCGTGGGCGATCGGGCACGACGCTGCCGCGGACGCGATCGGCCGCGCGCGCCTCGTAATTGCGCCTTCGCGCGACGACCTCGCCGGCCTGGAAGAGCTGATTCCTCGCGAGCGCTTGGTGCACTTGCCACCCTTCGTGGACGTCAAGCCGTATGCCGCGGCCGCGCGCGCTCGCGGCCGGCATCGCGCCAGGCTCGCCGGCGAGCGCGGCCTCGATCCCGCCGTGCCGTGGATCGCCGTGGCCGCCATGATGCGCACGGGTGACAAGCTCGCCTCTTACCGCGCGCTCGCCGGCGTGCTCTCACGCCTCGCAGACCTGCCTTGGCGCCTCGTCGTCGCGGGCGATGGCTCGGCGCGCGCCGAGGTGGAGGCCGCACTCGAGCGCGCCGTGCCGGGACGTGTCTCTTTCCTTGGCACGCTCGGAACCCGCGATATCGCCGCGATGTACGCCGCCTGCGACCTCTACGCCTGGCCCGCGGTGAACGAGGCCTACGGAATGGCGCTGCTGGAGGCCCAGGCGGCAGGGCTGCCGGTCGTGGCGCGCGCCACGCGCGGCGTGCCCGACGTAGTAGTCGACGGACGGACCGGCGTCCTGGTGAAAGACGAAGATGCGCTTGGCGATGCGATTCGCGCGTTGCTCCTGGATGCCGATCGGCGCAGCGCGCTCGGTCGCGCGGCCGCGGCTTTCGTCGCCACGGAGCGCAGCATCGAGTCCACCGCCGGACGGCTGAAGACCCTGCTTTCGGCGCTATGACGCGGCTTGCGCTGCTGCGCCACGCCGACACCGCGTGGAGCGCGGCGGGCCGCATTCAGGGCCGTGCCGAGGTTTCTTTGCTAAGTAACTGTTCTGTTCGGCTGCCAGAGGATTGTCGAAGTATGAGGATTGTCACCAGCCCGCTTGTCCGCTGTGTGCAGACCGCGGCACTGCTCGGGATGGCGGACGCTGTACGCGAGCCCCGGATCATCGAGATGGACTGGGGCGACTGGGAAGGCAAAACGCTGGCTGAGCTGCGTCGGGCGCTCGGTGAATCGATGGCCGAGAATGAGGCGCGCGGGCTCGATTTCCGGCCTGCAGGCGGAGAGAGCCCACGTGAAGTTATTGAAAGAATCAAGCCTTGGTTGCGGGACGTCGCGACTGCGGGCGTGCCGACCCTCGCCGTCACTCACCGCGGCGTGATCCGCGCCGTACTTTCCGAAGCCGCCGGCTGGGACATGCGCAGCAAGCCGCCGGCGAAGCTCGATTGGCATGCGGTTCACTTCTTCAACCTCGATCAGCAGGGCAGGCCGAGCATCGAGCGGTTGAACGTGCAATGAAAGTATTTTTCTACGTCCAACACCTGCTCGGGATCGGGCACCTCAAGCGCGCGGCGACGATCGCGCAGGCGCTGCGGGAGGGGGGGTTCGAGGTGACGCTTGCGAGCGGCGGCGCGCCGGTGGAGGGCATACCGGTGCTGCAGCTGCCGCCCGCCACGAGCGATGCGTCATTCAGGCATCTCCTCGATGGACGCGGCCAGCCGGTCGACGAAGCGTGGAAAGAGCGCCGCCGCGCCCGCCTGCTCGAGGCATACCGCGCGAGCGAAGCCGACGCGCTTATCGTGGAGCTCTTCCCCTTCGGCAGGCGCCAGATGCGCTTCGAGCTCATTCCGCTGCTGGAGGAGGCCGCATCGCGGCTGGTCGTATGCTCGGTGCGCGACATACTCCAGCCCAAGCCCTCGCGCGAGGAAGAGGCGCTCGCCTGCTTCGAGCGCTACTTCCACCGGCTCCTGGTACACGGCGATCCGCGTGTCGCGCCCTTCGCGAGCAGCTTCTCGCGCACGCAACGCCTCGAGGGGAGATTCTTCTACACCGGCTATGTGGCCCAGGAAATGGCCGAAAGGGGAAACGCGGGAGCCGATGAAGTCCTGGTATCTGCCGGCGGAGGCGCCGTAGGCCGGAAGCTTGTTGAAACGGCCATCCGCGCACGTCCGCTTTCCGCGCTGCGCAATATCACTTGGCGAATTCTCGCCGGAGTGAACGCGAAAGAAATAGAGACCCTTCGGTTTGATGGGGTAATCGTGGAGCGAGCGCGAAGCGACTTCACGCAGCGGCTTCAAAACTGCGTAGTCTCCGTAAGTCAGGCCGGCTACAACACGGTCGTGGAGACGCTGCAGGCGGGCGCCCGTGCGGTGCTCGTGCCCTTCGCCAGCAGCGGAGAGTCCGAGCAGACGCTGCGCGCATCACTGCTGGCGCAGAGGGGACTGGTGAACATGCTGGAGGAGGATGCGCTTTCGCCGGCGGCGCTCGCCGCGGCTATCGACCGCGCCGCGGCCGCGCCGCGGCCGGCGGCCGGTGCCATCGACCTCGGCGGCGCGCGCCGCAGCGCGGCGCTCCTGCGCGAGTGGCTCGCTTGAATTGGCAAGAGTTCGAGCTCGAGCTCGTCCGGCGCCGTGACGCAGGCCGGCCGGTGCAGTTCTGGTGGCGCGACGACGACGCCGCGGCAGTGCGGCCCGAGGCGAAACGCCTGCTAGAGCTCGCTTCTTCTTCCCGAGTCCCGGTTTCGCTTGCCGTGGTTCCCGCAGTGGCCGAGCCGGCGCTTTTCCGAGTGCTACACGACGATGTCACCGTGCTGCAGCACGGCACCGATCATCGTAATCGCGCCGCACCCGGCGATAAGAAGACCGAGTACCCTGGGGCCGAGCCGCTCCACGCGGCGCTCGCGAGAGTTTCGGCCGGCTTCGGCCGGCTGCGCGAGCTTGCCGGCGGCCGCTTTTTCCCCGTTCTGGCGCCGCCTTGGAACCGCGTGCGCGAGGACTTGCTGGAGAAGCTTCCAGCGATCGGTATCCGTGGAGTGAGCATGTACGGGCCATGCGCCAGCGCGGAGCCGGCGCCGGGCCTGCGGCAGGTGAATGCGCACGTGGACATCGTGGCGTGGCGCCAAGGCAACCGATTCATCGGCGAAGGCGAAGCCCTGCGGCTTGCCTTGAAAGGCCTTTCCGTGGAAGCGCCGCTCGGCTGGCTTACGCATCACGCCGTGCATGACGCAGGCGCCTGGGATTTCCTTGAAAGACTTTTCACCATGAGAGGTCCGCGCTGGCTCTCGATTGCGGAAGTGTTCTCGTATACTGCGCCCGCGCATGGCTGATCTCCTGACCGTCCGCGATTTGAAGGTTTATCTCGATGTAGACGCCGGCACGGTCAAGGCGGTCGACGGCATCTCGTTCCGTATCCCGGCCGGGCGCACGGTCGCACTGGTGGGTGAGTCCGGCTCCGGCAAGTCCGTGGTGGCGCAGTCGATCATGAGCATCCTGCCGCGCATCGCGCGTATCGAATCCGGCGAAATCGTGTTTCGAGATCCGGAGCGGCGGCCCGGGACCGAGATCGATATTTCAAGGCTCGATCCCGCGGGGCGCGAGATGCAGGACATCCGCGGCGGCCGTATCTCGATCATCTTCCAGGAGCCGATGACGGCGCTATCGCCGCTGCACACGATCGGTAACCAGATCGCGGAAGCGCTTGCGCTGCACCAGCCGGAGCTCGGCGAGCGCGAGCGACGCTCCGCAGCCATCGACATGCTCCGTCGCGTGGGATTTCCGGACCCGGTGAAGGCGGAGCACACTTATCCATTCGAGCTCTCCGGGGGACTGCGCCAGCGCGCGATGATCGCCATGGCTCTCGTGTGCCGCCCTGCGCTGCTGATCGCGGATGAGCCGACCACCGCGCTCGACGTCACTATCCAGGCACAGATTCTGCGCCTCATCAAGCAGCTGCAGCAGGAGTTCGAGATGGCGGTACTGCTCATCACGCACGATCTCGGCGTGGTGGCCAATATGGCCGACGAGGTGGTGGTGATGCACCGCGGCCGGGTGATGGAAGCGGGCACGGTGGAGGACGTCTTCCGCAAGGCGCGACATCTGTATCTCAAGGCGCTGCTGCGCGCGGTGCCGCGCTTCAACATGAAGCCGGGCGAGCGGCTGACTCCGATCCGCGAGGTGCAGGTGAACGACGAGAGCCTGATCACCATGTCGGGAAGGCGGCGCCGCGAGGAGGTGCACGGGCCGTTGCTCGAAGTGAGGAATCTTTCCAAGCGCTTCACCACGCGCAAGCGCTCCTTTCTGGGCGCCGAGGGCGGCGGAGAGCTGCTCGCGGTCGACGACGTGAGCTTTCAGGTCGGCGCGGGCGAATGCCTGGGAATCGTCGGCGAGTCGGGCTGCGGCAAGACCACGACCGCGCGCATGATCCTGCGTTCAGTCAAGCCCGACTCCGGAGAGGTGTTTTTCAAGAATGAGAAAGTATTGAACTTCAAGGGTGCCGAGCTCTTCGCCTATCGGCGCAAGGTCCAATTCGTGTTCCAGGACCCCTTCAGCTCGCTCAACCCTCGCATGACCGCGTACGAAATCGTAAGCGAGCCGCTCGTGATCCACGGCATCGGCGACTCAGAAGAGCGCTTCGCACGAGTCAAGGAATTGATGGGCCTCGTCGGCCTGGACGTACGCCACCTCCGGCGCTACCCGCACAGCTTCTCGGGGGGCCAGCGTCAGAGGATCGGCATCGCGCGCGCGCTGGCGCTCGGGCCGGAGCTTCTCATCTGCGACGAGCCGGTATCGGCGCTCGACGTTTCGGTACAGGCGCAAGTGCTGAACTTGCTCGCTGACCTGCGCGGCGCGCTCAACCTCGCCTATATTTTTATCTCGCACAACCTCGCGGTGGTGAACTACCTCGCCGACCGCATCGCAGTAATGTGTGCCGGCAGGGTCGTCGAGCTTGCGCCTGCGAAAGAGCTTTTCCGCAACCCGGTACATCCGTATACGCGCGCGCTGCTCGCCGCCGTGCCGGAGCCGGACTTGGGCCGCAAGCTTGATTTCAAGGCGCTGATGGAGGGCAAGGCTTCCGACCCCTCGGCGTGGCCGGCAGAGTTTCGTATCGATGCCGGCTTGCGACCCAGCATGCACGACATCGGACGGGGACATCTCGTGAGGGCCGCTGCGTGAGGGGCTGCTTTTGTCTTGTTCTGCTGCTGGCAGCATTCCCGGCGCTAGGGATAGACGCGGTCGAAACCCCGATGCTAGGCCTCGAGGTCAGTACGGGGAAGCTACCGCCGGTGCAGAAGCGCCTGCCGCAGCAGCCGCTCGTAGTCAGCGTGGAAAACCTCGGCAAGCATGGCGGCACACTGCACAGCCTGGTCGGCCGCAGCCGCGACACACGGCTGCTCGTCGTCTACGGCTACGCGCGTCTCGTAGGCTACGACCGCAACCTCGAGCTCGTGCCCGACATCCTCGAGTCCTTCGACGCGCAAGAAGGCCGCATTTTCACGCTCAGGCTGCGCAAGGGGCATCGCTGGTCCGACGGCCATCCGTTCACCGCCGAGGACTTCCGCTACTACTGGGAAGATGTGGCGAACAACAAGGAGCTCGCTCCCGCCGGGCCGCCGCGCGATCTGCTGGTCGAGGGCCAGAAGCCGAAGTTCGAGGTGCTCTCCGACACCGTGGTGCGCTATACGTGGCACAAGCCGAACCCGCATTTTCTGCCGCGCCAGGCGGGCGCGTCGCCGCTGTTCATTTACCGGCCGGCGCACTACCTGAAGAAGTTCCACAAGAAGTACTCGGAAGAGGTGCGCCGGGCCGAAGCCGACGGAACGGCGAAGCGCAAGTGGTCCGCGATCCATAACCGCGCCGACAACCTCTACGAGTTCGACAACCCCGACCTGCCGACGCTGCAGCCGTGGATGAACACCACGCGGCCGCCCGCCGACCGCTTCGTCGCGGTGCGCAACCCCTATTTCCATCGCGTCGATCCCGCCGGGCGCCAGCTGCCCTACATCGACCGCGTGGTGCTGGCGGTGGCCGATCCCAAGCTGATCCCGGCGAAGACCGGCGCGGGCGAGGCCGACCTGCAGGCGCGCGACATCAACTTCAACAACTACACCTTCCTCAAGCAGGGCGAGAAGCAGAACAGCTATCGCACGCTGCTCTGGCGGCCGGGCAAGGGCTCGCACTTCGCCCTGTTCCCCAACCTGAACGCGGCCGATCCGGTGTGGCGCGCGCTGTTGCGCGACGTGCGCTTCCGCCGCGCGCTGTCGCTCGCCATCGACCGCTCGCTCGTCAACCAGGTGCTGTACTTCGGCCTCGCCGTCGAGGCGAACAACACCGTCCTGTCCGGCAGCCCGCTCTATCAGGAGCGCTACAAGGACGCCTGGGCGCGCTACGACAAGAAGCAGGCGATCCGCCTGCTCGACGAGATCGGGC
>DASTPE010000042.1:0-18766 GCA_035762345.1 Burkholderiales bacterium
AGCCCTCGCGCCAGCCGACCATCTCGGGCTGCTTGTCGAGGTGCCCGTACATGAGGACGGTCTTGGTGGAGCTCGTCTGGAACGCGGGGACCTCGATCAGGAGTACCGGGGTTCGGTTCTCCAAGCGCACCACCTCGAGCCCCATCCCCGGAAGCGCATTCTTGCGGCACCAGCCGGCGGCGAGCTCGACCGCGGCATCGATGTAGCCGTTTTTGCTCCATGCGTTGTCGAAATGCGGCGACTTGGCGGGGATGCGGATGTAGTCGACGAGGGTGGGGACGATCGCATCGTCCCAGAACTGGCCTATCTTCATGGACTCTAATCTACATGCGAAAAGTAAGCGCCGTGCTCGGCTTGCTGGCGGCGTGCGCCGCCCCGTGCGCCGCGCAAAGTCAGCTCGGCGTCAACGTGTACGGACTCTCGTACCACGTCGAGCGGGAGAAAGCGCACGAGAGCGGCGTCGACAACGAGTTCAATCCGGGCCTCGGGCTACGCTGGCGCACGCCGGGCGAGCGCTTCGACTGGTTCCTCGACGGCGGGGTCTACCGCGACTCCGGGCGCAACACCGCCGTCTACGCCGGCATCGGCACGTTCTGGAAGCCGACCGAGCGGCTGCGCCTCGGCGCTGCGCTCGTCGGCTTCCACAGCGACACCTACAACGAGGGCGACGCCTTCATCGCACCCTTGCCGATCGCCGGCTACGAGTGGCGCCGGGTCAGCCTCAACGTCGTCTACTTCCCCAAGATCGACCGCTACAACGAGGTCAATACCTTCGGCTTCTGGCTTACGCTCTGGCCGTGAATTCGGGGCCAGGGTCGCAATTCAGTTTTCACGTACGCAAAAACGAATTTCGACCCTGACCCCGAATTAGGTTTTGGTCGAGACTTTTCGTAGCTGAAGCAGCGTAAGCACGGTCAATACCAAGGTAATCACGATCAGCACGGCGCCGAAGTGCTCGGAGAAGATCCACTGCGCGCGCTCGGCGAAGCTCGGCTCGACGACGACGCCCTTGGGGAAGCGCACGACGATCGCGACGCCGTCCTCCGAGCGGAAGGCGGCGCGGCCGTCGCGCAGGAAGATCTGGGCGTCGCGGCCGCTCGCCTCGGCCTTGATCAGCCGTGCGGGGACAGCCTCCGGCAGGATGATTTCCGCGGTGATGCGCTCGGCGCCCTCGAGGCGCCACTGCAGCGCGTCGTGGTCGGCGAGGAACTCGATACGCCGCGTCGCGCGGTGGATCGTTTGACGGTGCTGCCGGCCTTCGGGCGCGAGCACCGTCGTGCGCTCGGTGATCGTCAGCTCGCCGCTCTTCGCAACGCGGATCTCGACGTGCAGGTCCGCAACCCCTGCGGCGGCGGGAAGCATCCAGCAGAAGAAGGCAATAAAGACTGCGCTTCTCATCTCGCCTCCAGGAGCGCTTCGGCGAGCTCGAGGATGTCGTCGGGCCAGTAGGCCGCGGGGCGCGGGCGCGGCGCGCCGGCATCGAGGGTGACCCGGCACGCGAGCACGGCAAGCACCCAGCGCGAAGGGATCGCCTGCCGGCCGAGCGCGGCGCCAAGCAGCGCGCCGCACACCGCGGCATTGGTGTCGGTGTGTCCGCCGGCGGCGACGGTGGCGAGCAGAGCCTCCTCGAACCCGGATCGTTCCAGGTGATGGAAGGCGTTGAGTAACGATGTGCGCACCGACGCGCGCGACTCCGTAAAATCCGCCGGCAGGCCGCCGCGCTCGATCAGCTCGCGCGCCTTGCCTCTCGAATGCTCGAGCGCCGCCTCGCGCATCGCTGCACGGCTGCCGCCCGCGATGCCGGCCGCGATCGCCGCGGCATACGCAGCACAAGCCTCGACGCACACCGGGTTGCGATGCGTGAGCGCGGAATCGGCGCGCGCCGCCTCTGCCGCGCGCGCCGGGTCGCCCGCCCACCACACGCCCAAAGGCGAGACGCGCATGAGCGAGCCGTTCGACTCGCTTTCGCCCGTCTGCATGCCGAGGAGGCCGCGCTCGGTCGTCGCTCCGACGTCGACCGGGCGCGTGGTAATCCACTCGCGGTACGCATCGAGGACTTTCTCCGCGACGAACTGCTTCTCGGCGAGCAGGCAGCGCGCGAGCGCGAGCGCCATCTCGCTGTCGTCGGTCGGCTGGCCGGCGATCGTATGGTGCACGCCGCCGTCGGCGAGGTCGCGCAGTCCCTGCGGATACAGCCCGGCGATCTCGGGCGCGCTCTTGGACTCGACCAGCGATCCGAGGCTGTCGCCGATCACCTGGCCGAGCAGGCAGGCCTGCGCGCGATCCAGGCGCTCGGGCGGCGCGCGGCGCGGAAAGCCGAGCACGACGCGCGGCTTCTGCGGCGGCTCGTCCTCGAGCGACTTCCAGTCATGGCCGGCGAGCTGCCCCGCGGCGGCGGGCGCGCCGGCGAAGCAGCCCGAGAGCCGCTGGCCGGGCGCGCCGGTGAGCGCGACTTCCTTGCCCTCGGCATCGAGCACCACGCCTCCCGACGCGCGCACGAGCGCCATGCCGGCCGCGACGTCGTACTCGCTCAGGCCGTGGATCGAGACCGTGGCGACGCCGTCGCCCGCGGCGACGCGCGCGAGCCGATAGGCGATGCTCGGCATTGCGATGTAGCGCGCGGGCGCGCAGGCACGCGACCACGCACCCGGGCGCAGCGCCGAAGATCCGGTCGTGAACACGATCTCGCCCGCAGCGAGCAGGCGCTGCGAGAGGTGGGCGTCGACCGGGTTGCCGTTCCTGCGGATCGGCCCGGCGCCTTCCGCCCAGGCGATGGTGTCGCGCCCGCGGTCGGGCGAGAGCGGGCTGTGGACGACGCCGAGCACCGGATTTTGCTTCTTGAGCAAGGCGACGGAGATCGCCGAGCCGCGCTTGCCGCCGGTGAACTCGAAGGTGCCGTCCTGCGGGTCGACGAGCCAGGCCGCATCTCCTTCCTTGAAGGAAATTCCCGTCTCCTCGCCCACGAACGTGCACGCGAGCAGGCGCTGCAGCGCCTCGCGCAGCCGCTCCTCGATCTCCCGGTCGATCGGCGCGGCTCCGCGCCGGCCGCGCGGGCCGTCGGCGCGCATGAACTCGGCGGCGAGGCGCCCGCCTTCGGCCTCGACCGCGGCGATCACCGCAGCGAGGAGGTCCTTCAATCGGAGACCTTGCCGCGAAGCGCCTTCAGGCGCGAATGGCGCTTCTTCGCTTCCAGCCTTCTCAGTCTCGAGGCGCGCGTCGGGCGCGTGGGCTTGCGCGGCTTCGGCAGGTGCGCCGCCGCGGTCACCAGCGACTGCAGCCGCGCGAGCGCCTCGGCGCGATTGCGCTCGAGGCTGCGGTGCGCCTGCGCCTTGATCACCACGATTCCGGTGCGGCTCACGCGCTGGTCGCCCGCGCGCAGCAAGCGCTCCTTCACGTGCTCGGGGAGCGAGGAGGCGCCGATGTCGAAGCGCAGGTGGACGGCGTTCGAGACCTTGTTGACGTTCTGGCCGCCCGCGCCCTGCGCGCGCACGGCGGTCAGCTCGACTTCGTGCTCAGGGACGACGAGGCTGGGAGCGGCCATCCCCGGACTGTAGCGCCTCGCCGCGCGTCTCGCCTCGGCCTGCGTCACGTCTGTGACGAATTCGGGGTCAGGGTCGAAATTAAGTTTTCACGTACGTAAAAACGAATTTCGACCCTGACCCCGAATTCGGAGCAAGTTATGTGCTGACCCGATTGCGCCCGTCCCGCTTGGCGCGGTAGAGGGCTTCGTCGGCGGCCTTGATGACCTGCACGGGGGTGCGCAGGCGCTTGCTCGGGCTGCAGGCGCCGATCGAGACGGTGACCGACAGGTGCCCGTCGACGACGCCTTCGCCCCGGCGCTTCGCGCCGTCCTCGGATTCCTTCGGGCGGTCGGGGGCGCGCACCGCCATGCGGTAGCGCTCGATCGAGACGCGGATCGCCTCGAGCTGCAGCAGCGCGTCCTCGAGCTCGGCATCGGGAAAGACGACGCAGAATTCCTCGCCGCCGTAGCGAAACACGGTGCCGTCGCCGCCGACCTCGGCGAGCCGCGCACCCACCAGCTTCAGCACCTGGTCGCCGATGTCGTGGCCGTGGGTGTCGTTGAATTGCTTGAAGTGATCGACGTCGACCATCGCGATGACGTAGGCGCCGTCGAGGCTGTCGAGCCGCTCTTCCAGCGCGCGGCGCCCGGGAAGCCCGGTCAGCGGGTCGCGGAACGCGAGCCGGTAGGATTCCTGCACCAGCGCGACGATGAGAATGGCGCCCGCAGTCGCCATGAACGACGAATACACGCGCCACGCGCCGACCCATTCCGCGGCGATGTAGAAGGCGACGAGCGCGCCCGCGCTGCCGACCTGCAGCGGCGTGTGCTCGGGCCAGGCGCGCCACACCGCCGCGGCGCACGCGGCGGCGAAGAAGATCCGCCCGGCGAGCGGCGTCGGCGGAGAGCGCAGCAGCGCGTTGTCGAGCAGCGCGACTTCCATCCTGGAGATGCCGTAGATCAGCAGCCCCTCGCACCCGAGAAGAAGTAACCACGCGTACGCCGCGCGGTAGCGCACGCCGCGCTCGGGCAGGACCATGGCGAGAAGCGCGTTGAACGGCACGAGGCAGACGAGCGCCGTGTACACCACCTCGCCCGGATAGAGCTGCTGCACGGCGAACGCGCAGAACAGCGACGCCGCGATCACGAAGGCGCGGCCGCGGTTGAACACCCACGCGAGCGCGACCGCGACGCCGAGCAGCGTATATGGCCCGAGAACGAAAAGGCCGGCGAGCGATTCCGGCATCGGCGGCCCGACGAGATGCGCGATGGCCGCGATCGCGAGAATGGCCGCCGGGATTGCCAACGGACGGACGGCGCCGTGAAGCTCGCGCATCGGCAAATCGTAACGGCTTTTGCCCGCATTTCTTGTGACGCCGGACCGGAAACGTGAAGTTGTTCAGCTTCCGAGACGATCGGCGCGGAAGCCGACGTCGGCGAGCCTGCCGCGTTGTGCACGCTTTCCGAGATGAAGCGTGAGCTGTTTCTCGTCCAGCGTTTCCACGGCGCGATTCTTGCGTTTGATCCCGGACACGAGCAGGGACTTTGCGTCGGTCGCCGCCACCGAAGCGAGCGTTTCCTTTTCCGGCAGCGCGAGCAGCTGCACGCCCACGCCTCCGTTCGGCCGCTCGGGCACTTCGTCGAGCGGGAAGAGGAGCAGGCGGGCGTCGGACGACAGCGCCGCTATGAAAGAAGAGCTTTCCGGAATAAATACAGGAGCGTTTGCCCGCGCCCCCTCGTCGATCTTCATGAAATCCTTGCCTTGGCGCGTCTTGGTCGCGAGGTCGCCGAGCTTGCAAAGGAACCCGAGGCCCGCGGAGCTATTCATCAGCAGCCGCTGCTCCGGGCTGCCCGAGCCCATCCACACGATGTCGTCGGAGCCTGAATTCACCAGCGTGTTGACGTGCGCGCCGTCGCCGCGCCCCGACGGGATGTCGGCGGCGGCCACGGTGAAGGTCTTGCCGGACGCGGCGAGCACGGTGACCGGATCGGTGGTCTTGCACTCGAGGGTCTGGAGCAGCGCATCGCCGTCCTTGAAGGAGAGCTGCGTCACGTCGAGCCCGTGGCCGCTGCGCGCGCGGATCCAGCCCTTGCGCGAGAGGATCACGGTCACGGGCTCCTCGACCACGGTGCGCTCCACCTGCGCGCGCTCGGCGGTCTTGATGAGGGTGCGCCTTTCGTCGCCGAATTTCTTCGCATCGTCGGTGAGCTCGCTTACGACGAGCTTCTTCAGCTCCTTGTCGTCGCCGAGGATGTCCTTCAGCCCCTTGCGCTCGGTTTCCAGAGCTTTCCTCTCGTCGTTCAGCGCCACGCCGTCCAGCTTGGTGAGCTGCCCGAGGCGCAGGTTGACGATGTCCTCGGCCTGCTTTTCACTGAACTTGAATTTCTCCCGGAGCTTTTGCTTCGCCTCGGTTTGGTCCTCGGCTGCGCGGATCAGCTTGATGATGTCGTCGATCCTGGCGAAGGCTTTCTGGCGTCCCTCGACGATATGCAGGCGCGCCTCGCACTTCGCGAGACGAAACTCGGTGCGCCGGCGCACCGTGCGCACGCGAAACTCGCCCCATTCGCTCAGGATGTCGACGATGCCCTTGGTCTCGGGCAGGCCGTCGAGGCCGAGCCAGGTCAGGTTCACCGGGTAGCGCGTCTCGAGCGAGGTGTGCACCATCAGCGCGGCCATGAGCTCGTTCTCGTCCTGGCGCGAGCTCCTCGGCTCGATCACCAGGCGCAGCTTCGACTTGCGGTCGCTTTCGTCGCGCACCGACTCGACCTGGTCGAGGATGAACTGCTTCATTCTCCGCTGTTCTTGAGAAATCTCTTTTTTGGATAAAGATTTTGGATTTGCGAGCGCTTCAATCTCCTCCATTACCTGCTTCACCGACACGCCGTGCGGCAGCTCGGTGATCACCATGCGCCATTGCCCGCGCGCGAGCGTCTCCTTTTCGTATCTCGCTCTCAAGAGCAGGGAGCCCCGTCCGCTGGCATAGGCCTCCTTGATCTCCTCCTTGGGCGAGATCACCTGGCCGCCGCCGGGGAAATCCGGCCCGGGCAGGATCTCGAGCACGTCCTCGAGCTTCGCGCGCGGGTGCTTGAGGATGTGCGCGGCGGCGGCGCCGACTTCCCTCAGGTTGTGCGACGGGATGCGCGTCGAGAAGCCGACCGGGATGCCGAAGCTGCCGTTCAGCAGCCCGAAGGGCAGCCGCGCGGGCAGCAGCACCGGCTCGTCGAACTTGCCGTCGTAGTTCCTGATGAAGTCGACAGTGCCCTCGCCGATCTCGCTCAACACCAAGTCGGCAAACCGGGACAGCCTCGCTTCCGTGTAGCGATACGCCGCGGGCGCATCCCCGTCACGGGAACCAAAATTCCCCTGGCCGTCGATGAGCGGATAGCGCATCGAGAAGGGCTGCGCGAGGTGCACCATCGCCTCGTAGGTGGAGCTGTCGCCGTGCGGGTGGTACTTGCCGAGCACCTCGCCCACGTAGCGCGCGCATTTCGAGAATGTGGTTGAACCATTCATTGCAAACAGGATGCGGCGCTGCACGGGCTTCAGCCCGTCGGCGATCTCGGGCAGCGCGCGCGCCTTGACGGTCGAGACCGCGTAGCCGAGGTACGCGTGCGAGGCGTGCTCCTCGATGCGCGCCGCGTCGTCGCCGTTGTTGGTGAAGAGGTCTCCGGTCCGGGTGTCGTCCATTAGTGTCTTACCTGAACAAGTCCAGTTGTTGGTCCGCGTTCAATGCCGCGAGCTCGACTGCCGCCTTGGCCTTCTCCAGCTCATCGGCGAAGCCTGCCTTGCCGGCGGCTTCCCACTGATATTTGCCTTTGGGGTCCTCCAGGAGAAGCGTCACCTTCCCGAGCTTCCGCTTTCCAAGCCAGTAAGCATGGCCGCGATACGCCCTTTCCCAGAAGGGCTTGTTCTTCTTAGACGTCCGCTTCAACGCTCTTCCAGTGCTCCCTCATCCAGTTGCGCCGCTCCTCGGCCTCGCCGGCGTCCATCAGCTTTTCGAACGTTTCTTTTGCCTTGGAAAAATTCTTTGCAGAAAACTCCATCCTTATGAGCCGCCGCGCGTCCGGGTTCATGGTGGTTTCCCAGAGCTGCTCCGGGCTCATCTCGCCCAGGCCCTTGAAGCGCGAGATTTCCCAGCTGCCTTCCTTGACTTTTTCCTTCTTCAGTGCCGCGAGCGTTTCTTCCAGCTCGTCGTCGTCGAGACAATAGATGCGGCGAGCGGCGCCTCTCCCCCCTCCTCCCTTGCCCTGGGCAGGAACTTCCACCTTGTAGAGCGGCGGCTGCGCGACGTAGAGGTGGCCGGCCTCGACGAGGCGCGGCGCGTGCATGAAGAAGAACGTGAGGAGGAGCGCCTGGATGTGGCCGCCGTCGACGTCGGCATCCGTCATGACGATGATTTTTCCGTAGCGCAATCCGCCGAGGTCCGCCTTTTCCTCCGAGGAGTGCGGATCGACCCCGATCGCCGTAGCGATCGCCTGCAGCTCCTTGTTGGCGAGCACGGTGCGGCTGTCCTTGGACATCGAGTTCAGCACCTTGCCGCGCAGCGGCAGCAGCGCCTGCGTCTCCTTGTCGCGCGCCTCCTTGGCCGAGCCTCCCGCGGAATCGCCTTCGACCAGGAAGAGCTCATTCCGGGAAATATCGCCTGACGCGCAGTCGACGAGCTTCCCGGGAAGCGTGGCGATGCCGCTCGACTTCTTGCGCTCGACCTTCTTGCCCTTGGCGAGCCGCGCCATCGCCTGCTCGATGGCGAGCTCGACGATCTTCTTGCCCTCGTCGGCGTGCTCGTTCAGCCACAGCTCGAACGCGTCGCGCACGCACATCTCGAGCAGGCGCGCGCCGTGGCGCGTGGTGAGCTTCTCCTTGGTCTGGCCGTGGAACTGCGTGCGCACGATGCGCGCCGAGAGCGTGAAGCAGGCGCGCTGCCAGAGATCGTCGGCGATGAGCTTCACTCCCTTCGGCGCGAGGCCGCGCGCGTCCATGAACGCGCCCAGCGCTTCGAAGATCCCCGAACGGAAGCCCGCCTCGTGCGTGCCGCCCGAGCGCGTCGGAATCAGGTTCACGTGGCTGTCGGCGAAGATGTCGCCCTCGGCGACCCAGCCGATCGCCCAGGAGGCGCCCTCGCCCGGCTCGATGTCCGTCACCCCCGACAACGACTTTTCGTCGAAGAAGCGCTCGCCCGCGAAAAGCGGCGCGACGAGCTCGCGCCCGTCGAGCATGAACTCGAAGTACTGCGCCATCCCGCGCTCGTACTTCCACAGACGCGTTTGCTTGCCTTCCACCTCCAAAGCCATCGTCAGGCCCGGCAGCAGGTACGCCTTCGAGCGCACGAGGTGCTCGAGCTCGTTCATCGGGATGTTGGGCGAGTCGAAGTACTTCGGGTCCGGCCAGAGGCGGACAATGGTGCCGCTGCGCTTGTCTTTCGCCTTTTCGCTTTTCAGTTTGTTCTTGAGTTCGCCGCCTTCGAATGCGATCGTGTGCTTCTGGCCATCGCGAAAAACCGTGACCTCGCAGCGCTTCGAAAGCGCGTTGGACACCGAGACGCCGACGCCGTGCAACCCGCCGGAGATGTGGTAGACGCCGTCGCCCGAGCGCGAGAACTTGCCGCCGGCGTGGAGCATCGTGAACGCCACCTCGACCGCGGGCTTTTTCTCGACCGGGTGCATATCGACCGGGATGCCGCGGCCCTCGTCCTCGACCTGGAACGAGCCGTCCTTGTACATGCTCACCGTGATGCGCTTGCCGAAGCCCGAGAGCGCCTCGTCGACCGCGTTGTCGATTGCCTCCTGCACGATATGCAGGGGATGCACGGTGTGGGTGTACATCCCCGGCATGCGCCGGACCGGCTCGAGGCCCTTCAGCGCCTGGATCGCGGATGCGTCGTAGACCTGCGGTTTAGCCATGTATTTAGTGCAGTTTAGCCCTTTGTGTACTAGATATGGGAGTCAACACGATATGGGATTCCAAACATCCTCTCAAGCGGCCTCCATGGCGTAGCGCTTGCGCACCTGGGCGGCGGTCGAGCGGCCCGGCGCATGCGCTGCCACCCCTTCGGCAACCGCCGCGGCGGCAAGTTCTCGATCGAGCGTGATCAGGTCGAAGCCCGAGCGCAGGGCGAGCTCCAGGTAGGAGGCGTCGTAAACCGTGAGGCCGCGACGCTCCGCCAGCGCGCTCAGCGAGCGGATATCCGGCAGCGCCTGGTCGGTGCGCAGGAAGAGCTGCGCGGCGTTGTCCAGGATCTCCAGCCGCTGCTCGCGGCCGAGCCGTTTCTTGCGCTCGGCAAAGAGCAGCGCGTTCGGAAACTCGAGGCGCCAGAGATACGGCACCCAGCATTCCTCGGTTTCGAGCAGCTCGAATGCAGTGTCGGTGAAGGCGGTGCGCTCGTCTTTCAGAAACCAGGCGAGGGTCACCGAGCAGTCGAACACCACCGCCATCAGTAACGTCGGCCGGCCTTGATCAGATCGGCGATCGTCGCGCCGGGCTTCGCCCCCCGATCCCAGGCCGAGCGCTTCCTCTTGACCTCCTCGATGAAGGCACGCCGCCTCGCTCGCTCCTCCGCGTCGACCGCGGCCGGGACGAGCTTCGCCACCGCCTTGCCCCGGCGGGTAATCGTGACGGTTTCGCCGGCCTCGACCTTGTCGAGCAGCTCGGCGAGCTTGGTTTTTGCCTCGAACGAGCCTACGGTGATCATTCTCCCTTCAAACTAGACAACCAGTTGGGAGGGAGGATACCCTATTTGTGAAGCCGCGCGAAGCGCTCGATCGACGCCGTGACCGAGGTCGCGAGCGGCGCCTCCTCCCAGAGCTGGAGCAGCTGCTTTTGCATTCTCAGCGCCTCGCCGTCTGCAGCGAGCAGGTGCTCTAGTAAGACCTGCTCGTCTCCGATTTCTTCGATCAAGCCCCACTCCAGGGCGCGCCGGGCGTCGATCGCCTCGCCGGTGAGGACCAGCCAGGCAGCGCGCCCGGACCCCATGAGCCGCGGCAAAAGCGCGGCCTCGACCACGGAGGGAATTCCGAGCCTCACCTCGGGCATCGCGAACCTCGTGCCCTCGGCCGCGACGCGCAGGTCGCACGCCGCGGCGATTTCGAGCCCCGCGCCGATGACCGCGCCGTGAAGCCGCGCCACTACCGGCACCGGCAGCTCGCGGATCGCCTGGCATACCTCATGGATGCGAGTGACGAAAGCGGCTGCGGTTTCCGCCGTCAGTTTGCCCAGCTCCTCGCGGTCGGCGCCGCCGCAGAACGTCCGGCCGCGCCCGCCGAGGATCAGCGTTCTGAGGGACCGATCGCTCCCAAGTTCCCGCAGCGCGTGCCGCAGCTCCTCGAGCGCGAGGCTATTCAAAGCGTTTGCTTTTTCGGGCCGGTTGAGGAAGATTCTCGCGACCGACCCTTCGCGTTCGACATCCACCATGCTTTCATCTTATGCCCGTGAAGCTCTGAAAAAGGTTTCCACTGCGACCCTGACGACCGCGTTGTTCAAACGGGGTCTCAGGAATGTATTTGTCCAGAATGTATTTTTGCTGAACCCCAAAGCGCCGCGCATGGTCGGCGAGGCCTACACGCTGCGCTACATCCCGGCGCGCGAGGACGTCGACCTGCTCGGCGCGTTCGAGGGCCGCGGCCACCCGCAACGCGAGGCGATCGAGGCCTGCCCGAGCGGCCAGGTGCTGGTGATGGACGCGCGCCGCGACGCCTCGGCCGCGACCGGCGGCGACATCCTGATGACCCGGCTCATGGTGCGCGGCGTGGCGGGCGTGGTCACCGACGGCGGGCTGCGCGATTCGCCGACGATCGAGAAGCTCGCCTGGCCGGCGTACTGCGGCGCGCGCTCGGCGCCGCTGAATCTCGTGCGCCATCACGCGGTCGAGAGCCAGGTGCCGATCGGCTGCGGCGGCGTCGCCGTCTACCCCGGCGACGTGGTGGTGGGCGACGCCGAGGGCGTGGTCGTGATCCCGGCCAGCATGGCCGAAGCGGTGGCGAAGGAAGCCGAGGCGCAGACCGAGTTCGAGGACTGGGTCGAGGCCAAGGTCAAGGAGGGCCGCTCCATCTTCGGGCTCTACCCGCCCAACGCGGAAACGAAAGCCGAATTCGAGGCCTTCCGGAAGAAAAGATAGGGCTTTAACCTTCCGGTTACTTCGTCAGTTATCATGCAAGCGACCCCCCAGAGGAGAAGACTTGTGAGAAAGCTCGCCGCCCTAATAGTGTCCGTTGCGTTCGCCTTGCCCGCTTCGGCGCAGGAGACGCTGGTGCTGTACTGGTCGAAAGGGTTCTATCCGCAGGAAGACAAGGCGCTCGACGACGTCGTCGAGAAGTTCCAGAAGAAGACCGGCGTGAAGGTCGAGCTCTCGCGCTACGCGCCGCAGGAAATGATCCCGAAGACGGTCGCCGCGCTCGACGCCAATAACCCGCCCGACGTGGTGTACGGCGACGTGTTCGACTTCCAGGTCGCCGGCAAGTGGGCGTTCGAAGGTCGCCTCGAGGATCTTTCGGACATCCTCAACCCGATGAAGGGCAAGTTCCTGCCGAACACGGTCGAGACCACCTACATGTGGAACGACAAGGCGAAGAAGCGCGCTTACTACGCGTTCCCGGTGAAGCGCCAGACCATGCATATCCAGTACTGGAAGGACATGCTCGCGGAGGCGGGCTTCAAGGAGACCGACATCCCGAAGGATTGGAAAAGCTACTTCGCGTTCTGGTGCGACAAGGTGCAGCCCGCGTACCGCAAGAAGACCGGCAAGCGCGCCTACACCATCGGCAGCCCGATGGGCGTGGACTCGAGCGACTCGTTCTACTCGTTCCTCACCTATATGGACGCGTACAACGTAAGGCTCGTAGACGACGACGGCAAGCTGCGCGTCGACGACAAGCAGGTGCGCCAGGGGCTCGCGAACGCGCTGCGCGACTACACCGAGACCATCGGCAAGGGCTGCACGCCGCCCTCGGCGATCAACTGGAAGGACCCGGACAACAACGTCAACTTCCACAACAAGACCATCCTGATGACGCACAACGCGACCATCTCGATCGCCTCCAAGTGGCTCGACGATGCGAACAACGAGAAGCTCAAGCCCGAGGAGCGCGCGCAGGCGAAGAAGAACTACGACGAGCTCATCGCCACCGCCGGCTTTCCGAACAAGCCCGACGGCAAGCCGATGCAGTACCGCGCCGCGGTCAAGGTCGGCGTCATCTTCGAGAACTCGAAGAACAAGAAGCGTGCCAAGGAATTCGTCGCCTTCCTGATGGAAGACGAGAACCTCACGCCGTACGTCGAAGGAGCGCTCGGCCGCTGGTACCCGGTGATGAAGTCGGCGGCGGCGCGCAAGTACTGGACCGAGGACCCGCACCGCAAGGTGGTGCACGAGCAGTTCTCGGCCGGCACCGTGACCTTCGAGTTCACCAAGAACTGGAAATTCACCATCCTCAACAACGAGAACGTCTGGGCGAAGGCCATGAACCGCGTCGTCACCGACAAGTGGCCGGTGGACAAGGCGGTCGACGAGATGGTGAAGCGAATCAAGGACGTCGCTGGCTAGCACGGAAGGCGCGAGGTAAATTCGGGGTCAGGCCGGAATTCGGGGTCAGGGTCGAGACTCGTTTTTACGTACGTGAAAACCGAATCTCGACCCTGACCCCGAATTCCAGGCATGTCCTCGATCGCGATCCCGCACGTTCCCGCCGCGCCGCCGCGGCGGGGGCTCGGCACATGGCAGACGTGGGGCCTGCTCCTCATTGCGCCCTACGCGCTGGTGTTCATCGCGTTCGTGCTTTACCCCGTCACCTACGGGCTCTGGCTCGCGCGCCATCCCGAGAGCTATGCGCGCCTCTTCGCCGACCCGATCTTCATCCGGACTGCGATCAATACAGTCATCTTCTTGTTGATCGCAGTGAACCTGAAATTCCTGCTCGCGCTATGGCTCTCGGGCTTCTTCGTGCACGAGCGCGCGTGGATCCGCTGGGTGTCGGTGCTTTTCCTCTTGCCGTGGGCGGTGCCGTCGATCCCGACGATCTTCTCGATCCGCTTCATGTTCAACCCCGAGTGGGGGGTGATCAACGCGCTGATCTTCCGCCTCACCGCGATGGACGGGCCGAACTGGCTGAACGATCCGCGCATCGGGCTCGGGCTGGCGATGCTCACGCATATCTGGAAGTCGCTGCCGTTCTGGACGCTGATCCTGATCGCGGGGCGGCTCGCGATCCCGCGCGAGCTGTACGAGGCGGCGGCGGTGGACGGCGCCTCGGCGTGGCAGCGCTTCAAGTACGTGACCTGGCCCTCGCTGCGCACGCTGTATCTCACTTCGACGATCCTGTCGATGATCTGGACGCTGGGCGATTTCAACAGCGTCTACCTGCTGACCGGCGGCGGGCCGGCCGACCTCACGCATGTCCTTGCGACGCTCGGCATCCGCTATATCCGCCTCGACCAGGTGGACTTGGCGATGGCGACCATCGTCTGCGCGCTACCGCTGGTGTTGCCGCTCGTCTATTACATGATGAAGCACCTGTCCAAATGAGGCGGTTCACCAAAGAGGCGGTGCTCGTCCTGCTTGCGATCCCGATCCTGTTGTGGACGCTGCTGCCGATCTATCACATCTTCCTGTTCTCGATCTCGTCGAAGGACTCGGCGTTCTCCGGCGCGCTGTGGCCGGACAAGCCGACGCTGCGCAACTTCGGCACCATCTTCCGCGAGGAGCACTTCTACCTGCATCACTTCTGGGCGCAGATCTGGAACTCGCTCTGGATCGCGGTCGCGGTGGGCGTGATCACGCTCGCGGTCGCGACCTGCGCGGCGTTCGCGATCAGCCGCCTCAAGGTGCGCGGCGGGCGCGCGGTGATGAACCTCGCGCTCTTCACCTACTTCATCCCGGCCGCGTTCCTCGCCATCCCGATGTACAAGGCGATGGGAATCTACGGGCTCCTCAGCAACCGCTGGTCGCTCGTGCTTGCGATGGTGACGCTCGCCGCGCCGTACGCGATCTGGGTGCTGAAGCAGGCCTCCGACAAGCTGCCCTACGAGCTCGACGAGGCGGCGCGCATCGACGGCGCGACGCCGCTCCAGCTTTTCAGGCTCGTGTACCTGCCGCTCATGACGCCGTCGCTCGTTGCGATCGGCACCTATGCGCTCCTCCTCGCGTGGAACGAGTACCTCTACGCGTACCTCCTCCTCTCGCACGAGCAGACGATCACGCTTGCGGTTGCGCTCGGCCACTTCATCGCCGCGGACGACTCCCCCTGGGAGCTGCTGATGGCGACGGGCCTCGTCTACGCGCTGCCGCCGGCGGCGATCTACTACGCCTTCCGGCGCTACATGGTGTCGGGGCTGACCACGGGAGCGGTCAAAGCCTGATGGCTTCTGTTGCTTTTGAATCCATTCATAAATCATTTGGATCGACCAAGGTCCTGCACGGTATTTCACTCGACATTGCCGACGGCGAGTTCATGGTGCTGGTCGGCCCCTCGGGCTGCGGCAAATCCACGCTGCTCCGCATGCTCGCGGGGCTCGAGGACATCACCGCGGGCACCATCGCCATCGACGGCCGCGTGGTGAACGACCTCGACTCCAAGGACCGCGATATCGCGATGGTGTTCCAGAGCTACGCGCTCTACCCGCACATGACCGTGCGCGAGAACATGGGTTTTTCTTTGAAATTGAGAAGGGACAGACCCGAGCGCATCGCCGAAGGGGTCTCGCGCGCAGCAAAGATCCTGAACCTCGATCCTTTTCTCGAGCGCTACCCGCGAGAGCTCTCGGGCGGCCAGCGCCAGCGCGTCGCGATGGGGCGGGCGATCGTGCGCGACCCGAAGGTGTTTCTGTTCGACGAGCCGCTCTCGAATCTCGACGCGAAGCTGCGCGTGGCGATGCGCTCCGAGATCAAGGCGCTGCACCAGCGGCTGAAAACGACCACGGTCTACGTCACGCACGACCAGGTCGAGGCGATGACCATGGCCGACCGCATTGCGGTGATGAACGAGGGGCGCATCGAGCAGCTCGGCGATCCGCTCGAGCTCTACGACCAGCCGGCGAACCTGTTCGTCGCGCAATTCATCGGCTCGCCGGCGATGAACGTCTTCGACGGAACCTATCGGAGCGGCGCCGTGGAGGCGTTGGGCGCGCGCTGGCCATGCAACGCGAAAGCCCACGAAGGGCAAAGCGTCAAATACGGCATCCGGCCCGAGCATCTCTCCTTCGCCAGCCACGGAGTCCCGGCCGAGATCGAGGTGGTCGAGCCGATGGGCGCGGAGACCGAGGTCCTCGTCAGGGTCGGCGGGCAGAGCTTCACCGTAATGGCCCACGGCCGCGCGACCTTCGGGCCCGGAGAGCGTGTGTTCGTCTCGCCACAGGCGGAACATGCGCACGTCTTCGACTCTGCCGGCGGACGTAGGCTTTAGAATTCGGGGTCAGGGTCGAAATTCGTTTTCACGTACGTATAAACGAATTTCGACCCTGACCCCGAATATGGCCGAGCAGAAAGACTGGGCGTTTCCGGCGGAGATGCGGCCGAAGCCCGAGGACTGGCGCTTCGACCTCGATCGCGCGCTCGAAGCCGTGGTGCAGCTGCGCGCCGAGATTCCCGAGGATGCCTTCACCGCCTCGATCCTCGGCACCGAACGCGCCGGCAACGGCGTGGTGATCGGCGAAAGCGGCCTCGTCCTCACCATCGGGTACCTCGTCACCGAGGCGAGCGTTATCTGGCTCACCACCAGCAAGGGCGCGGTCGCCGGCGGCACGGTGCTGGCGTACGACCAGACGACCGGCTTCGGCCTGGTGCAGGCGCTCGGCAAGCTCGGCGTGAAGCCGATCGAGCGCGGGAGCGCCGCGCCGATCCGCGTGGGCGAGAACGTGGTCGTGGCCGGAAACGGCGGGCGCGCGCACGCTCTCAAGGCCACCGTGTTCGCCAAGCGCGAGTTCGCGGGCTACTGGGAGTACGTGCTCGATGAAGCGCTTTTCACGGCGCCCGCGCATCCGCAATGGGGCGGCTCGGCGCTGGTCGGCGCCGACGGCAAGCTCGCCGGAATCGGCTCACTCCTCGTGCAGGAGAAGATCGATGCCGGCACCATCCAGGGCAACATGGTCGTGCCGATCGACCTCCTCGAGCCGATCCTCGACGACATGGTGAAGCGCGGCCGCGTGGATCGCCCGCCGCGGCCCTGGCTCGGCATGTACACCACCGAGGCGGGCGAGCGGCTCGTGATCGCCGGGCTCGCGCCCGGCGGCCCCGCCGAGCGCGCCGGCGCGCGCGTCGGCGACGCCGTGCTCGAGGTCGCCGGCGCCCGGCCGAAGAGCCTCGCCGACCTGTGGCGCAAGGTCTGGCAGCTCGGCCCCTGCGGCACCATCGTGACGCTCAAGCTCGCGCGCAGCGGCAAGACCACCGCGGTGAACATCACCTCCGCCGACCGCAGCGACTTTTTGAAGAAGCCCCACCTCCACTGATACCGCCTCGAATTCGGGGTCAGGGTCGAGATTCGTTTTCACGTACGCAAAAACGAATCTCGACCCTGACCCCGATCTAATTGCGTCAACCCGCATTTGGGGATGCCCGTTGATGGACGATGGCTCGGCGATTGCGTTACATCCTTCCGGAGGTCGCGGTGCACATTATCCAGCGCGGCGTCAATCGCGTCGCCTGCTTCCGGGCTGATGCCGATTACCTCGTTTACCTGTCGCACTTGCGGCAGCTTTCGGTGAAGCACGATTGCGCAGTGCATGCGTACTGCCTGATGACGAACCACGTGCACCTGCTGCTAACTCCCGGGACCGCAGAGTCGTGCACCGCGCTCATGCGCGACCTCGGCCGCCACTATGTGCCCTACTTCAATCGACGCTATGAGCGGACTGGAACGCTCTGGGAGGGTCGCTTCCGCTCCTGCATCGCCGAGTCGGCGCGCTACGTCCTCGCCTGCTATCGCTATATCGAGCTCAACCCGGTTCGCGCCCAGATGGTCGACCAACCAGAGAATTACCCGTGGTCGAGCTACGCCGTGAACAGCGGAGCGCTCACTGATCGCTTCGTTTCCCAGCACGTCGAGTTCGCCGCGCTCGCCGTCCGGCCAGATAGGCGCCACGCCGCGTACCGGACGCTCATCGAGGAGCGGATGGACGAGGTACTGCTGGAGGCGATTCGCGACGCGACGCACAGCGGGTACCCGCTTGCAAGCGAAGAATTCAAGAACCGCGTGATCGCGCCCTTGGGATGGAAGACAGCTGACGGCAAGCCCGGCCCGCGCGCCAATTCGGACCCTGACCCCGAATTCGGAAAACGAGTCTCGACCCTGACCCCGAATTTAGTGTTTTGATAGGAAGTCGAGGACTGCCCGATTGAAGGCTTCGGGCTGCTCCCAGAATGCGGAGTGGCCGCACTCGGGGATGACGACGGACTCGCAGTTGGGAAAGCGCGCGGCGAAGAGGCGAAGGACCGGCGGCGGGGCGTAAAGGTCGGCGTCGCCGGTGAGGAGCAGCGTCGGTGTCGCGATCTTTTCCAGGGCTGCGTAGGTAATGCGATTCTTGGTCGTCTGCGGCGTGGAATGGCCTCCTCTCGCGAGCTCCTTCCAGCGCTGCGTGCCCCGCGGGTTCGCGGCGCGATACGAAGGGCCGAGCTCGCGGATCTCGGCAGGGATCGCGTTGAATTGCGGCGCGGGCCGCAGGCTGCGCGTGAGCTCGAGGTACTCCTCGTCCTGAACGCCGACGATGCTGTTCGCCACGACGAGGCTTCTCAGCCGCTGCGGAAAGCCGAGCGCGTAGTCGACCGCAACGATGCCGCCGGCAGCGGTGCCGACGAGGTGGAAGCGATCGAGGCCGAGGTGGCCGGCAAGAGCTTCGAGATCGTCTACCGCCACGCCTTCGGCGCGCCGGTCGTAGGCGACGAAGCGGTAGCCGGCGCCGGTGAAGTCCGCGACCTGGTGCTCCCACATGCGGCTCGAGCCCGAGCCCGCGTGCAGGAAAACGATCGGCGGTCCCTCGCCGCTGCTATCCTGGTAACGGAGCGACGCCCCGGGGAGCTCCGCGTCCCTCATGCGTTTCCTGCTGATAAGTCTCGCCCGACCTGCAGGAGATGGTCAAGGTCCCGAGCGTCTACGCCACCATGCAGCGCAACTTTGCCTTCAACCGCGAGACCGCCGAGGCGTGCAAGGAGCTGATCAAGGAAGGTGTGCAGACGGCCAAGGACCCGTTCTACCGCAAGGTGATCGAGAGCCAGAAGAAGTACGACGAGCAGATCGTGCCGTTCCGGCTTTCCTGGTTCCCGCCCTACG
>DASTPE010000043.1:0-25651 GCA_035762345.1 Burkholderiales bacterium
GTGAAGGGCTGCGGCGAAGCCGGCGCCATCGGCTCGCCCGCCGCGCTGATGAACGCCATCACCGACGCGCTCGGCGTGAAGGACGTGCCGATGTCGGCGACGGCGCAGACGGTCTGGCGGTCAATGAAGAAAGCGGCCTAGGAGGAGACTTTTATGCATGCATTCGAATATCACCGTCCCGCCAGCACCAAGGACGCGCTAAATCTCGGCAAGAAAGAGGAAGCGAAATACCTCGCCGGCGGTCAGAGCCTGGTGCAGGCGATGAAGCTGCGGCTCTCCTCGCCGTCCGATCTGATCGATCTTGGTTCAATCAAGGAACTTGCCGGAATCAAGGCTTCGGCAAGCGGCGTCGAAATCGGCGCGATGACGCGCCATGCCGACGTCGCCGACTCTAAGGACGTGGAGAAGGCAATCCCGGCGCTTGCCGCGCTCGCCAACATCATCGGCGACCGCCAGGTGCGGCACATGGGCACGCTCGGCGGCTCGCTCGCCAACAACGACCCGGCCGCCGATTACCCGGCGGCGGTGCTCGGCTTGGGCGCCACCATCACCACCAACAAGCGCAAGATCGAGGCGGACAAGTTCTTCAAAGGCCTGTACGAGACCGCGCTCGAGCCCGGCGAGCTGATCACGTCAGTGGCATTTCCGGCGCCGAAGCGCGCGGCCTACATGAAGTTCAAAAACCCCGCTTCGCGCTTTGCGATCGTCGGCGTCTTCGTCGCGGACTTCGGCGGCGGCAAGGTTCGCGTCGCGGTCACGGGCGCCGGCCCCTGCGCGTTCCGCCAGGCTGACATGGAGAAGGCCCTCGCTTCGAAGTTCGCTCCCGACGCGGTGGCGAACATCAAGCTGAAGCCCGATGGCCTCAACAACGACCTGCACGCTTCGCCCGAGTACCGCGCGCACCTCGTCACGGTCATGGCGAAGCGCGCCGTCGAGGCCGCGCTCAAGTAGGCTCGGAACAGGGGAAAAGGGGTCAGACCCCTTTTCCTTTCTTTCTTTCGTCGCTTAAGTCGACTTGCGCCGCGACTGCTCAACGCGCGCCTGCGCGGAAGCCGACTTCACCTTCTTCTTCTCCTCGGCCGGCGGCAGTTGCGCCTTCAGGCCGAGCCCCTCGAGCGAAAGCTCGCGCAGCCAGCCCTTCGAGTGGTAGAGGTGCTCGTCCTCCTCGTCCTCGACCTCCTGGTAAGCCTCCTTCAGCGCCTTGGCTTGTGCGCCGTCCATCCTCTTGGCGACCTCGCCGATTAGCTGCCAGTTGAAGTGATCGACGGTCTCGGCGAGCACCACGCATTCGGCCGCGACGCACTGCGCCATCTCCTTGTCGCCCGTGCCGAGCGCCGCTTCCATCGCGGCCACGTGTGAGGCGCCCATGTCGTGCGTGATCTTGCGTCCCGCCGTCTGCTCCTCCGGGTCGATCTCGAGCTGCAGGCACGCGTCGTGTAAAACCCGCACGTGCTTCTCGGTTTCCTGGCGGTAGCGCTCCCACTCGTCCTTCAGGTCCTCGTTGACGATGCACTTGAGCGCCGTCTCGTACACCTTGGTGCCGCCCATCTCGTGCTCAAGCGACTGGAGCATGAGCTCCTTGACCATCTGCATTTCCATGGACTTCTCCTGTTTCGTTGGTGGCGAATCAGGAGAGCGCTGAGCAATCGGCGTTCCCGGCGCGTGCCGCTATCCGATCACCCGGCCGGGCGAGGTTCGACACGAGTCCGGTCGCGACCGGGTCCGAGGCGGAGCCGATCACGATCGGAATGGAGGACGTGGCGCGCTTCAGCGCCAGCGTCGCCGGCGTGCCGCCGGTGATGAGCACATCGACCTTGAGCGCAACGAGCTGGGCGGCGAGCTCGGGAAGCCGGTCGTAGCGGTCGTCTTCCACCGAGCGGTACTCGATCAGCAGGTTCTTGCTCTCGACGTAGCCGAGCTCGCGCAAGCCGGTTATGAAGCCCTCGATACGAGGCGCGTAACCCTTCCGGGTGGTCGGCACAAGGAAGCCGACGCGCAGTGGCTTGCCCGGTGCCTGCGCGAAGACTACGCGCGGCGCCGCCAGCGCCGTCGCTCCAACGACCAGCAGTCTCCTGCGTGCCTTCAAGGCTGTTCCTCCCAAACGTAGTGTGCCCGTCCCGCGAGAAGCTGTGCGCCTAGATTCATCTCTTCGAACTGGGCTAGCGGCTACTCGGCAAATCCCGGAAAATGCAAGTCTTTCACCCTCGCCATGCCGCAGCCGTTGCCGAAGTCCATCGACGAAACCCAGGCCCTGCTCGCCTCTGGCGAGTACGTGGCAGACCGAAGCCTTGCAACCTCGCTTTTCCTCACGCTAGCGATGAAGCGGCCGCTTTTCCTCGAAGGCGAGGCCGGAGTCGGGAAGACCGAGATCGGCAAGGTGGTAGCGCAGGCGCTCGGGCGCGAGCTGATTCGGCTTCAGTGCTACGAGGGCCTCGACATCGCGCAGGCGGCCTACGAGTGGAACTACCCGCGGCAGATGATCGAGATCCGCATGGCCGAGGCGGAGGGCGTGAAGTCGCGCGAGGGACTCGAGCAGGACATCTTCTCGGAGCGCTTTCTCATCCGTCGGCCGCTTCTGCGCGCGCTGCAGCCACTCGGCGAGCCGCCGGTGCTCTTGATCGATGAGCTTGATCGCACCGACGAGCCGTTCGAGGCGTACCTGCTGGAAGTGCTTTCCGACTGGCAAGTCACCATCCCCGAGATCGGCACGGTGCGTGCGGAGGAGCCGCCGATCGTCGTGATCACTTCCAACCGCACACGCGAGATCCACGACGCGGTGAAGCGGCGCTGCTTCTACCACTGGGTCGACTACCCTGACGCCAAACGCGAGCTCGAGATCCTGCGCCGTAAGGCGCCCAAAGCGATCGAGGGGCTGTCGCGCGAGGTCGTCGCCTTCGTGCAGCAACTTAGAAAAGTGGATCTCTTCAAGCTTCCCGGCGTGGCCGAGACCATCGACTGGGCGAACTGCCTCGCTGCGCTTGACCGCGTGACGCTCGACCCCGAGACGGTGAATAACACCCTGGGCGTGCTACTCAAGTACCGCGACGATCTGGAGCGCGTCGCCGGCGAGGAAGCCGAGCGCCTGGTGGGAGAGGCGAAGGCCGCGGCTGCCGCCGCGTGATTACCGTCGGTGCCGATATCCGTACCTCCCCTCCAGCACTACGTCGAGCGGTGGCGCGGCCAGGCGGCGAGCGCGTGGGGGTTCTTGCGGCGGCGGCTGATCGGCGACAAGCAGCACGGCATCGAGCGTCCCGCACAGCATCTCTGCGCGCTGTCGGCCGCCCTGCTCAGCGAGAGCGGTGAATACGCGAGCTCGGCGCTCGCGCGCGAAGCGCTGACGGCGTACCAGGCGCTCGACGCGCAGGGCAGGTGCGAGTTTTTCGACGTGCTTGCCCGCGACTATTCCCCCTCCCCCGAAGCCGTGGCGAGCGCCGCGAGGGCTTACCAGGCCGATCCATCGGCAGACAATCTGATCCGGCTGCAGGAATCGGTCGAGGCGCCGCGCCAGGAGCTGTTCCGGCGTCTCAATATGGCCGCGGGCGGGATCGCCACGCTGGTCGAGATGCGAGGCTGGCTGCTCAAGAAGCTCGAGCAAAATCCCCAATGGCGCATCATCGACTCGGATCTCAAGCATCTGCTGCGCTCCTGGTTCAACCGAGGCTTCCTGCGGCTCGAGCGCATCGACTGGCGCACTTCGGCAGCGGTTCTGGAAAAGCTCATCAAGTACGAGGCGGTTCACGCGATCGACGGCTGGCGCGATCTGCACCGCCGCCTCGAGGCCGACCGGCGCTGCTTCGCGTTCTTCCATCCGCAGCTTCCCGATGAGCCGATCATCTTCATCGAAGTCGCCCTCACCGAAGGAATGGCGGCACGCGTCCAACCCTTGCTCGATGTCGAAACCCCGGTTGCGAGCCCCGTGAACTGCGACTGCGCGATGTTCTACTCGATTACCAACTGCCACGAGGGGCTGCGCGGCATCTCGTTCGGCAACTTTCTTATCAAACAGGTGGCGGAGGAGCTCAGGCGGGAATTTCCGCAATTGCGGCACTTTGCCACGCTTTCGCCCATTCCCGGCTTCCGGCGCTGGCTCGACCGCAAGCGCAGCGAGCGGCTCAAGGAGCTGGCGCCGCTCGAGCAACTCGAGCAGCCGGACTGGCACGTCCACGACTCGTCCGACGTCTTGCAGCGCCTGTTGACGCGGCTTTGCGCCTACTACCTGCTGCATGCCAAGCAGGTGGACACGGGCCATGCCGAGCCTCTCGACCCGGTGGCGCGCTTCCACCTCGGCAACGGCGCCGCGCTCGAGCGCCTGAACTGGATGGGCGACACCTCGCAGACCGGAATGGCGCGCTCCGCCGGCCTCATGGTGAATTACGTGTACCGGCTGAACGAGGTCGAGCGCAATCATGAGCGCTATTTCCGCAGCCATGCGATCGCTGCCTCGCAACAGGTCGAAAAGCTCGCGCGGGAATGCCTTTTCGCCGCGCCGGCCAAAGGAGGACCGACGGCTTGAGCGTGCAAGGCCGCCTGCCCGAAAACGTCATGCACTTCGCGCGCCTGCTGCGCGCGGCGGGGTTGCGCGTGGGCTCGGACCGAGTCATCGATTGCGTGCGCGCGCTCGAGATCGCCGGCGCGCACCAGTTCCCCCTCAGGCGCGACGACTGGTACTGGACCATGTCCGCGGTGCTGCTTTCGCGCCAGGAGCAGCGCCCGATCTTCGACCAGGCGTTTCGCATCTTCTGGCGCGACCCCAAGCTCGCCGAGCGCATGATGAGCCTGCTCCTGCCGCACGCCCACGGCCGCGCCCCCAAGCCCGAGCAGCAGCAAAGTCAGCGGCTCACCGATGCACTGTTTTCTCAAAAACACGAGCCACAGGAAAGTGAAAAGCTCGAGCTCGAAGCGCGCCTGACCTTCTCCTCGCGCGAGGTGCTCGCGCGCATGGACTTCGACACCATGTCGGCGGCCGAGCTCGCGGAGGCGAAGAAGATGCTGGCCGAGTTGCGGCTGCCGTTGCCGTTGATAAGAACCCGAAGAAGAAGAATTTCTCCGAAAGGAAAAGCCATCGACCTTCGTGCGACTTTGCGCGAGAGCCTGCGCGAAGGCGGCGAGGTGATTCCGCTGGTGCGCGCGGCGCCGAGAACGCTGCATCCGCCGCTCGTGGTGCTGTGCGACATCTCCGGCTCGATGAACCCGTACTCGCGCATGTTCCTGCATTTCCTGCACGCCATTACCAACGACCGCGATCGCGTCTCGGTGTTCGTGTTCGGCACCCGCCTCACCAACATTACGCGCCAGCTGCGCCATCGCGACGTCGATGTCGCGATGAGCAAGGTGGCCGACGCGATCAAGGACTGGTCGGGCGGCACGCGCATCGGCGCGAGCCTGCGCGAGTTCAACTTCAAGTGGGGCCGGCGGGTGCTCGCGCAGAACGCCTGCGTGCTGCTCGTCTCCGACGGCCTGGACCGCGAGGCGGGCGAGGGCCTCGCCGAGGAAATGGAGCGCCTCGCCAAGTCCTGCCGCCAGCTCGTTTGGCTGAACCCCCTCCTGCGTTACGAGAAATTCGAGGCCCGGCCGGCCGGCGTGCGCGCCATGCTGCCGCACGTCGATCTTTTCCTGCCGGTGCATAATCTCAAGAGCCTCGTCGATCTTGCGCGAACACTAAGCACCCCGATAAAGGACCGACCCCTGTGGAAATGACCGGCGAGCAGCGGATCCCGGCGTCGCAGCAGGACACGTGGAACGCATTGAACGACCCGGAGGTGCTCAAGGCCTGCGTCCCGGGCTGCGAGTCGATCGCCCGGGTGAACGACAACGAGTACCAGGTCCAGATGACCGCCCGGGTCGGGCCGGTAAGCGCCAAGTTCCGCGGCCGCCTGTCGATCTTCGACGTGAACGCGCCGAACTCGTACTCGCTTGCCTTCGAGGGCCAGGGCGGCGCTGCGGGCTTTGCCAAGGGGGCGGCGCAGGTCAAACTTTCGCCCGAAGGAAGCGACCAGACCCGGCTCGCCTATGAAGTCAAGGCCAATGTCGGCGGAAAGCTGGCGCAGATCGGCTCTCGCCTGGTCGACGCCGCGGCCAAGAAGGTGGCTGACGAGTTCTTCCGCAACTTCAACGACAAGATGAGCGCGCCCGCCGAAGAAGCCGCAGTCGCGCAAAGTGAGCCCGAGCACCACGGCGCGGAGGCGCCCGCCGACCCGGGGATGCCGTCGGTCTCGAACACGACCCTCATGTTCTTCGCCGCGGGCGCGCTGGTCGTGTTCATCGTCGCCCTGATCGCGTTCTTTGGCTAAATTGCTCTTTCGCGACGATCCCTACCTCGCCGCATGCGAGGCGACCGTCGTTTCGGTGCATGACAACGTGGTCGAGCTCGACCGCACGGTGTTCTACCCGCTGGGCGGCGGCCAGGCGGGGGACACCGGCAAGCTTGGCCCGTGGCAGGTCCTCGACACCCGCAAAGGCGCAACCGGCGATTCGGTCCTGCACGTGGTCGAGCCCGGAGCCAAGCTCTCCCCGGGTGACAAACTCGAAATTCGGATCGACTGGGAGCGGCGCTATCGGCTGATGCGCCTGCACACCGCGCTACACCTCCTCGGTGCGGTCGTGAAAGCGCCGGTGACGGGCGGGCGCATCGGCGACGACAAGGCGCATCTCGATTTCGACATCGAGATGGAGAAGCTGGCAAAGGAGCCCATTGAGGCCGAACTCAATGAGTTGACCACAGCCGGCCATGCGACTTCCTCTTACTGGATCACCGATGCCGAACTCGACGCGAGGCCCGAGCTGGTCAAGACCATGTCGGTCGCGCCGCCGCGCGGCGAAGGTCGCGTGCGCCTGCTCGAGATCCCGGGGGTCGACCTGCAGGCCTGCGGCGGCACGCACGTGCGCAACACTTCCGAGATCGGCCGCCTCGTGGTCGCGCGGATCCGCTCCGAAGGCAAGCGGAACAAGCGCGTCACGCTCACCTTCGCATGAGCGTCGTCGCTCGCATGGACCAGGCGGTGAACGCGTTCGTGGCGCGCTGCCGCTGGTTCCACGAACCGATAACCCGCGGCCGCGCGCGCATGTTCGCTCAGCAGCACCGGCTCAACACGCGGCAGAGGAACTCCGTGCTCAAGCTCAAGGTGGCGACCAACTGCAGCGACTGGGACACGCGCCTGCGCATCATCCGCGCCTGCAGCGAGGAGGTGATCGCCGACCACGAGCACGGCGACGGCCGGCCGCACTGGCAGATCCTGGAGGACCTCGGCGTGCGCATCGGCATGAAACGCAGCGCGCTGCAGCGCGCGCGCCCGCTGCCAAGCACCGAGCTTGCCTGGGCGGCGTGGGAAGGCCTGATGGCGAACCGCCACTGGCTCGAAGGCGTCGTCGCCAACACCTGCGCCGAGCGCGTCAATGTGCCGGGCTACGGCAAGGGCGACTTCCGCCGCCACGGCTGGTTCGGCATCGAGCGCCGGCGATGGAAGAAGCTGTTCGGCCTGGACGATCGGGAGCTCGAGTTCTTCGAGCTGCACACCGAGGCCGACAGCGCGCACTCGAACACCGGCTGGCGCGCGGTGGAGAAATTCGCCAGGGCGCTGCGCATGGAGGACGCCGTGGTCGCGGCCTGCGAGCGCAACCTCTACGTGTGGGAGCATTACCTGAATGGGATCGCCGCCGCCGGAGATGCTTATGGCGCAAAAGCCTGAACGCCGACCTGCCGCCATTCTCTTCATCGAGTTGCGCAACTTCACACGGCTGTCCGAGGTGCTGCAGCCCGAGACGGTGCTCGAGCTCGTGAACGAGTTCTTTTCGCTCGCCGCGCGCGCCATCAAGAGCCACTCCGGCAAGGTGCTGTCGGTGCACAACGACGGCCTGGTGTCGGCGTTCGTGGAGGGGAAGCCGGTGCACTTCAACGACGCCGCCATCAAGACCGCGCAGGTGATCCAGACCGAGTTCGCGCCGGTCGGCGAGCGCTGGCAGAAGGACTACGGCCTGCCCGCTGCCGCGTCTTCGGGCGTGCATACGGGCGAGACCCTCTTCGGCTACGCCGGCCCGGAAGGCCAGCAGCAGTTCGTCGGCTTCGGCGACAGCGTGAGCATCGCCGAGCGCCTGGTGCACCGCGCGCGCGCCGGCGAGATCGTCATCTCCCTCGACGTGATGAAGGCGCTCCGCGGGGCAGTAAAGACGCTCGGCGCCAAGGAACTGACGCCGCTCGAGCTCGGCGGCAAGCGCCCGCCGCTGCCGATCTACGGCATGATCCTCGAGACGCGCCTGGACTTTACCTGACCGGCTCCGCGGCAGCCTGGCGGATCGCCTGCGCCAGCGTCTCGGGCGGATAGGCGCCCGAGATCCCGGACTTGCGATCGAAAATGAAGGTCGGCACCGCGGAGATGCCCATCCCGCGCACTTCATCCTCGAGCGCCGAAACATCGGGCGCCCTTTCGGGCCAGCCCGGTACCCTGCATTGCGTCGCGATGTCGGCGAGCACTGCCGGGTCGCCGATGTCCCTCGCATCCTCGAAGTAGGCACGGAAGAGCGCATCCACGACCGCGGTCTGATTTCCGGCAAGGGCAATCAATCGGTGAGCTTCGCTCGTGTTGGGGGTGCGTTCAATCCTGTCGAAGGCAAAGTCGATGCCCTCGCTCCTGCCCTCGGCGATCACGCGCGCATCAAGCTGGCGCGAACGCTCGGGCGAGCCGAACTTGGCCCTGCGGTATTCGGCGCGCGGCATGCCTTCTTTGGGCATCCCGGGGTTAAGTTGAAACGGAAGCCAGGAGACCTGAAGGGTTAATTCGCTCTTCAGCATCGCCAAGGCTTTTTCCAGCCGCCGCTTGCCGATGTAGCACCATGGGCAAATGACGTCGGAGGCGACCTCAAGCTTCACTCGCGTTCTCTACCCTTACTTTTTCTTTGCGGGAATGGTCCAGAAGTAGACCACCCGCCCGTTCGACTCAAGGCGCTTCTCGGGCTTCCAGGTGCCCATGTCGAACTGGTGGGAGACGATCCTCGTGCCGGGCTTGAGCTCGTCCAGCAGCCGCGGGCGGAGCTTCACGTTGAGGTCGGGCAGGAGGTAGAGCGTAACCACGGTCGCCTCGCGGAAGTCCGCCTTGAAGAGGTCTTCCTGCCGGAATTCGACGAGGTGGGTCACCCCGGCGCGCCGCGCGTTCTCGTTCGCCTCGCGGATGCGCTCAGGGTCGATGTCGATGCCGACCGCCCGGATGCCGAACTTCTTCGCCGCCGCGATCGCGATGCGGCCGTCGCCCGAGCCGAGATCGTAGAGGATGTCGCCCTTGCCCACGTTGGCGAGGCGCAGCATGTCCTCCACCACCTCGTGCGGCGTGGGCACATAGATGACGTCGGGCTGCTGCGCGGGCTTGCGCGGCTGCGCCTGGGCGAGGAACCGGTACGGCGAGACGGATTCGAGGGCGGCTGCCGGGGCCGCGGCGAAGACGGCCACGGCAACGGCCAACAGGACTCGCATCCGTGAAATTATGCCCTACGGGGAGAACCCGGTCGCGAAGCGGCTCGACGTGACGGCAGCGTCGACCTCGCGTTCGTCGTCGGGCTTGAGGTCCGGCTTTGGCGCGACCGGCAGATCGCCCTGCGCGTGGGGCTCGGTCAGCGCGGCCTCCAGGTCGTCGGTGCCGTGGATCTGCAAGCGCGCCCACGCGATCAGCAGCATTGCGGCCACGATGGCGATGATCGCGATCCACGCGATCACCGGATGCTCGTGCGGATCCGGATGCTCGTGATGGCTGAAAACGTGGACCATGCGGATTAGACGCTACTCCCGATCACAGGTTCGAGCGAGCGACTTATTCACCCGCGATCGTCATGCTCTCCACGAGGATCGAGCCGGTCGAGCGGCCGCTGCGGACCACCACGTCGCTGCCTATGGCCGCGATTTGCCTGAACATTTGGTTCAAGTTGCCCGCGATCGTGATCTCCTCGACCGGAAATGCGATCTCGCCGCCCTCGACCCAGTAGCCTGCGGCGCCGCGCGAGTAGTCGCCGGTGACCGGGTTGACTCCCTGCCCCAGGAGCTCGGTCACCAGCAACCCGCGCCCCATGGTTCTTAGCATCCCCGCGAAATCGGGACCCTCGGATCGCACCACGAGGTTGTGATGCCCGCCGGCGCTCCCCGTGGATTTCATGCCGAGCTTGCGCGCCGCGTAGCTGCCGAGAAAATAGCCCTCGACCACGCCGGCGCGCACGATCGGCCGCTCGATGGTGGCCACGCCTTCCTCGTCGAAAGGACTCGACGCCATGCCTTGCAGCTCGTACGGACGCTCGTCGATCGCCACCAGGGGCGAGAACACCTGCTTGCCCAGGCTGTCGACCAGGAACGAGGTTTTTCGGTACAGATTACCGCCGCTCACCGCGGAGACGAAGTGGCCGATCAGCCCGACCGCAACCGGCGCCTCGAACAGCACCGGCGCCTGGCGGGTAGCGATCTTGCGCGCCCCGAGGCGCGCCGCGGCGCGCTGGCCGGCGTAGCGGCCGAGCGCGCGTGCTTCGGCGAGTTTTCCCGGCACGCGCGAGGCGCTGTACCAATCGTCGCGCTGCATGAGCCCCTTTTCCTCCGCGATCACCGCGCACGAAAGCCAGTGACGCGAGCCGGAAAAGCCGCCGACGAAGCCGAGGCTGTTCGCGAACACAAACTGGGTCTGCTGCGCGGACACCGTGGCGCCCTCGGAGTTGCGGATCTTCTTCGATACCGCGAATGCCGCCGCTTCGCAGCGGCGTGCGAGCTCGACCGCTTCCTCGGTGGCGATCTCCCAAGGGTGGAAGAGATCCAGGTTGGCCTGCTCGCGCGCGAGAAGCTCGGCGTCGGGGAGCCCGGCGCAATCGTCTTCTGCGGTATGGCGTGCGATTGCCGCCGCGGCGTCGACCGTCTGCTCGAGCGCCGCGCGCGAGAAATCCGACGTGCTGGCATGGCCGCGGCGCACTTTGGGCCGATCGCCCAGATACACCGTGACGCCGATCGAGCGGTCGCGGTTATGCTCGATGGTATCGGGGCGCCCCTTGCGCACCGTGATCGAGAGCCCGTAGCCCTCCGACACGTCGCAGTCGCAGCCGCTCGAGCCGGCGCGGCGGGCGCGTTCTAACGCCGCGTGCGCGAGGCTCTCCAGCTCTGCGCGCTCGCAGCTGAACCCGTGGCGCTTCGGCATGGGGGCGCTATGATAATCGCGTGGATCAGGAAATTGTCAGCAAGACCCGCAGGAAGCGTGAAATGCACGAGCTGCAAGCGCTCGGCGCGGAGCTCGCACGCCTTTCCGAGTCCCAGCTCGAGTCGATCGAGCTGCCGGAGGAGCTGCGCGAGGCGCTGCTCGAAGCGAAGCGCATCCCGAGCCACGAGGCGAAGCGCCGGCAGATGCAGTACATCGGCCGCCTGATGCGCGGCCTCGATCCGGCCCCGATCCGTGCGCGGCTGGGTGAGCTCGAGGGCAGCTCGGCGCAGGCTACCGCACGCCACCGGCGACTCGAGTGCTGGCGCGAGCGCCTCCTCGGCGACGACGAAGCGCTGACCGCGTTCGCCGCCGAGCATCCGGGGGCGGACCTCCAGGCGCTGCGCACGCTTATCCGCAACGCTCGCAAGGAGTCGGGCGCCGGCAAGCCGCCGCGCGCCTACCGCGAACTCTTCAGAGTGTTGAAAGCGATTGAAGCTTCAACCGCTGTTCAGGGCTGAGATCACGCTGGCTGCGCCCCAGGAGCTCGGCGAAACGCCGCGGGGGCGGCGCCGCATCATCGGTATCACCGGCGGACGCTTCGCCGGCGAACGGCTGTCGGGACGGGTGCTCGCAGGCGGCGCCGACTGGCAGGTGATCCGCCCGGACGGCGTCGCCGACCTCGACGCGCGCTATACGCTCGAGACGTCCGACGGCGCTCTGATCTATGTCCGCAACCGCGGTTACCGCCACGGTTCTCCTGAAATAGTCCAGAGGCTCATCTCCGGCGAAGCCGTGGATCCGTCGTTGTATTACATGCGGACCACCCCGAGATTCGAGACCGGGGATGCGCGCTATGCCTGGCTCAACCGCATCGTTTGCGTCGCCACGGGCGCGCGCCGGACGGACGCTGTGGAGCTTGAAGTGTTCGAGGTGAAATGAGAGAAGAGCTGCGGATCGGACTGGTATCGATCAGCGACCGGGCATCCGCCGGCGTCTACAAGGACGAAGGCATCCCGTCGCTCAAGGAGTGGCTCGCCTCGGCGATCGCCTCCCCCACCTGGCGCGATGAAACGCGCCTTATCGCGGACGAGCAGCCGATCATCGAGGCGACGCTGAAGGAGCTCGTCGACGAGAAAGGCTGCAGCCTTGTGTTGACTACCGGCGGCACCGGACCCGCACCGCGCGACGTGACGCCCGAAGCGACGCTCGCGGTGGCGGACAAGGTCATGCCCGGCTTCGGCGAGCAGATGCGCGCGGTGAGCCTCAAGTACGTCCCCACCGCGATCCTGTCACGCCAGGTGGCGGTGATCCGGAAACACTGCCTGATCATCAATCTACCCGGGCAGCCCAAGGCAATCCGCGAGACGTTGGACGGCGTGTTCGCCGCGGTACCTTACTGCATCGATCTCGTCGGCGGCCCGTACATCGAGACCAACGAGGCGGTGGTCAAGGCCTTCCGTCCCAAGTCGGCCATTCGAAAGAAGTAGGAATTGATGTCGAGCTACTGCCGAGCATTGGTCGCTCGCGCCCTGCTCACCTTTGCCCTGGGGCTCGCCGGCTGCGCTGGGGCCTTTCAGGCTACGCCGGAGGTGCGCTACGAGCCCACCCCCATGGACGTGGTGCAGGTCATGCTCGACCTTGCCCGGGTCCGCGGCGACGACGTGGTCGCCGACCTCGGCTGCGGCGACGGCCGCCTCGTGATCGAGGCCGCGCGCCGCCACGGCGCGCGCGGCTTGTGCGTCGACATCGATTCCAAGCGCATCGCCGAGGCGCGGCGCAACGCCGCCGCTGCCGGGGTCGCCGAGCACATCACCTTCCTCAACCAGGACCTCTTTGCCACCGAGCTGCACGGCGTAAGCGTGGTGATGCTGTTCCTCTCGCCGCGCTTCAACCTGCAGCTGCGCCCCAAGCTCGAGCGCGAGCTGGCCTCGGGCGCCCGGGTGGTCTCGCACTGGCACGACATGGGCGACTGGCCGCCGAGCCAAACCGTGCGGGTCACGAGCGACGGACGCGAGCGTGCCGTCCACCTCTGGACCATGCCTTAGACTTGCCGCATGCAAGCCGTCGAGATCGAGACCGGGTCGAACCCGGTCGCGGCGGTAATCTGGCTGCACGGCCTCGGCGCCGATGGCCATGATTTCGAGCCCGTCGTCCCGCAGCTGCGCTTGAGACGCGCCGTCCGCTACGTCTTTCCCCATGCGCCGATTCGCCCGGTGACCATCAACATGGGCATGCGCATGCGCGCCTGGTACGACATCTTGCAGTTCGGCGGCGGCCCGGAAGACGCTGCCGGCATCCGGGCGTCGCAAAAAATACTCGAGGACCTGATCGGTCAGGAGAAGCGCCGCGGCCTCACCCCGCGGCAAATCGTGCTTGCCGGATTTTCCCAGGGCGGCGCGATCGCACTGCACACAGGGCTGCGCTACTCCGAGCGCCTCGCCGGGATACTGGCGCTTTCGACCTATTTGCCGCTTGCGGCCAACGTCGAAGAGGAAGTTTCACAAGCGAACCAAGACGTCCCGATCTTCATGGCGCATGGCGAGTTCGACGACATCGTCCCCTTCCGCCGCGCCGGGGCGTCGCGTGAGCTGCTGGTCAAGCTCGGCTACAGGGTGGAGTGGCGCGCCTACCCGATGCCGCACTCGGTCTGCGCGCCCGAGATCGGCGATATTGCCAAGTTCTTGGCGCAGGTACTGGAGGACTAAAAGATAAAATGCCCGGATGACGTCCGAGCAGCAGGCCATCCCGGGCTACACCGTCGTCCACATCATTGGCCAAGGCGGGCAGGCACAGGTCTTCCTTGCCGAGCGCGAGCACGACGGGCTGCGCGTCGCTCTTAAGATACTGAACCGGAAGCTGCGCGACGACCCAGTGTTCCTCGAGCGCTTCGTGCGCGAATACAAGCTGGTGGCCAGCCTGAACAGCAACTACGTCGCGCGCATCTACGACCAGGGCTTCAGCGGCGACTCCCCGTACATAGCGATGGAGTTCCTGCCCTCCGGCACGCTCGCCGCCCGCATCCGTGAGGGATTGACGGCGCGCGCCGCGCTCCGTATCGCCGGCCAGATCGCGCAGGCGCTCGACGCCATCCATTCGCATGGGATCGTGCACCGCGACCTCAAGCCCGCCAACATTCTGTTTCGCGCCGACGGCCGCCCAGTGATCGTGGATTTCGGGCTGGCGCGCGACATGCGGATCAACTCGACGCTCACGGTGGCCGGCCAGTTCCTCGCTACGCCGCGGTACATGAGCCCCGAGCAATGCCTGGGCAATTCGGTCGACGCGCGCTCCGATCTCTACAGTCTGGGCGCGATGCTCTATGAGATGATGACCGGCAACAAGATCTACGACCACGCCCATTCGGCCGAGGTGATCGCCATGCACGTGCACGCTCCCGTGCCCCAGCTCAGCGGCATGCTTTCGATGCACCAGCCGCTGCTCGACCGCCTGCTCGCCAAGAACCGCGAGGACCGCTTTCAGAGCGCGGCCGAGGTGATCGCCGAGATCGGCCTGTGAAGGCCGCGGGCGAGCAGCAGTATCTCGATCTCGTCGCCGAGGTGCTCGAGCACGGCGCGCACAAGTCCGATCGCACCGGCACGGGGACGCTGTCGGTGTTCGGACGCCAGCTTCGTTTCGGCCTCGAGGACAGCTTCCCCCTCCTCACCACCAAGAAGCTGCATCTCAAATCGATCCTCTATGAGCTGCTCTGGTTTCTGAGCGGCGACACCAACGTGCGCTGGCTGCAGGAGCGCGGCGTGACGATCTGGGATGAATGGGCCGACGAGAACGGCGAGCTCGGGCCGGTGTACGGCTATCAGTGGCGCCACTGGCGCACACCGGACGGTAAGGAAGTCGATCAGATAAGGAATCTCGTCCAATCCCTCCGCAACAAGCCGGATTCGCGCCGGCACATCGTCAGCGCGTGGAATCCCGCCGACATTGACCGCATGGCGCTACCGCCGTGCCACCTGCTCTTCCAGTTCTACGTCGCGGGCGGCCGGCTCTCGTGCCAGATGTACCAGCGCAGCGCCGACCTTTTCCTCGGCGTGCCGTTCAATATCGCCTCGTATTCCGCGCTCACACTGATGGTGGCGCAGGTGACCGGCCTCAAGCCCGCCGAGTTCATTCTCACCCTTGGCGACGCGCACCTGTACCTCAACCATCTGGAGCAGGCGCGCGAGCAGATCACGCGCAAGCCGCGCGCGTTTCCCCGGCTGCGGCTGAATCCCGCAGTGCGCGAACTTCTCGGGTTCCGCTACGAAGACTTCACGCTGGAGAACTACGAGCCTCATCCCGCCATAAAGGCACCCATCGCGGTCTGATCTGGAGGAGGACCCATGAAGCGCGTCTTCGCTTTGCTTCTCGCATTGGCAAGTGCTGCCGCTATCGCGGCCGATTACCCTGCGCCGCAGGAAGGAAGCTGGGTGGTGCGCGACTTCAAGTTCCATACCGGCGAAGTGCTGCCCGAGTTGCGGATCCATTACCGCACGGTGGGTGCGCCAAGCGGCGAGCCGGTGGTCGTGATGCACGGCACCACGCAGTCCGGTGCCGCGATGCTTAACCCAAACTTCGCCGGCGAGCTGTTCGGCCCTGGGCAGCCTCTCGACGCGAGCCGCTACTACATTATTTTGCCCGACGCGATCGGGCACGGTCGCTCGAGTAAACCCTCGGACGGGTTGCGGACGAAATTTCCGCGCTACAACTACGACGACATGGTCGAAGCGCAGCACCGCTTGGTTACAGAGCACCTTGGTGTGCGCGGTGCACGCCTGGTGATCGGCAACTCAATGGGCGGAATGGAGACCTGGATCTGGGCGCAGAAATATCCGCACTTCATGGACGTCGCCGTGCCGATGGCGTCGCTCCCGGTGGAGATGTCCGGCCGCAACTGGATGACGCGTCGCCTCATCATCGACTCGATCCGTAACGACCCGGAGTGGATGAACGGCGAGTACACGAAGCAGCCGCGCAGCGCGCAGTTCGCGTCGGTGTTTTTCGCCATCGCTACCAACGGGGGCGACCAGGCGCTCTACAAGGCGGCGCCGACGCGCGCCAAGGCCGATCAGCTGCTCGATGCGCGGCTGAAGGCAGCTTTCACCGCCGATGCGAACGACGTGCTCTACCAGTGGGACTCGTCGCGCGACTACAACCCGTCTTCGGAGCTCGAGCGTATCCAGGCGACGCTGCTGGCGATCAACTCCGCCGACGACGAGCGCAACCCGCCCGAGCTCGGCTTGCTCGAGCGGGAAATCAAACGCGTAAAGAACGGCCGCGTGCTGCTGATTCCGGGCAGCGAGAACACGGCCGGGCACGGCACCACGGCGCAGGCGAAGTTCTGGGCGAAACATTTAGCGCAGCTCCTGCAGAACGCGCCGCGCCGCGCGCAATAGCCCGTGCGCGCTTACGTCATCACGTTTTTCGCGGCGCTGGCGCTCGGCGTGCTCGGCGGCTTCGCGCTCGGCATTTTCGTCTATCCCTATGTGTTCCTCTCCGACATCGTGGCCACCGAGAAGGTGCCGGAGAAACCGGCGAGCGAGCCGCGCAAGGTCCTCGCGCGCGGAACCTTCATCCATGCGAACCCCTCGGACCCCATTCATTACGGCAAGGGAGGCGTAACGGTGTATGAGGGACTGCTGCACCTGGAACCCGATTTCGAAGTCGGGCCGGGGCCCAAGTTCCACGTCTACCTGGTGCCGGAGAAGGAGGTGGTGCCTTCGACCAATGTCGCGCGCACCATGTTCGTCGATCTCGGCCGGCTGAAGGCCTTCAAGGGCAGCCAGAACTTCGACATTCCGGCCGGGATCGACATCGCCAAGTTCGACTCAGTCGTGATCTGGTGCGAGCAGTTCGGGGTCTTGATTTCGCCGGCACGTCTTTCGCCGGGATGAGCTACCCCGGCGGTTCTTCACCGGTCACAAGCACAAAAAAATAGGGCCCGCCTGTAGGGGGGAGGACGGGCCCCGGGGAGGAGTCGAACTGCTGAAATCGAATGCTTGAGCTGCGGGCTACAACGTTCCTTTTGTCCAGAGCTGCAGCAGGTACAGGGTACCCGCCGCAGCGAATGCATACAGCACGAAATACGAGACGAGGCCGCGCTCCGGGTCTCCCCAGGCGCGCGCGAACCAGGCAAGCGCACCCACGAGCCCCATCGAGCCCAGTGCCGCCACGCCCGCAGAGAGACTCCGGCCGACGGCCTGGGCGATCCATCCGTCTGGCGATGTGACCTTGTAGATCGTGCCGCCGATACCACCCAAGACGAGCGCAAGCACCAGACAGCTCCACAAGGTATGCGCGATGGAATGGAGTTCCAGCTTCAGTCTGATCGTTGTCTCTCCCTCGCTCTCTTGTATCGGTGTGGCTGTCTGAGCAATCGTCATGCCATCTACACGTCGTGTAACGGAAACAGTGCCTTGCGTCGAACTCATAAAGGAATTCCGCGCGCATGCTTGTCGGGGAAACCCGACGACCCAAGTCACATCGGCCCATGCGCCCTTGACGGAGTGGTTCTTTTGACTGTCGGGTACAGGCGACGGCACGACCCGTTGCCAATGGACTCAACGCGCGGCGAGCAGCTCCGCGATGTGCAGCGTGCGGCGGCCGGTCAGCGTCTCGATCTGCTCGCGGCACGAAAAGCCATTCGCCACCACCGCGGCGTCGCGTGCGTCCGCGAGCGCCGGCAAGAGCGCGAGCTCCGCGATACGGCGCGAAACGCCTGCGTGCTGCGGCCGGTAACCGTACGAGCCGGCCATTCCGCAACAGCCGGTATCAGGTACAAGCACTTCGCATCCGGAGTCTTGCAGGAGAGAGAGGTCGCCTGCTACGCCCCACAGTGCCTTTTGGTGGCAGTGCGCATGGACCAGCACGCGTCCCGAAAGGCGTGCTTTGAAATTCCTGCGATTCAGGAGTTCGGGCAGCGAAACAGCCTGCGCCGCCAATCGAGCGGCACGCGGATCGCTTGGGAACAGCTGACGCAGCTCATCGCGGAACACCGAAAGGCAGCCCGGCTCGAGAACCACGATCGGAAGGCCTGCATCCAACCGCGGGCGGAGGACTTCCAGCACACGCTCGAGCACACGTTTCGCTTGCTCGAGCATTCCGTAGTCGTAATAAGGGCGGCCGCAGCACACGCGCCGCGCCGGCAGCTCGACCGTGCAGCCCACGCGCAAGAGCACCTCGTGCGCCGCCTTAGCGGTGTCGGGGCGGAAGTAGTTATTGAACGTATCGTCGAACAGCACGACGGGCTCACCTTTTCCGCTCGGTCTGAACTGGGAGCGGAAGGTACGCGGCGCGAACTTCGGCAATGTCCTCTCCGGCGCAACGCCGGCGACGCGTTTCAAGAAAGAAGTCTGCGAGAAAGCATTTGTGATGCCCGAGAATCGGGAAGCGAGCGGCGCCCACTCGCCGATCCGTCCCATCGACCACGCCTGGCGCGGGCGGCGGTGGGTCTCATAGTAGTGCGACAAGAACTCCGCCTTGTAGGCCGCCATGTCGGTGTGTGTCGGGCAGTCGCTGCGGCAGCCTTTGCACGCCAGGCACCAGTCGAGCGCTTCTTTCACCTCCTCGCTCGCCCAGCCCTCGGTGATGACTTCGCCGCGCAGCATCTCCGCGAGCAGCCGCGCACGGCCGCGCGTGGAGTAGCGCTCTTCGTGCGTGGCGCGGTAGCTCGGGCACATGGTGCCACCGCTGCGGGCTCGGCACTTGCCCATGCCGATGCAGTGCTCGGCCGCGCGGACGAACCCGTCGCCGACCGGACTCAGGAACGAAAATCTCGTTCTCACGCTGACCGGCTTGTACTCCGGGCCGAGGCGCAGGTTGGCGTCGAGCGGCAGCGCGTCGATCAGCTTGCCGGGGTTCATGCGGTTGTGCGGATCCCAGGCCCGCTTGAAATCGCGGAACGCCTGCATCAGCTCCGGCCCGAACATGATGGGCAGCAGCTCGCCTTTCGCCTGGCCGTCGCCGTGCTCGCCCGAGAGCGAGCCGCCGTACTTGACGACGAGCTCGGCCGCCTCGCTGAGAAAGCGCCGCCAGTGCGCAAGGCCTGCGTGCGTGCGTAGCTCGAAGTTGATGCGCGCATGAATACAACCGTCGCCGAAATGCCCGTAAAGGGAGGTGCGGTACCCGAAGCGATCGACGAGCGCCTGGAACTCGCGCAGGTATCCGCCCAGCCGCATCGGATCAACGGCGGCGTCCTCCCAGCCGACGACCGGGTCGGCGCCCTTCCCGCCCAGGTTGAGCGCGGTCGCCGACGCTCCGGTCTCGCGGATGGACCAAAGGCGGGAGATGAGATTCTTGTCGGTAATCAATGATCCCGGGATGGATCTTGCTTTTCCGAATGCTTCCTGCTCCGAGTCTGCGCCGAACTCGACCATCAGCCATGCCTTGCCAGGCGGCAGCAGTGCGATGTCGCCGAGCCGCAGCCCTCGCTCGCGCAGGCCGCCAATGATTGCCTCGTCGAGGCCTTCGCAGGCGATCGGTCCGGCGGCAAGGATGCGCGGCACCGCGTCCCCGGCGGCGCCGATGTCCGCAAAGCCGACCACGACCAGCACGCGGTGCGGCGGGCTCTTTACCAGGCGCGCCTCGGCTTGCAGCGTGACCGCGCAAGTGCCTTCGGAGCCGACGAGAGCGCGCGCCACGTTGAAGCCGTTCTCCGGCAGCAACTGGTCGAGACCGTAGCCCGACACGCGTCGGCGGATCTTCGGGAACCCGGTGCGGATGTGCCTGGCGTACTTGTCAGCGATGCTTTTCAGGCTGGAGTAGATCTCGGCCCGTCGCCCGCCCTCGGCAAGAATCACTTGAAAATCTGCATCGGATGTAGGGCCGCACCAGAACCTGGCGCCGTCATAGGTCAGCACTTCCAGCCGCTCGAGGTTCTGCACCGTGGTGCCCGCCATCACGGAGTGCGGTCCGCACGAGTTGTTGCCGATCATGCCGCCAAGCGTGCAGCGGGAATGGGTCGCCGGGTCGGGAGCGAAGGTGAGCCCGTGGGCCTCGGCCGCGTCACGGAGCGTGTCGCACACCACGCCCGGCTCGACGCGCGCGAGCCGCGCCCGCGCGTCGATGGAAAGCACGCGGTCGAGATACTTGGAGCAGTCGATGACGACCGCGACGTTGACCGCTTGCCCGTTGAGCGAGGTCGCGCCGCCGCGTGCGAGCACGGGGACGCCTTGGCTCGAGCACGCGCGCAGCGTCTCGATGATGTCTTCGACCGTGCGCGGCAACACCACGCCGATTGGCACCTGCCGATAGTTCGAGGCATCGGAGGCATACGCCGCGCGCATGCTTTTGTCGAAGCGCACTTCACCCGACAAGGCGTGCTGCAGCGCAGCCTGGAGTCGTTCGTATTCGACCATCCTAGGGATTCTTGCACACACCGCTCTTGCTTCCTTGACTTCACATTGGGCCCGACATACGCTGGCTCGCAGACGATCGGAAGCGTTGCGGGTCGTCTAGAACAAGATGTCTCAGTCAATCTCATCCGAGGACTCTTAAATGAAATCAGTCTGGGCAAGGTCGCTTTGCCGCTTGTTGATGGTGCTCATGGTCTGGGCGCCGATCCAGTACGCGAACGCCGGCATGATCGGTACCGACCAGGTCGCTTCAGTCGCATCGCAGGCCGACCGTAACACCGTGCTTCAATTCCTCGGCCGCGACGACGTGACGAGCCAGCTGCAGTCGCTCGGCGTCGATCCTTCCGTCGTGAAAGACCGCGTCGCCTCCCTGACCGACCAGGAAGTGCAGTCCCTCGCCGGCCAGATCCAGCGCATGCCTGCCGGCGCCGACTCCACGGGAACCATCCTCCTGATCGTCGTGGTCGCATTCGCGGTGTGGTGGATCTGGTTCCGCCGCTAGCCATTCGCTTCGTACCGAAAAGCGCCCGCGTGATCGCGGGCGTTTTCATTTTGGCCACGGCGGCGGGCTGCGCGAGCCTCGTGCCGCAGACCAAGGACCTCGCCGAGCGCGGCGTGCTGCCGGGACTGCCCGAGCGCATCGAGCTCGCCGCGGTGCCGTTCTTTCCGCAGCTTGAGTACCAGTGCGGGCCGGCGGCGCTCGCCACCGTGCTCGTCGGCGCCGGCGCCAAAACCAATCCCGAAGAGCTGGTGCCGCAGGTCTACATCCCGGATCGCAAAGGCAGCCTCCAGGTCGAAATGCTCGCCGCGGCGCGGCGCCATGGCATGATTTCCTATGCGCTCGCGCCGCGCTTCGAGGATCTGCTGCGCGAGATCGCTGCCGGCACGCCCGTCATCGTGCTGCAGAACCTCGGCCTGTTCAGCGACGGCTGGCACTATGCGGTGGCGATCGGCTACGACTATCCGCGCGGCACGCTCGTGCTGCGCTCGGGCACCCAGGAGCGCGAGGTCATGCCGTTCGCCGCGCACGAGGTCGTGTGGATGCGCAGCGGCTACTGGGCGATGGTGGCCGTGCCGCCCGACCGCATTCCGGCGACGGCCGAGGAGAAAAGCTGGCTCAGCGCCATCGCCGCGCTCGAACGCACCGGCCAAGCGCGCGGTGCGCGCGTCGCCTACATCGCCTTCCTCCAGCGCTGGCCGGAGAACATCAATGCGCGCATCGGGCTTGCCAATACGCATTACGCGCTCGGCGAGCTCGCGCAGGCCGAGGCCGTGCTGCGCGAAGCGGCGCGGCGCGAGCCGGAGTCGGTCGTGGTGCTCAACAACCTCGCGCAAACGCTTTCCGACCTCGGTCGGCATGAGGAAGCGCTGCCGGTGATCGAGAAGGCGGCGGCCGCTGGCGGGCCGTTCGCCGGCGCGGTGCAGAAGACGCGCGAGACAATCCTAGAGCGACTCGGGAAAAAACCGGTCCAATAGCGGAGGTAGCGGGCAATCGAGCACCGCGCTGACCACGCGCATCAATGCCGCCTCAGGAAAACACGTTCTTGTAGGTTGCGCCGGGCGACCAGGCCGTTGTAGAGCACGGCTGCCCAGACGCCAAGCGCGACGACGATTCCAAGTACGATCCATCCCCCAGCGCCCAGACGCCCCTCTATCGGATGACGCCCTCACTATACCGTGCGCTGCGCGCCGAGCCCGGCGAGTTCGCCGCAGTCGCCTGGGCGTTCGCGTACTTCTTCCTCCTCCTTTGCAGCTATTACCTCCTGCGCCCGGTGCGTGACGCGCTCGCGGTCGACGCCGGCGCCCAGGCGCTGAAGTGGCTCTTCACCGTGACCTTTGTGACGATGCTCGCTCTCGTCCCGCTTTTCGGCTGGCTGTGCGCACGGTTGCCGCGCGCGCGGCTGCTGCCGGTGCTTTACGGCTTCTTCGTGCTGAACCTGCTTCTCTTCTCCGCCTGGCTCTCGCCACTGGTTTTCTTCGTCTGGCTCAGCGTGTTCAATCTGTTCGCGGTATCGGTGTTCTGGAGCTTCATGTCCGATATCTTCGACACCTCGCAGGCGGCGCGGCTCTACGGCGCGATCGCCGCCGGAGGAAGCTGCGGCGCGATCGCCGGCCCCCTGCTCGCCGCTTTCTTTTCAAAGACGCTTCAGCATTCCGGACTGCTGCTTCTCGCCGCCGCGCTTCTGGCCTTGACCATTCCCTGCATCGCCATGCTCGCGCGCTGGGCGAGGACCCACCCCCGCTCGGGCGACGCACCCGCCGAAGCGCCGCTCGGCGGCTCGATCCTCGCGGGCGTGCGCGCCGCGCTCGGCTCGCCTTTCCTCCTCGCGATCTGCGGGTATCTGCTTTGCTACACCGCGCTTTCGACCGCGCTTTATTTCCAGCAGGTTGCGATCGTGAAGGAGGCCGTACCGGATACGAACGAACGCACCCGCCTTTTCGCGAGCGTCGACCTGGTGGTCAATTCACTAACTCTTGTCCTTCAAGTATTCGCATTCTCTCGTCTCACTGCAGTTCTAACCCCAGGCTGGCTGCTTGCGATCGTGCCGCTCATCTCCGTCGCCGGCTTCATTTGGCTCGGCGCCACGCCGACGCTCGCCGCGCTGATCGCCTTCGGCGTCGCCCGCCGCGTGGGCGAGTTCGCCGTCTCCAAGCCCGCGCGCGAGGCGCTCTTCACGGTGGTGCCGCGCGAGGATCGCTACAAGGCCAAGAACTTCATCGACACCGTGGTGTACCGCGGAGGCGACGCGGCGTCGGGGTGGCTTTTCGGCGCGCTGGGAAGCGCGCTCGCCTTCGTCGCAGCGGCGGTCTCGATCGGGTGGACCGCGATCGCCTTCTACCTCGGCGCTAGAATGAAATCATGGACCCGCGACGACGCGCGCTCCTCGCCGTCTTTGCAGCCGGGACGCTAAGACCGTCATTCGCACAAGACGGCGTCATGACGAAGCGCATCCCGTCGACCGGAGAGCCTTTGCCCATCATCGGCGTCGGCACCTGGCAGACCTTCGAGGTGGGCAACGACCCGTCCGCGCGCGCCCCGCTGCGCGAGGTACTCAAGCTCCTGAATGGCAATCTCATCGATTCCTCGCCCATGTACGGAAGCTCGGAAACCGTCGCCGGCGACCTCATCGCGGAGCTCGGCATGCGCGACAAGCTCTTCGTCGCCACCAAGGTATGGACGCGCGGGCGCGAGGCTGGCATCGAGCAGATGGAGACCTCGTTCAAGCGCCTGCGCGTACAGCGCATGGACCTCATGCAAGTGCACAACCTCGCCGACGTAGGCACTCACACAGAGACCCTGCTCGACTGGAAGGAGAAGAAGCGAATCCGCTATATCGGTATCACGCATTACACGGCATCGGCCTACGGCGAAGTCGAGCGCGCGATGAAGACTCGCCAGTTCGATTTCCTGCAGATCAACTATTCGCTTGGCGAACGGGAAGCGGAAAAGAGGCTTCTCGAAATTGCAGAAGAACTGCGCATGGCCGTGATCGCCAATCGGCCATTCGCCGAAGGCGCACTCTTCCAGCGGGTCAAAGGCAAGCCTTTGCCGCCGTGGGCCGCCGAGCTCGGCATCGAGAGCTGGGCGCAGTATTTCCTGAAGTGGATCGTCTCGCATCCGGCAATCACCTGCGCGATCCCCGGCACGGGCAATCCCAAGCACATGAAGGACAACCTCGGCGCCGGCCTCGGGCCACCTCCGGACGAGAATGCCCGCCGGCGAATGGCCGAGTACTTCGATGCACAAGGTTGAAATTCGGGCGGCAATCATCGAGCGCGTGGTCGCGCGCCGCGGCCGGCTGCACCTGTTCGACTCGCTCGATCCGAAGCGAACCGCGCTTCTCGTCATCGACATGCAGAACGCTTTCGTCGCGCCCGGCGCGCCGATCGAGGTACCCGCGGCGCGCGAAATCGTGGCGCCGACCAATCGGCTCGCCGCCGAGCTCAGGCGGCGCGGCGTGACGATCGTTTGGGTGGCGCATGAGAACCGCGCCGACGGCCGCGACTGGGCGGGATTCTTCGACGCCTTCGTCGCTCCCGGGCGCCGGGCAGAAGCAGCCGCCGCGCTCGCCGCGGGCTCCCCACTTCAGCAGCTTTGGCCGGAGCTTGCCGTGCAGAGCGACGACCTGCGGGTCGCCAAGAACCGCTACAGCGCCCTTATCACCGGTTCTTTAGAGAAAACGCTCAAAGACAAAGGGGTCGACACGCTGCTACTCGCCGGCACCAAGACCAACGTCTGCGTCGAGTGCACTGCGCGCGACGCGATGATGCTCGACTTCAAGGTGGTGCTTGTCTCCGATTGCACCGCGGCGCTCTCCGACGACGAGCAGCGCGCGACCCTAGAAAACGTGATCCAGCAGTTTGGCGACGTGCGCACCGCCGAAGAGGTGCTCGCCCTACTGACATGATCACGCATACCGGCGGCTGCCACTGCGGCCGCGTCAGGTTCGAGGTGGAGGCGTCGGTGAAGCTGGACGTGCTCGAGTGCAACTGCTCCATCTGCAGCAAGGCGGGCTATTTGCATCTCGTCGTCCCGGCCGATCGCTTCAAACTTCTTTCCGGCAAAGATGTGCTCACGGGCTATGGCTTCCACACCCACACGGCAAGGCATCTGTTCTGTTCGGTATGCGGCATCAAGTCCTTCTACGTGCCGCGTGGCGACCCGGATAGCCGCAGCGTGAACGTTCGCTGCCTCGACCCCGGCACGGTCGAGGGGATGACGATCACGCCGTACGACGGCCGCAACTTGAGGAGACGGAGATACTCGCCTTGAGCCACGCTGTGTGAACGGGTGTCCGCTATCATGGAAAGCAAACGCGCCGAAACGATTGATAGCCATGGAGGCCGCTGTGTCCGGTCCACGCCCGGAACCTGAGGAGCTGGCAACGCTTACCGAGCAGTTGAGGATCAGCGAAGCTGCGCTGGCGGATGCACAAGCCCATCAGCGAGCAACAAGCGAAATCCTGGAGGCGATCAGCCGCTCGCGCGGAGACGTGGAGCCCGTATTCGAGTCGATCCTGCGGCGCGCCGTCGCACTGTGCGAAGCGGCGTACGGATTCATCCTGCGCTACGACGGCCGGGACATCACGCTCGTCGCGCATCACAATCTCGCCGCTGAGGGAGTTCGCCTGTTGCAGTCGATCTACCCCACGA
>DASTPE010000044.1:0-8745 GCA_035762345.1 Burkholderiales bacterium
TGGATCAATTCGACCACGCTGCTCGCGCGCAAGCAGTTCCTCGAGCGGTTGCTGCGCGTCGAGGAGTCGCGCATGGTGATGCAGCAGCCGGCGGTGCGCGAGAAGATCGATAATCTAAAGCCGGGCGCGCGGCGGGTGATGCAGGCGATCGCCGACCTCAACTTCTCGGCGCGCGACTGGCTCGCGCCATTCGAAGGGCGCGAAAGCATGGTGCCGCTTCTGCTGCTCGCGGGCGCGCCGGCGGGTAATCCGTCGGGGAGCGGCATGGACTACCTGCGCGCGCTCGTCGCCGATCCGGTCTACCAGCTCAAATGACGACCCGTCGCGACTTTCTTGCTGCCAGCATCGCCGCGCTTTTTGTCCCCGGCATGGCGCTTGCGCAGGCTTCGGGATACCGGCGGCTGCTCGTGCTCCTCGAGTTGAAGGGCGGCAACGACGCCCTGAACACGGTCGTGCCGTACGCTGACGACGCGTACTACGGACTGCGTCCGCGGATCGCGATCCGCGCCGACGACGTGCTGAAACTCGACAGCCGCACTGGATTGCACCCGGCGCTCAAGCCGCTGATGCCGCTCTGGCACGAAGGCGAGCTCGCCATCGTGCAGGGCGTCGGCTACCCGAGCCCGAACCTCTCGCATTTTCGCTCGATCGAAATCTGGGACACGGCTTCGAGGAGCGACCAGTACCTCGGTGAAGGCTGGCTCGCGCGTGCCTTCGCCGCGCACGCGGTGCCCGCGCAGTTCGCGGCGGGCGGCGTGGCGGTCGGAGGAGCGGACATGGGGCCGCTCGCCGGATCCGCACGTGCGATCGCGCTGACGCAACCGGAGGTTTTCCTGCGCCAGGCGCGGTTGGCACGGCCCGTCGGGACGGGGCGCAACAGCGCGCTCGATCACATTCTCAAGGTGGAGGCCGGCATCGTGGAGGCGGCGGCGCGGCTCGACGCGGGCGTCCAGTTCGCGACCGATTTTCCGCGCGGCCCGTTCGGCAACGCGATGCGCGTCGCGGCCCAGCTCGCGGCCAACCCTTCCGGCGTGGCGGCGGTTCGGGTCTCGCTCGCCGGTTTCGATACGCACCAGAACCAGCCCGGGATCCACCAGCGGCTCCTCGGCGAGCTGGCCGCTGGCCTCGCCGCGCTCAAGAGTGCGCTCCATGAAACGAAACGCTGGGACTCGACGCTCGTCATGACCTACGCCGAGTTCGGCCGCCGGCCGCAGGAGAACAACTCCAACGGCACCGACCACGGCACCGCGGCCGCGCACTTCTTTGCCGGTGGCCGCGTGAAGGGCGGCTTGTATGGCGAGGCGCCGCGCTTTGCCGAGCTTGACGGCGGCAACCTGCGCCACGGCGTCGACTTCCGCAGCCTGTACGCTACTGCGCTCGAGCGCTGGTGGGGTTTCTCCAGCGCACGAGCACTCGGCGGCCAATTCGCGCCGCTCGATCTCCTGCGCGTCTGAGCGCGCGGCGAGTTACTTCAGCGCGCGCAACTCGACGCGGCGGTTCTCGGCGCGGCCTTGGCTGGTCTTGTTGTCGGCGATCGGGCTGTCCTCGCCGTAGCCCCGCGCAGTCAGGCGCGATGCGTCGACGCCCTTGGACACCAGGTAGCTCCTCACGCTCTCGGCACGCTTCTGCGACAGCGACCGGTTATAGTCCGCCGCTCCGCGATCATCGGTGTGGCCCGCGACTTCGGCCCGGATGTCGCTGCGCTTGTTGAGTCTCTGGGCGACGTCGTCCAGGATGACCATCGACTCCGTCGTGAGGCGAGCCGAATCGGTGGCGAAGTTCACGCCCTTCAGCACCACGACGTCAGGCACCGGGGGCGGAGCCGGCGGCGCGGCCACCGGCGCTACCGCGAGCGGCGCGGGAGCCGGCACTGGCGCAGCTACGGGTGGTGGCGGCGGTGGTGGCGCCGGAACCAGTTGCGGCGCGGGCGCCGCCGCCATCGGCTTCGGCTCAGGCTTTTTCACGAGATCCGGGTCGCACTCGGCGATTGCCTTCTCCGGCGACCACATGAGGGTTCGCCAGCACATGCCGAAAGGGTTCTTCCAGATCTGGTTTGCGGGGCCGCTGGTGGCGTAGGCGTCGGTCTGCACGGCTTGCGCCGCGACCGGGGTCGACGCGCTCAGCGAAACCATGGCTCCGGCCGCAATCAAGGACTTGCTCAACATTCTCATGGCCATTCCTCCCGACGATGTTGGTTCGCGTGGCGATGCGCCCTAAGCGCAGCGCTACGCGGCAAACATATACCAATCCGGGCATCATGTGCGCATGCGGGATCGCGATCGCTATATCGTCGCCGCCTGGCTTTTCCTTTGCGCCATGCTCGCCTTCGCCGTTGTTTTCGTCGGTGGAGTCACCCGCCTTACGCGCTCGGGGCTTTCCATCGTCGAGTGGCAGCCGCTTATCGGCGTGCTGCCGCCGCTTTCGCAGGAGGCGTGGGAAGCGCTCTTCGCCAAGTACCGCGAAACCCCGGAATTTCGCCAAGTGAACCCGAACATGACGCTCGAAGGCTTCAAGGGCATCTTCTGGTGGGAATACACGCACCGCCTGCTCGCGCGGGCGATCGGCCTGGTTTATGTCGTGCCGCTTGTTTTCTTCCAGTGGCGGAAGATGCTGGAGAGCTCACTCGCTGTAAGGCTCTGGGCGATCTTTATCCTGGGCGCGGCTCAGGGCGTGATGGGCTGGTACATGGTCAAGTCGGGGCTGGTCGACGACCCGAAGGTGAATCCGGTGCGCCTCACCGCGCACCTCGGCATCGCGCTCGTGATCTTTACCGCCGAGCTCTGGATCGCGCTGCAGCTCGTTTCGCCGCGAGTCAGCCCGTTTGAAAAAATCCCGCTTGCGCTGCCCTACCTCCTCCTCGCCATGGCGCTTTCAGGCGGAATGGTCGCTGGCCTGCGCGCAGGCTATGCGTACAACACGTTCCCCCTCATGAACGGCGCGCTCGTGCCGCCCGAGCTGCTGAGCCTGGATCCGTGGTGGCATAACTTCCTCTACAACATGGCCACGGTGCAGTTCGTCCATCGGGCGCTCTTCTGGCTGATCGCGCTGCTGATCTTGCTTGCATGGTGGTCCGCGCGAAGCAGGGTGGCTAGCTACGTGCTGCTATTGGCGTTCGCCGCGCAGGCGACGCTCGGCATTTCGACGCTGCTCCAGGGCGTGCCGCTGCCGCTCGCCGTTGCGCACCAGAGCGGCGCGGTCGTGCTTCTGGCCGCAGCCGTGTGGAACGCGCACTCGGCCGGCACTTGGCCGGCACAGCGGCAGCTTTAGTCTTATGTGAGCGGTTTCATCCGCTCGGCGTGGACAGCATCCGGACCAGCCAGAACGTGGCGAGCGCGAGCGGCAAGATGATGGCGAAGAACGCCACTTGGCGGTTGTCGAAGCGCTTGCCGCGAGCGCGCTCGATGCGGTCGAGGAGCCAGTCGGCGCCGAAGTAAAGGCCGATCGCTATGATTGTGAAGTAGACGATGTCCATAGGCAGCGCAGGACCACTATCGCGAACAGCATGCCGCCGGCCACCGCGAGCAGCCCGCCGAGACCCATGAGGCCCATGCCGGCGATCTGCTCTGTCCCGCGCAGCACCTGCTCGCCGCCGGCGAGCTTCCGCTGCACGCCGTAGCCCCCGGACCACAGGAGGCCGGCAATGTGCAGGAGCTGGCCCGCGCCGTAGAGCGCGGGCTGGAGCGTCGCCAGCCGTCCCTGCGGGCGGCCGAACCCCATGCGCGGTAGCAGGTGGTACACGAGTCCCATGAAGGCGAGGGTCACGCCGACGATGCTGCCGTGATAGTGCGCGGGGATCTTCACGTTGCTCCCGCTGATCGCGAGGCCGATCAGCCCGCCCGCGCCGAACAGCGCCAGAGACCAAATGAGGGAAGCTTTAAGCGGTGCCGTGACAGCCGATGCGCGGGGCGCGGTGACCACGCTCCACAGCACCGCTAAAACGAAGGGCACGATGGCAAGGCCGCCGCCGATGCGCATGAGCCAGGTTTGCAGGCGATAGTGCTCGACCGAAACCACGTCGTAGGCGAGGTAGATGACGGGCGTGGCAAACACCGAAATGAGCGCGATAGCGAAGAGCAAGATCGCAATGCGCGGCGAAAGCGGGTTGCGCGCGCCGGTCGCGTCGGCGAGCCACAGCCAGGCGGCGAACATGAGGAGCGTCCACGTGAACTGCAGCACGTGCCCGCCGCCCCAGAACAGCACCTCGAAGTACGCCTTGCGCTCGATGCCCGCCGGCACCTCGGCGTAAGACCAGGCGAACGCGATGAGTGCCACCGCAGCCGACACCGCCGCGGCATTGAGGCCGAAACGCAGCGCCGCCGCGCCGTCGGGAGAGATGCCCACCTTCGGAGCGACTGCGAGCGCCCTGCCTACGACCAGCGCGCACGACACACCGAACAGGACGAGTGCACGCAGGAAAACCGGGTCGTCCAGCACCGGAATGTAGTTGCTCATCAGCGCGGCTCCGGAGCCGGCGAACGGCGCCGCGCACATGGAGAGCGTCGCGACGACTGCGCCGGCGAGGCCCGCCCAGCCGAGCCACAGCAACCGCGGCGCGCCGTGCAGGCTCCACAGCAGCCCGGCGAACGCCGAGAACCACACCAGCACCGAGAGATCGACGTGCACCACGAGCGCGACGCGGAAGAAGTCGGCGAGCGGGAACACGTCCTTCACGTATGGCGCACGCGCGAGCACGAGCAGGATGGAGAACACGCCCGACGCGAGCAGCGCGCCGACGGCGAGCGCGAGCCAGCCGGCGGCGAGCGTGCGGCGCGCGTCGACCGGAACCGGCAGCGAAAAAGGGGTCAGGACCCTTTTCTCAACGATCCAGGACGAAGCGATATTCATTGTTGTTCCTTTGAACGCTCACCGTGGCGCGCAGATGCGGCTCGCGCCGACCGGCGAAGCGCTCCTCGCACAGCTGCATGCCGAGCCGGTAGGCGCATTCGCCCTCGCAGCCGACGGCCCTCACCTTGCGCGCCCCGCGGCGCAGTGCGTACTCGACCACCGCGGGCGGCAGCATGGCGAGGCAACGCAGGGCGATCGCGCCGGCGAGCGGGTTTTTTTCGCAGCAGAAAACCATCTCTGGACAGGGCAGTGCCGCCTGCACCTTCGCGCGCAGCTCCTGCATCGTGCGATCCGGAAGCTCGATTCCCGAGACGAGGCGCTCGATGCTGCGAAAGGGCGTCGAGGAGGGGCAGGCGCCGGCGCAGATGCCGCAGGCGGCGCAGCGCTCGGCGAATACCATCGCTTTGTTTTCCGAAAGTATTACTGCTTGGTAAGGGCAGTCGGCAACACAGCGGCCGCACGCATTGCAGTTCGCCGGGTCGACCTGCGCGACGACGAGATGGGATGTCTTTGAAGCATAGGGCATGAGCAACAGCAGCGCCGTGGCTCCTAGCGCCACTGCCCACAGAAAATCGGGCGAGGTGGCGTACATGAGCGGGTGGATGAACTGGTAGAACCAGTCGACCGCGATGTCCCGTGCGGCGCGCGCCGGGTCCCATTTCGGCTCCGATACAGCCGGACGCAGCGCCGCGGTGACGAGAAGCAGTGCCGCACAACCCCACATGAGAGCGCGCGGCGGCGCGGTCTTCGGCCGGCCGAGGCGCTGCACGTGCACCCACATCCCGGCGAGCAGCGCGAGCGGCAGGCCGATGTGCAGGAAGACGAAGAGCGAGAACAGGCGGTCGGGCGCTTCGCCGACGCGCGCCGCGACGCCCATCCATTCCATGGTCGCGAGAAACGAGAACTGCGAGCGCGTGTCCCACACCAGCCAGTAGCCGATGAGGCCGGACGCGTACAGCAGCCAGACGAGCGGGATGCCCGAGATCCAGGTAAACGCCCTCCAACCCCGGAAGCGACCCAGCCACATCTCGCGTGCCAGATGAAGAATCATGACCAGCACGAAAGCGTCGGCTGCATAACGATGGACGCTGCGCAGCACGCCGCCGAACCACCATTCCAGCTCGCCGATCGACGTGTAGGCGCCGCTCGCGCTCGTGTCGAAGCGCAGGTACAGGTAGATGCCGCTTCCCGCCAGCATCCAGAACAGCAGGAAGCCGAGCGCGCCGAGGTGTCTCATCAGATGAGAAATGCGAATCCACCCTTGGCCGCGTTGAAGTCGACGATGAGCGTCCGTCCGCCCGCGAGCTCCACCGTTTCATCCTTCGTGAAATTGAAATCACCCTCGGCGCGGTCGCGCAGGCGCGCAACGATCCGGTGGCGCCCGGCGGGAAGCGCCATCCGCTCGTACACCACGGCGTTGCCGTCGCGGCGCAGACCCGAGGGCTGAACCTCGCGGCGCAGAATGAGCTTGCCGTCGAGCTCCACTTCCACGAGCAGCGGCGAGCGCTCGCGCGGGCAATCGAGCGCGGCGCGCATATTCGGCGCAAGCTTCGCCAGCTCCTCGGGCGTGCGCTCTCGGCACGCTTGCTTTCGCTGCGTGGCGTGGATGAAGGACACGCGCACCAGCGCCTCGTCGGGTGCGACCACCGAGAAGCGCGGCTCGGTGGAGAAGTAGGCGAGGATCGCCATCAGGGGCGCGTAGAGCGCGAGCTGAGCGGCGAAGCGCAGAGTCTTCATGCGGCGCCCCCAAGGCGCGCCATCTCGGGCGCGGCGCGCGGCACGAACGCGTCCGAAAAGCAGTCGTCAGGACCGAGCCCTTGCGCCTTGAACGCGGGGTGCGCCGCCTCCACCATCGCGGCCGACCCGCACGCGTACACCTGGTAGCCGCCGAGATCGGGAAAGTCGGCGAGGATCGCCTCGTGCACGAGGCCGGTTCGCCCGCTCCACCGGTCCTCGGGCGCCGGGTGCGAGATCACCGGCACGAAGCTGAAGTTCTCGTGCTCGCGCGCCCATTTCTCCGGCAGCTCGCGCAGATACAGGTCGGCCGGGCGCCGCACGCCCCAGTAGAGCAGCATCCTGCGCTTCACGCCGCGGCTGAATGCGTACTCAAGCATGCTCTTCACCGGCGCGAAGCCGGTCGAGCCGGCGACGAAGATCATCGGCTTCTCGGCCTCGCGCAGGAAGAACGAGCCGAGCGGCCCCTCGAAGCGCACGCGATCCCCCGGGCGCATGCGCTCGAACACGTGCGTCGTGTAGCGCCCGCCGGGAATGCGCCGGATGTGCAGCTCGATGCGGTCGTTCACGGCAGGCGCGGTGGCGAAGGAGAAGCTCCGCTTCGCACCGTCGTCGAGCAGGATGTTGATGTACTGGCCGGCGTAGAACGCGATGCGCTCGCCGCCGTCGAGCTTGAGGATTACCTGCATCACGTCGGGCGAGAGGCGCTGCAGGCTTTCCACGGTCGCGAACCACGGCCGTTGCGCCGCGGCGCCCGGCGCGGTGGCGGGGATGTATTCCAGCTCGACGTCCTCGCGCGGCGTGCACACGCAAGGCAGGATCTTGCCGGCGGCGTGCTCCTCCGAAGTGAGCACGCCGGGCTGGTAGGCGCCGAAGTCCACGCTTCCCGAGCGCAGCGTCGCCTTGCACTCGCCGCAGCCGCCGTTGCGGCAGTCGAAGGGCAGCGCGATGCCCTCGCGCAGGCCGGCGTCGAGCAGGGTCTCGCCCTGGCGCACCGCGACGATGCGGTTGTCGGGCCGCACCAGCATGTAGCGCTCGACGCCGCGCTTCTTCGGCGGCAGCCAGGGCAGGAGAAAGAGCAGCGCGCTCCCCGCGCCCACGAGCAGCCAGACCTCGCCCGGCGTCCAGCGGTACAACAGCGCGAGGACCGGCAGGTAGAACCAGTCGAAGCCGAGATCGAAGGATTCTTGGGTTTGACTCACTGCAGGTTTCAACGCGGAAAGTAAGATCAGCGCCGCCGTCAGCACCAGCATGATGGGCAGCGGCGGCGAGGTGCGCGCCTGCGGCACGCGCTGGGTGTGCACCCAGAGAATCGCCAGCACCGCGAGCGGCACGCCGATATGGATGAACGACAGCAGCGAGAACAGGCGATCGTTGACGTTCTCCTCGAAGATGAAGTTGCGCACCAGCGTGCCGTTGAACACCGGCAGCCAGTCGAACCACTCGGCGGTGGCGATCACCGTGAACTTCGCCAGCCGGTCCCAGGGCAGCATGTAGCCGTTGATGCCGGCGACGTAGACGAGCCACAGCAGCACGACCCCGCTCACCCACGAGAACCAGCGGAAACCGCGATAGCGGTCGAAAGCCCAGTGGCGCGCCATGTGCAGGAGCATGGTCAGCACCACGCCGTCGGAGGCGTAGCGGTGCACCGAGCGCAGCACGCCTCCTGCCCAGGGCTGCCCGTGCGTCAGCGCGTCGACCGAGGCCGGGGCGCCGGCGACGCTGGTCTCGAAGAACGCGTAAAGATAGAGCCCGCTCGCGACGATCAGCCACATCAGGTAGTACGAGATCTGGCCGATGTGATAGAGGGGATTCAGCTTCTCGCCGAAGGCCAGGTTGAACAGTCCCTCGACCCTGACGAAGCACCATTGCGCGAGTCCCTGGATGCGTTTCAGCACCTAGGGATGCTAGGGTGCACGCCCCGCCGCGGATTTGATATGTGTCAACCGCCGGCGGCGCCATTCCCAGAAGACGAAGCCGATGCCGAAGACGAGGACGCTCGTGCCGACCAGGATCTCGATCACTACGACGTAGTTGACGCGGTAGCGGCCTGCCGCGGGGTCGTAGACGGTGCACAGGAGCTTGAACTTTTCCCACGCGCCTTCGAGGTTGCCTTGCTCGACCGGCGCGTTCTGCGCCAGCTCGAGGAGCGGGCCGACGAAGAGC
>DASTPE010000045.1:0-36971 GCA_035762345.1 Burkholderiales bacterium
GCGCATCACCTCGGGCGCCTGGGTGAGCACCTCGCGCAGCGCCTCGCCGTTCGTGCGCGTGGTTTCGCGCACCTCGGCCGCCGTGGCGTCGAGCGCATCGAGCGTGCCGGCGAGCTTTGCGGCGAGCGTCGGCACGTGCTGCTCGGCCTGGGCGCCGACGCGCGCGACGACTTCGAGAGCCGCCTCTGCCCGGCCGCCTACGCTTTCGGCCTGGCGGCCAAGCGTGGCCACGGCGCGGTCGGCTTCGCGCACGAACTGACGCAGTTCGCGCGTCGCCGGCGGCAGCTCCTCGATCGTCGTGCGCAAAGCGCTCATCGACCTGCGCAAGTCGCTGCTCGGATCGGCCATCTCGGACGCCGCCTTGCGCAGCTCGGCGAACGCCGGGGTGAGCTGCTGGCGCACCTCGTCCAGCATGTCGGCGATGCCCTTCTGCGCGATGAAGCGTATCTCGTCGCCCTCGGTGACCGCACTACGGTCGGTCGCCGGGGTGCCAGGCAGAATCTGGATGGACGCCGCACCCACATAGCCCTCGCGCGCGAGGCGCGCCTGCGCACCGCGGGGCAGGCGCGGGATGTATTCGCTGTTGATCGCCATACGCACGCGCACCCCACGCTCGGCGAACTCGATACCCGTTACCGAGCCGACCGGCACGCCGTGGAGCCGCACCGCCGTGCCCTTGTTGATGCCGGTCGCGTCGGGGGCGTAGAAATAGATGTTCGTGTGCTGGACAAACATGCCCTGCTTATAGGCCACCAGGCCGAGCAGGCCGGCGAAGCCGACGACCGCGGTGGCGAGAAAGGTGTTCACCCGGCTGCCGATGCCGCGGAAGCGCCGCGGCGGCGCGAAGTCGTGCCTGTGCTTGCCGTCCATCGCCCCTCCCTTATGCGTCGAGCTGCACGAACGTGCCGCCGGGTCGGCGCGCCTGGTAGACCTCGGCGAAGCGCGCCGCGCGCCGGCGCTTGATCGGCCCGAGGCCAGCGCCGACGCACTCCATCACCAAGAGCTCCGGGTCCTCGAGCAGCGCACGGATGTAAGCGGCGAGCCTGCGCTCGTAAAGCGTCATATGCTCGGGCAGCTTGGCGAGCAGATCTTCATCGACGCCGCCGAACTGCTCGAGTAGCCCGCGCACTTCATGCGCCGCGCCGGGCAGCTTGTGCGCCGCATGATAGGCGACCGGCAGAGAGATGTTCTCCCAGGCGTTCAGGCTGCTCATCAGCCCTCCGTTCGCCGGCACGAAAGAAACCCGTCGCATGAGCGCGCTGCGCTCGGCCTGGTCGAGAGCGGCGACGTCGGCGCCGAAGAGCACCAGGCGCGCGCCCGCGCGGGGCCTGAGGTCGTAGAGCGCGGCAAGGAGCTCGTCCTTGCACGCCGAGCTGAGCCGATGCCTTCCCGGAGCGTCGAGCCATACGCGCTCTCGCGCGGCGCCATCGTGTGGCGGCTCGTAACCGAGGACGGCGCTCATTGTTGCGCGGTGACCAGACCGAAGAACGCAACGCCGTAGACCAGGTAGGCGAACACCACGTTCAGCAGCATGACGAGGAGCAGCGCCTCGGTCACGGCGCGGATCGCCGCCTGCGGGACCGCGTTGATCGATCGCCCGCGGGGATGCAGGCCATGGTAGCAGGCGACGACGGCGATCGCGGCGCCGAACAGCACGCTCTTGATGAGCGAATAGACGAGGTCGAGCGGACTTGCGAGGAAGAAGAAGTGCGTGAGCAGCTCCTGGAACGGAACGTTGATCACGATCGAGGCGAGCACCATGCCGCCCCCGACCGCGATCAGCTGCACGTACAAGGTGAGGGCGGCGTTGGACACCGCCATGCCGATGACCCGCGGCACCACGAGATAGTCATAGGGATCGATGCGCATGCGCCGCAGGCTCGCCAACTCGCCCGAGATCTCGCGCAGCGCGAGATCGGTGGCCACGGCGGTACCGCTCCTCTGAATGACGAGAACGGCCGCGATCAGCGGCCCCACCTCGCGCAGGACGACGAGCAGCAGAAGCCTGACCGCGAGCGACGCGTCGGCGTCGAGAACCTCGATCACGTAGGCGATGATCAGGGTGCCGATGAAGGCTCCGCGCAGCACGATCCCGCCAGTCGCCGAAGCGCCGGTAAAGTAGATCTGGCGCACCAGCTCCTCCGCCACCGGTGGTAGGCGCAACACGCCAATGCGCCGGATGGCGTGCATCAGCAGATAGGCGCTGCCTTCGAGCTCGCGGTATACGGCAAGCACCGCGCTGACCCTCCGTTTTTTTAATCCCTACAGGATCTTACGCTGAAAAGCGAAAGCGGTAGATGAAGAGCGCCACGGACGGGCGCCCGGCAGGGGGCCGACTGCGCAATTCTTAACGAAACGCGATCAGGCTTCTCGCAAATACCCCCAGGCATGGAGGCGGTCGCTGTCTTCGTACCAGCGCTCGCCGATGTCGTCGCGGTAGTACATGTGCGGGATCATGATGTTGCGAACACGGTTATAGGCTTGGCGTTGGGCCTGCTTCATGGTGGGGCCGGCGCCGCAGACGATGAGCACCACACCGGACGTGCCGGTGACGAGCCATTCGCCGTCGGCGGTCCTGACGTCCTCGATATGAATACCCTCGCGGCTTGGCGTCTTGAACAGGATCACCGAGTCCTTGGAGGTATTTTCCAGGGTCTCGGGGTCGTTGTAGGGGAATGGCGGCACCACGATGCGCACCCCGATCTGGAACCCGCTGCGCGCGCGCAGGCGCGTAGTCGTGCCCGCCGCGAGCTCGCGCAGCAGGTCGCCCATCGGCGTGAGCAGGCCCTCCTGCTGGATGCTGACGCAGGGATAGCCGAAACGCGAGGTGAACTCCAGAGGATAGATGCCGTTGTTGTTGACGATGCAGTTGATGTCGATGTAGCCGCTGTAGCGCGCCTCGGCGAGCTTCGCTTCCATCTTCTTGAGCGTAGCGTTGAAGAGCCGGTTTGGCTCGCTCCAGAACATCGAGGTGCCCATCTCGCCGGTGGGCGGGCCGATGTCGCCGGGGAAGAGCTTCTTGTGCTCGAAGTTGACGCACACCGGCGTGACGAACTCCTTGCCGTTGAAGAAGGCGCCGACCGCGACCTCGACGCCCATGATGCGGCGCTGCAGCTGGAACTCCTTCACCTTGTCGGACCAGGCGCGCTTGTAATCCTGCAGCACCTGGATGACGTCGCGGCCGTCGTCCTCCTCGCCGACGAACAACAGACGCTTGATGTTCTGCGCCTCGCCGCTCGGCTTGATGACGTAGCGGTTGGGGTTCGCCTCCACGTACTTCACCGCCTCGTCGAACGAGGTGAAGTTCTCGTGGGGGATGATGGACACGCCGACCGACTTCAACTCCTGCTGGCCGAAGGCGCGGTCGTCTTCCAGGCGGTCCGTGTACGGCGAGCCGCCGACCACCGGCTTGCCGCGCCCGCGCAGCTCTTCAGCCAGCGGCCCCATGCCGAGAACATCGTCGAATACCACCACGTCGGCCCAGTCGACCTCGCGCCGCCAGTCGTCGATCTTGGCAACGAAGCCGTCGGCGATGCCGCTTTCTTCCGGGTTCTGGATCCAGAGCTTCGCCTCGTGGCCCTCCTTCACTACCTGCCACGCAATGTCGGCGATCAATCCTTCCCAGGATACGAACAGAAACTTCGTGCTCACGCGCTGCGATTAGATCACAGCTGCGAGTACACTGCAGCCGTGAGCGCGGCCATCGAGATTCCCGGTGTGGACCATATCGGCATCCGCGTGCGCGATCTCGAGCGCGCGCTGAAGTTCTACGCGGTGTTCGGCTTCACGCTGCACCTGCGGGCAGCGAACGACGCGGTCGCCATCGTGCGCAACCGCCAGGGAGTCGAGCTCAACCTCGTCTACAACGCAAACGCCGATGCCGAGGGCAAGAACATTTTGATGGACGTGGCGGACAAGTACCCGGGCTACACCCATGTCGCGCTGCGCGTCGCCTCGATCAAGGCGGCGATCGAGGCGCTGCGCGCCAACGGCATCCGCATCACCCAGGGGCCGGTGTCCTTCGGCGCCGACGGCCACGTGTCGGTGTTCGTGCGCGACCCGGACCTCAACGTGGTCGAGCTGCGTGGCCGCGACGAGGATCTGTCCTCGATCGGCGGCGTGGTCGAGTACCGACCTCAGAACTAGAGGGCGACGAACTCCTTGTCCTTCACCGAGGCGGCGAAGCCATAAAACACCTCGTTGACGGCCGGCCAGCTCTCCAGCTTCTTCATGTTGGCGATCCAGCGTTGCACGTTGGGGTACCTCGAGAAATCGCAGCGGATGATCTCGCCCAGGGTAACGAAGCCGATGCCGAGGTAGTCGGCGATCGTGATCTGGTTGCCGCACAGGTACTGGTTCTTTCCGATCCAGTGGTCGTTCAGGATGCGCAGCCAGTCCTGGCACTGTTTCTTGCCCCACTCGATGGTCGCTTTCTGCGCCTCGTCGGTCGGCCGGCGGTGGTGCGGGAAGATCTGCGGGTACACCAGGTGATAGCCGTACTCGCGGTAGAACTGGGTGTTCAGCCAGTCCATCATCTCGTTCACCCGCGCCCTCTGCTTCAAGTCCTTGGGGTAGGCGGGCGAATTCACCTTGTCGGCGAGGTATTTCAGGATCGCCGAGCTCTCGGTAAGCCGGAAATCGCCGTCCTCGAGGACCGGCACCTGGCGGTTGGGGTTCACGCGGACGAACGGCTCCTTGTAGTGCTCGCCGGTCATCAGGTCGACCACCTGCTCTTCGCAGGGAATGGCGTTCTCCTTGATGAACAGGCGCACCGGGCGGCTGGTCATGGAGACGGGATGCATGTAGAGCTTCATCGTTTGAATCTCCTCGTTGCGCGTAGCTGCGAGGCCAGACTTTACACAAAGGAGCGCGGGCGCAGGGTGCCAAGCTGCCTTGACCTGGATCAAATCGAGCCGAACCCCGCGACCTACACTCCGCAGCAATGCTTGCGTTACCGTCAGCGATGCGGAACCGCCTGCGAAACCCGGGGATGAGGGGCATGCTGCAGAAAGCGGCCCTGTCCTGCGTTCTCCTTGTTGCTGGCATGGCCGGGGCGGCTGCGCCACCACCGGATACTTCCGCCATTGAAGCGACCGCGACACCCGAGCACGCGGAGGTCACGCTGGATGGCGTGACGCTCTTTCACATCCGCGGAGTTGCCTCCTATCCGGCCGAGAAGCGCGCACGCGCCATCGCCGAGCGCATACGCGCCATCGCTGCCGATCGGTCCGTCCCGGTCGATGCGCTGCGCATCGTGGAAGCCGAGGAGCGATCCAACATCCTCGCCGGCGAGCGCGGGATCATGAGCGTGGTCGCGCTCGATGCCGAGTCGGAAGGCGTTCCGCGCGATGCGGTGGCGCAATTTTTCATGAAGCAGATCGCGTCGGCCATCGTCGCCTACCGCAGCGACCGCCGCGCGGATGTGCTGCTGACCAATACCTTGTACGCCATCGGCGCCACGCTGGCGCTTGCGGCTCTGCTGTTCGCCTTGCGCCGCGCCTACCGGTGGCTGAACGCAGCGGCGACGCGCTATCTAAGCTCTCGCATCGAGGCGCTGGAACGCAAGTCGGGCCATATGGTCCACACCGACCAAGTGTGGCACGCGCTACGCGGCTCGCTCATGGTCCTGCGCATTCTGCTGACGGTGGGGCTGCTCTATGCGTACCTTTACGCCGTTCTTGGCCTCTACCCGTGGACAAGGCCAGCGGCGCGGGGACTGTTCGATCTGGTGATGGAACCGCTGCGCGTCATGGGATCGGGTGTGATCAGGGAAATACCCTCCCTGGTCTTCCTCGCCGTGCTGGCCGTGGTGACGTACTACGGGCTGCAGCTTGTCCGGCTGTTCTTTGCCGGGATCGAAAAGGGCCGGATCAGCTTCCCCGGCCTCGACAGCGAGCTCGCCGAACCCACACACAGGATCGTTCGCCTGCTGGTCGTCGTCTTTGCGATCGTGGTGGCTTTCCCTTACATCCCCGGCTCGGGGTCCGACGCATTCAAGGGCATCTCGCTTTTTATCGGCCTGGTGTTCTCGCTCGGCTCCACCTCCTTCATCGGCAACCTGATCGCCGGCTATGCCATGATCTACCGGCGCGCCTTCAGGATCGGCGACCGGATAAAGGTCGGCGAGCACGTCGGTACCGTGATGGAGCGCAAGCTCATGGTAACCCGCTTGCGCTCGCCCAAGAACGAGGAAATCGTGATCCCGAATTCCGAAATGCTTAACAGCAACATCATCAACTTCACCACCCTCGCCAAGGCCCAGGGGCTCATCCTGCACACCACCGTCGGCATCGGCTATGAGACACCCTGGCGCCAGGTGGAAGCCATGCTGTGCATGGCCGCCCAACGTACGCCGGGCCTGCTGGCGACCCCTGAGCCGTTTGTCTTGCAGAAGGGCTTGGGGGACTTCAGCGTGAGCTACGAAATCAACGCCTACTGCGATCAACCCCAGGACATGCTGAAGCTCTACACCGCCCTGCACCGAAACATCCTGGATGTCTTCAACGAATACGGCGTACAGATCATGACGCCTGCCTACGAGGGCGATACCGAGCAGCCCAAGATCGTGCCCGAGGCGCGCTGGTTCGAAGCGCCGGCAAAGCCGCCGGCGCTGAAGTAAGGCGCGCGGAGCCGTCGGGGAATTCATCCCTGAGCGTTGCGCCCGCGGTTCGGTAAAATTGCGCCATGCCGATCTACGAATACGCCTGCCGTGCCTGCGGCCACGAGTTCGAGACCCTCGTGCGCAACGGAGAGCGGCCCGCGTGCGCACAATGCGCGAGCGCGGATCTGGAGAAGAAGCTCTCGGTGTTCGCCGCCCAGGGAAGCACCGAGCCGCAGCCCGCGCCCTGCGGCAGCTGCGGTCACCCCGGCGGGCCGGGATCCTGCTCGATCAACTAGGTCTCATTTCGCCAGGAGCTTCATCGCCCGCTCGAGGCCGTTGAGCGTGGTTGGGAACATGCGCCCGTTCATCAGCTCCTTGATGATGCCGATCGACTGGCGGTAGGACCAGATCTCCTCGGGCTCGGGGTTGAGCCAGACGCACTTCGCGTAGATCTCCGTCACGCGCTTGATCCAGACCGCGCCCGGCTCCTCGTTGAAATACTCGATCGAGCCGCCGGGCTGCAGGATCTCGTACGGGCTCATGGTGGCGTCGCCGACGAAGATGACCTTGTAGTCGTGGCCGTACTTGTGCAGCAGGTCCCAGGTCCGCGTGCGCTCGGAGTGGCGCCGCCGGTTGTCCTTCCACACGAAGTCGTACAGGCAGTTGTGGAAGTAGTAGAACTCGAGGTGCTTGAACTCGGTCTTCGCGGCGGAGAATAGCTCCTCGGCGAGCTTGATGTGGTCGTCCATCGTGCCGCCGATGTCCATGAGCATCAGTACTTTGATGGCGTTGCGGCGCTCCGGCCGCATGTGGATATCGAGATAGGTCTTTCTCGCCGTTTGATGAATCGTCGTATCGAGGTCGAACTCGTCCGGCGCGCCTTCCCGCGCGAACTTCCTCAACCGGCGGAGCGCTACTTTTATGTTCCTCGTCCCTAACTCAACGGAATCGTCAAGGTTGCGGTACTCGCGCTGGTCCCAGACCTTCACCGCGCTGCGGTTGCGCGAGCGCTCCTGGCCGATGCGCACGCCCTCCGGGTTGTAGCCATAGGCGCCGAAGGGCGAGGTGCCGCCGGTGCCGATCCATTTGGCGCCGCCCTGGTGACGGCCTTTCTGCTCCTCCAGCCGCTTCCTCAGCGTCTCCATCAGCTTTTCCCAGCCGCCCAGGGCCTGGATCTGCTTCTTTTCCTCGTCGGTGAGGTGGAGCTCCACCTGCTTCAACAGCCACTCGAGCGGGATCTGCGCCTCGATCCCTGGGATGGTCTCGACCCCTTGCCAGAACTCCGAAAACGCGCGGTCGAATTTGTCGAAGTTCGCTTCATCCTTCACCAGCGCCGCGCGCGACAGATAGTAGAACTCGTCGATCGACGGGCTGATGACGTCCTTCGCCATCGCTTCGAGCAGCGTCAGGTACTCCTTGATCGAGACCGGCAGCTTATGGCTCTTGAGCTTCAGGAAGAAGTCGATCAGCACGGCTTACTTCCTCGCTTCGAGCTCGACCCCGACCTGGTCGAGAAGCTCGCGGCTTACAAGGATCGGCGCCCGCGCGTGGATCGCGAGAGCGATAGCGTCGGAGGAGCGGCTGTCGAACAGTTTGGTTTTCCCGTCCATCACCACCGTCAGCGCGCCGTAATAGATGCCCTCGTGCAGCGTGATCACCACCTGCGACACACGCCCGCCGAAGCCGGTGAGCACGCTGTGCATGAGGTCGTGCGACAGCGGCCGGACGGGCTTCTGCCCGCTCAACGCACCCTGGATCGATTGCGCGACGATCGGATCGACGAACACCGGGATCGCCCGGTTGCCGACGCGCAGTAGCACCGCCGGCCCCATGTCCGAGATCCGCACTTCGGTGCTTTCGACCGCGATCTGTTCCGCGCACGCGGCTCCCGACACGCAGAGCGCGAGCCCCGCCAGCCCGCACGAAATGAAGACCGATGACACAGCTGCCATTGTAGAGGTTGCGGCAGCGCAGCAGTCCTTCTTAGCGGTTGACGCTCCGCATCGCCGTAGGCTACGGTCGCGCGGGAGGAGGATGTCCATGAAACCATACCGATTCGCTCTACTCGCAGCAGCAGTCGCAGCAATGGCGGCCGGCCCGGCGGCGCTGGCGCAAGAGGCACCGAAGCGCGTCGTGCTTCGCTTCGCGGCCGATTTCACCCCGCCGCCGCACCCGGCGGGCATGGCGCTCAAGTACTTCGCCGAGCGCCTGCCGCAGGTCATTCCCGGCAGCGAGGCGCGCATTTACTACTCCGGCGCGCTGTACACGATTCCGGAGGCGTTCGAGGCGATGCGCGCAGGCAACCTGGAGATGGCGTGGATGCAGATGGGCAAGGCGGCGCCGGTCGACCCGTGGATGATGACGATCGTCGGACCCGGCGTCCTGACCACGGTCGGCGCGGTCGACAACCTGGAGAAGACCAAGACCTACCAGATGCTGGTCGAGCGCCTGACGAAGAACCAGGGCATCAAGGTGTTCGGCACCGGCCAGATGAGCTTCGGCATGGGCGTCGGCGGCAAGAAGCGCTACGTTAAGCCCGAAGACTTCACCGGCAAGAAGGTGCGCAGCATGGGTCCGGTCGAAAATCCCTCGCTCGCGGCATGGAACGCCAGTCCTGTCGTGATGGCATTCGGCGAAGTGCCGACCGCGCTGCAATCGGGCGTGATCGACGGCCTGATGACCAGCATCGGCGGCTGGCTCGCGGTGAAGGAGCAGGCGCCTTACTACACGACCGGCGGCGCCGGGGCTTTCACCGGCGACTATTACATGGTGAGCGCGAGCCGCCGCTGGTGGGACCGCCTCACGCCGGCGACGCAGAAGGCGCTCGAGGGGCTGATCGCCGAGACCATCAAGGTGCAGAAGGAGTACAACTGGTGCGTCGACCGGCTCACCTACGAGAAGTACGGCACTAAGGATCCGTCCAAGCCAGGGGTGTACTGGATGACGCCGCAGGAGGTTACGGCAATGACGAGCGCGGTGGGCGATGCTACGGCGCGCTTCGTGAAGAGCAAGATCCCGGCCGCCGCGCAGCCCTGGGTCGACACTTTCGCCAAGGAAGGACTCGAGCTGTCGCAACAAAACCCGCCCGGGTCTTCTTGGATCGAGAAAATCGATTGTAAGAAGTACGCCTCGCAGATTCACATTAAGTAGTTGGAGAAGGCCTACGCCGCCTGGCGGGCGTTCCAGGACCGGCTCCTAGCGCCCGCCGCGGCCCTCCTGCTCGTCGGCTGCACGCTGCTCGCCCTGCTCGAGGTGGGGCGGCGCTACCTGCTCGGCCTGTCCTTCGAGTGGCAGCAGGATGCGGTCACGTTCTTCACGCTGAGCGGCGTTTTCCTCTACTTCAGCCTCTGCCAGCGGCGCGACGCGCATCTCACCGTCAGCGTGCTGCCCGAGCTGCTCGCGGCGCTCGGGCCGCGCGCGCGCCGCGCCGCCGAGATCGTCAGGCTGCTCGCCGTGGCGTTCTCAGCGGCGTTCATGGCCGCGGTCATATGGTGGGGCATCCCAGAGGTCGAGGACGCCATCAACTACGAGAGCCGCACCGAGAGCCTCGCGTTCCCGATGTGGGCGTTCCTCGGCGCGCTGCTCGCCGGCTTCGTCTTCATGGCGGTGACGATGGTGTTTCAGCTGTACTTCGGAGTCCAGAGGCTGCGCGGCCGCAGCACCCCCTCGGAAGAGCGCGCGCACGAGGCGGACAAGGCGGCGCACTAGATGCTTATCGTCGGCGCGGTGCTGTTCGTCCTGCTCGTGCTCGCGGTGCCGATCGGCATCGCGCTCAGCGCCGCCGCGGCGGCCTACATCATGGTCGACCCGCTGCTCGAGCCGACGGTGGTGTTCCGCGCCTTCTTCAGCTTCATCGGCCGCTACTCGCTGATGGCGATACCGCTTTTCATCTTCGCCGGGTTCCTGATGGAGCGCACGGGGCTCGTGTCGCAGCTTTTCCGCTTCGCCGACTCGCTCGCCGGCTGGATGCCGGGCGGCTTCGGCGTCGCGACTGTGGTCGCGTGCGTGATGTTCGGATCGATCTCGGGCTCGAGCGTGGCGATGGCGGCGGCGATGAGCGTGATCGCGATCCCGGAGATGCGCAGCCGCGGCTACCCGGACTGGCTGTCCGGAGGCCTGGTGGCCACCGCGGGCGGCATCGCGATCCTGATCCCGCCGAGCATCCCGTTGCTCATCTACGGCATCGTCACCGAGACCTCGATCGTCGATCTCTTCTTCGCCGGCATCATCCCCGGCCTGCTGCTCGCGCTCGGCAACATCACGAGCGTGATCCTCATCGCGCTGTACCTGGAGCTGCCGCGCAGCAGCCGCTTCGACGCGCGCCGCCTGTGGCGCGAGTCGAAGGGCGCGCTCCCGGCGCTCGGCATGCCGGTGGTCATCCTCGGCGGGCTCTACGGCGGAGTCTTCACCCCCACCGAGGCGGCGGCGGCCGCGTGCGGCTACGCGCTGATTTACGGCTTCGGGAGCCGCCGGATGCAGTTCGTCCGGCAGCTCCTGCCGACGGCGATGCGCGCGCTCAACCTCACCGGCGTGATCGTGTTCCTGATCGGCAGCGTGGGCGTGTTCCAGTTCCTGGCGGCCAACATGTACTGGCCGCAGAAGATTACCGAGGTGATCGTCGGCTGGGGGCTCACGCCGCTCGGCTTCATCTTCGCGTTCATGGGCGTGCTGCTCATCCTGGGCATGTTCGTCGACGGCATCGCGATGATCCTGCTCACGGTGCCGGTGGTGTTCCCGGTCGCCTACGCGCTGAAGATCGACCCGGTGCACCTCGGCATCATGCTCGTGCTCAACGTCGAGATGGGAGTCGTTACGCCGCCCGTCGGCCTGAACCTGTTCGCCGTGAGCGGAACATCCAGCATCCCGCTGCCCCAGGTGCTCAAGGGTACGATTCCATTTTTCCTTGGCGACCTGACGGTGCTGCTGCTCGTCATCTTCTTCCCGGCTCTCGCCACCTGGCTGCCTGACCTACTGGTCAAGCCCATCTTTTGATCCGTCTCTCGCAGCTGACCCTCCGGCGCGGCGCGAAGCTGCTGCTCGAAGGCGCCGAGCTCACCGTCCACGCGGGCGAGCCCATCGGCCTGATCGGCGCCAACGGCTCGGGCAAATCGAGCCTGTTCGCGCTGCTGCGCGGCGAGCTTCACGCCGACAAGGGCGATGTCGATCTGCCGCGTCACTGGCGCATCGCGCACGTCGCCCAGGAGACGCAGGCGCTCGAGCGTCCGGCGGTCGAGTACGTCATCGACGGAGATGTGCATCTACGTAATCTCGAACGAGAGCTGGCATCCACCCACGACGGCACCCGCATCGGCGAGCTTCACGCGGCGCTGGCGGATGCCGACGCGTACACCGCTCGGCCACGCGCCGAAGCGCTGCTTCTCGGTCTGGGTTTCTCACAACAGAATCTCAATCAACCGGTCTCGAGCTTTTCCGGCGGGTGGCGCATGCGGCTCAACCTCGCGCAGGCGCTGATGACGCCCTCGGACCTGCTCTTGCTGGACGAGCCGACCAACCACCTCGACCTGGATGCGATCATCTGGCTGGAAGACTGGCTGCGCCGCTACCCCGGAACCCTGATAGTCATCTCTCACGACCGCGACTTCCTCGACGGGGTAGTGAAGGCCGTCGTACACATCGACCAGCGCAAGCTCCGCCGCTACACCGGCGACTACTCGAGCTTCGAAGAGCAGCGCGCCCAGGCCGTGGTTCTGGCCGCCGCGCAGATGGAAAAGCAGGCGCGCGAGCGCGTGCATCTCCAGTCCTTCATCGACCGCTTCCGCGCCAAGGCCACCAAGGCGCGCCAGGCGCAAAGCCGCATGAAGATGCTGGCAAAGATGGAGGACCTCGCGCCGCTCCACGTCGCCGCGCCGTTCTCGTTCGAGTTCCTCGACCCCGAGCGCTCGCCCGATCCGTTACTGGTGCTGGACGAGGTTAGAGCAGGGTATGGCGAAAAGGTCGTACTGGCCGACGTCAGGCTCTCGCTGCGCGCGGGCGAGCGCATCGGACTGCTCGGCGTGAACGGCGCGGGCAAGTCGACGCTGGTGAAGACGATCGCGGGCGTTATTCCAGCGCTGTCGGGAACGACAACGTTCAACAAAGGACTGGAGATCGGCTACTTCGCGCAGCACGAGGTCGAAATGCTGCGAGATGACGAATCGCCGCTATGGCACCTGCGCCGCCTCGCGCCGCAAGCCCGCGAGCAGGACCTGCGCAACTACCTTGGTAGCTTCAACTTCCCGGGCGACATGGCGCTCGATCCGGTGGAGAACTTCTCCGGCGGTGAGAAAGCCCGCCTCGCGCTAGCGCTCATCGTGTGGCAGCGGCCGAACCTGCTCCTGCTCGACGAGCCGACCAACCACCTCGACCTCGAGACGCGAGAGGCGCTGACCGTCGCGTTGGCACAGTTCGAGGGCACTGTGGTGCTGGTGTCGCACGACCGCCACCTGCTGCGCGCGACCACTGAAAAGCTCCTCATCGTGGCCGACGGCCTACTGCGCGAATTCGACGGCGACCTCGACGACTACCGCGACTGGCTGCTGAAGAAGGATGTTGCTCTTAAGCCCCCCAAGAGCATTCCTGCCAAACCCAAACCCAAAGCCGTCAACCGCAAGCCGCTCGAGGCGCGCATCAAGCGCCTGGAGGAGCTCATCGACCGGCTGAACGCGCAGAGGGCGTCGATCGAGGGGCGCCTGGCGGATCCGGCGGTGTACCAGGACCCCGAAGCTCTCAGGTCGCTGCTGCAAGACCAGGCCTATGTCGCACGCGAGATCGAGCAGATGGAGGCGGAGTGGCTGGAGAAGCAGGCACAATTGGAACAATCGTGAAGCACGCGGATCTCCAGGCGCGCATCGATGCGATCGCGGCGCGCGTTTCGCCCGGGCTGGTGCAGCTTCGCAAGATGCTGCATCAGCACCCCGAGCTCTCCTTCGAAGAGCACGAAACTGCGGAAGTTGTTAAGGGGTTTCTTGGGAAACTGGGTTTGTCGGTGCGAACTGGTGTGGGCAAGACCGGGGTCGTTGCGGTGCTGGAAGGCGCGCACCCCGGCCGCACGATCGGCATCCGCGCCGACATGGACGCGCTGCCGATTCACGAGCAGACCGGGCTGCCGTTCGCCTCGAAGCTGCCGGGGAAGATGCACGCCTGCGGCCACGACGTGCATACGGTGATCGCGCTCGGCGTCGCGGCCGCGGTCTCGGAGATGAAAGATCGGCTGCAAGGCCGGATCAAGTTTATCTTCCAGCCCGCGGAGGAGACGCTCTCGGGCGCGCGCGCGATGATCGCGGACGGTGTGCTCGAGGGCCCGAATCTCGACTTCATCCTGGGCTACCACAACTGGCCGGCAGTGCAGGCGGGAAAGGTCGGCTACAACGCCGGCGCGGTCACGTCGGCGGCTGACGCCTTCGACATCACGCTGAAGGGTCGCGACGGCCACGGCGCACATCCGCATCTCGCGGTGGACGCGCTCGCCGCCGGAGCTTACTTCGTGTCCCAGTTGCAGACCGTGGTGAGCCGCGAGGTCAAGCCGGTGTCGCCGGCGGTCGTAACGGTCGGCGAGTTCCACGCTGGCCGCGCGCGCAATGTCATCGCCGGCACGGCGGAGCTGAAGGGGATCGTCCGCACGCTGGAGCCCGGGTTGTCTGAAAAGATCGAAGCCGCCGTGCGACGCATGCTGGAAGGAATCAAGACCGGCATGCGGGTCGAGTACACGCTCGCCTGGAACCGCATGGCCCCCGCGCTGCGCAACAATCCCGAAGTGCTCAAGAAGGTGCTTTCCAGCGCCCGCGAGTCGCTCGGCGCGGAAAACGTGCTCGAGCTTCCCGAGCCGTCGATGGGCAGCGAAGATTTCGCCTGGTTCGCCGAGCGCGTGCCGGCGGCCCACTTGCGCATCGGCGCGAAGATCGACGGCCTTGAAACTGCGATCCATCGCTCCGACTACGACTGCAACGAGCTCGCGATCCCGGTCGGGATCCGGGTGCTCGCCCGGGCCGCGCTCGACTTGGCGAATTCAGGCGCCGCTCAACGCAATCATCATGCCGGATGAAATGGTTTGACCTCTCGAGGACGGTCGTGCTGCCGCTGCATTGCGACGGCTACGGCCATATGAACGTGCGCAACTACGCGGGGTTCTTCGACGATGCCGGCTGGCACATGCTTGCCATGGCGGGGATCTCGCTGAGCGAGGTGCGCAGCCGCGGCCTCGGCACGGTGGTCGTCACGCTTACGATCGAGTTTCACCAGGAGATCGTCGCCGGGCAGCTCGCGCTCGTACGGGGCGCGATCACCCGGGTCGGCACCAAGAGCTTTGGCTATGAGCTCAGGCTCTACGAGGCCGATTCCATGACTCACTGCGCCACCGAGAAGGTGGTGGAGGTTTGCTTCGACACGAAGGAACGCAAAGGCGTGCCGTTACCGGACGACCTCAGGCGGAAGCTCGAAGCCCTGGTTACTCCTTGAATCCGATCGCCTGCACGATCTTCGACCATTTCGCTTGCTCGGCGGCGATGAAGGTGCGGTACTCCCCGGGCGTTCCCGGCGAGGCGATTCCACCCACCTTGGCGAATTGCTCCTCCACCGCCTTCGATCTGAGCGCCGCGATCGCCGCGGCGTGAATGCGCCGCTGGACCTCGGCGGGCGTGCCCGCCGCCGCGACCAGGCCATACCAGTTGTCGGAGTTGACGTTGGGATAGCTGAGCTCGATCGTGGTCGGCACCTCGGGGAGCGAGGCGGCCCGCTGGCTGCTCGTCAGCGCAAGCGCCTTCAGCTTCCCGCTCCGAATGTGAGCGAGCAGGACCGGCACGTCGAAGATCCCCATCTGCACCTGGCCGCCGAGGAGGTCGGTTACCGCCGGCGCCGCGCCCTTGTAAGGAACGTGGACCAGGTCGACCTTCGCTTCGGCCTTGAGGAGCTCCCCGGCGAGGTGGGTGATGCTGCCGCTGCCGGCCGATCCGAAGTTCACCTTGCCCGGGTTCGCTTTGGCGTAGGCAATCAGCTCGGAGAGCGAGTTGACGGGCAGCGAGGGGTGTACCGCCAGCACTTCGGGTACGCGCACCACCAGCGTGATGAAGGCAAAATCCTTCTTCACGTCGTAAGGGAGCTGGGAGAGCGAGTAGGGCGCAATTACCAGCGGCGACGCGCTATTGATGCAAAGCGTGTAACCGTCGGGCGCGGCTTTCGCCGCGCGGTCGACGCCGAGCACGCCGCCGACTCCGGAGACGTTCTCCACGATGACCGGCTGACCGAGCTCGGACGCCATGCCTTGCGCGAGCGCGCGGCCGAAAATGTCGGCAGGCCCCCCGGCGGGGAAGCCAACGATCAGCCGCACCGGCTTGCTCGGGTAGGGCTGGGCCCATGCTGCCAGCGCGAAGACGGCGCCAAGGAGGAAGACAAGCCGTCTCATGCGCGGAATCCGTAGAGCCGCTGCGGGTTATCCACGAGCAACGCCTGGCGCTGCGCCTCGTTCGCGAACTCCGCAATGAGGTCGACAAGGACGCCATCGTCAGGTACTGAGGCGAGATTGGGGTGCGGCCAGTCGCTGCCCCAAACGACTCGGTCGCCGAACTCGGCGACCAGCTTGCGCGCGAAGGGCACGGCGTCGGCGTAGGGCGCGCCCTGGCGCGAGGCGCGCTCCAGGCCGCTCAATTTGACCCAGAAGCGCTTGTCCTCCATGAGCCTGAGCAGATGCGTGAAACCCGGCTCGTCGAGCCCGCGCGAGGCGTCGATGTGCCCCATGTGGTCGATCACCACCGGCACTGGCGAGAGCTTGAGCTCAGGTGTCATCTTCACGATCATCGACGGCTCGACGTAGAGCTGCAGATGCCAGCCAAGCACGGCGAGCTTGGTCGCGAGCTTCATCACGTCGGCGAGCGCCGGCCCGCCGCCAAGATGCTGCACGAAATTGAAGCGCACGCCGCGGAACCCGTGGCCGTGGAGCTTCTTGAGCTCTACCATGTCGGTGTTCACCCGCGCGAGCGCGACGCCGACATAGCTTCCCTGAAGGTCGGCGAGGAAATCGGCCGCCGCCGAGTGGTCGAAGCCGTGCGCCGCGGACTGCACCACCACGCCGCGCTCGATGCCGAGAAACATGTGGCGGTCGATCAGCACGTCCTTCGGTGCGTCGAACGGCGTATACGGCGCCTTGGGGTCGAACGGAAATTTCTCCTTCGGACCGAGAATGTGGAAATGGGCATCGCACGAGCGCTCGGGAAGCCTGAGCTTGGGTTCCGTAGGGTTGTGGTGGTAGCCCATACCGGCGAGCGATTGTATGTCCAAAGATCAAGCGCTGACGTAAGGGGCCAGCGAGGCGAGAATCTGCCCGCGCCGGATCGGCACGCACTCGGGCGGAAAGTCCTGGCGGAAGACGCCGCCGTGCCGGCGGATGCTGGCGATGAAGGCGCTCAGGTGCCGCATCGCACCCGTTGGCAGGTCATGGAGCACGAGCAGCGTATGCGAGTGGGCGAGACACTGCTCGAGCGCCACCTCGGTCCAGCCGTCGGGGTTGGCCCAGTCTCGCGGCACTGCATTCCACAGGACACAAGTCATCTTTCCCGTGGTCAGCACTTCGAGCGCTTCCGGGTTCAGCAAATGTGGACCGAGCTCGCCGCCGCCGCCGAAAGGCCGAAACAGGCGATCCGGATGCGCGAGGGCACCGATCAGTCTCTCGGCGCCGAGAATCTCCGTGCGCGCGACGCGAGGCTCGGCGATCGTGCCGAGCGGCCGGCGGTGCGTCATGGTGTGGTTGCCGATCCAGTGGCCTTCCGCGTGCGCCTGCTCCGCGAGGCGCCGGCGCACGGGATCGACGAGCTTCGAGCCCAGGACGAAGAAGGTAGCGCCGACGCTCGCTTGCTTCAGGACTGCCAGAACCTGCTCGGTGACGCCGGGCTCGGGCCCGTTGTCGAAAGTGAGCGTGACCTCAGGCCTTGGCACGAGTCATGAACACGAGCCGCTCGAAAAGGTGCACGTCCTGCTCGTTCTTGAGCAGCGCGCCGTGCAGCGGGGGAATGATCGTCTTGCGGTCCTTGGAGCGCAGCGCCTCCGGCGGGATGTCTTCGGCGAGCAGCAGCTTCAGCCAGTCAAGAAGCTCCGAGGTCGAAGGCTTCTTCTTCAGCCCGGGCACCTCGCGCACTTCGAAGAACACCTCCATCGCTTCGCGCAGCAGCGACTTCTTGAGGCCGGGGAAGTGCACCGAGACGATCTTCTCCATCGTCTCCTTGTCCGGGAAGCGGATGTAATGGAAGAAGCAGCGGCGCAGGAAGGCGTCGGGCAGCTCCTTCTCGTTGTTCGAAGTGATGAACACGATCGGCCGGTGCTTCGCCTTCACGAGCTCCCGCGTCTCGTAGACGTAGAACTCCATGCGGTCGAGCTCGCGCAGGAGGTCGTTCGGGAACTCGATGTCCGCCTTGTCGACCTCGTCGATGAGGAGCACCACCGGCGTGTCCGAGGTGAACGCCTGCCACAGCATTCCCCTGACGATGTAGTTGTGGATATCATGCACGCGTGCGTCGCCGAGTTGCGAGTCGCGCAACCGGCTCACCGCGTCGTACTCGTACAGTCCTTGCTGCGCCTTGGTGGTCGACTTGATGTGCCACTCGAGCAACGGCACACCGAGCGCGCGCGCCACCTCCACCGCGAGCATCGTTTTGCCGGTGCCGGGCTCGCCCTTGACGAGCAGCGGCCGCTGCAGCGTGATCGCGGCGTTTACAGCGAGCGTCAGGTCCTCGGTGGAGACGTAGGACGCCGATCCCTTGAAGCGCATGCGGCCGATTCTAGCCCAGCGAGTTTTTTTGGCTACAATTTGGCCTCTCGACAATCCTCCAAGAAGACAAGCATGCTCGGTTTCATTCTCAGGCTCATGCCTGCGACGGTTTTCGCCGCGGCGCTCGCGTGCGGCGCGCATGCGCAGGACAAGCAAGCGCCCACCGGCGCAAAGAGCCAGGGGCGAGACAACGCGCTCGCGATGTGCATCGGCTGCCACGGCATTCCCGGTTACAAGACTGCGTTCCCGAGCGTCTACCACGTGCCCAAGATCGCGGGCCAGCAGCCGGGCTACATCATCAACGCGCTAAAGGCCTACAAGGCCGGCGAGCGCTCGCACCCATCGATGCGCGGCATCGCGGCCGGGCTGAGCGAAGAAGACATGAAGCAGCTCGCCGATTATTACGGGGGCGGGAAATGAAGGCGCTTTTGTCCATCGTGGTGGCTTTCGGCGTCTGCACTTCCGTCCATGCCAAAGGCAATGCCGAGGCGGGCAAGGCGAAAGCCGCGCAGGTCTGCGCCGCGTGCCACGGCCCGGACGGCAGCAAGCCCTCGGACCCCACCCAGCCGATCCTCGCCGGGCAGTATTACGACTACCTTGTGCGAGCGCTGACGGACTACAAGATCGGCCGGCGCAACAATCCGATCATGAAGGGCTTCGCCGGACAGCTGTCAAAGCAAGACATCGAAGACCTGGCGGCGTGGTTTTCGAGCCAGAAGTCCAACCTGCACGACCAGCGCTGAATTACACGGTGTTCGCTTTGCGCTCGCAGCGCCCGACGAGGTCTTCCCACAGGGTGTCGGTGGGCTTGCGAAGAATGATATCGGCCCTGGCGTCCTGGATGCACCAGAAACCGCGCCGCACTTCGTCGTCGAGCTCCCCCGAACGCCACAGCACCATGCCGGCGAGGAAGCGCGCCTGCGCTGGCTGCTTTTCGATCACGCGGTCGACAATGGCGCTGTCGATGGCGAGGTAGAGGTCGTCCAGGATCCGGATCGAGCGACCCCCGGGACTCTCACGGCTCTGCACCAGCGCGAAGATCACCTCCGGGCTTACCGGGCCGCCGAGGAACACCGGGTCGGCCACCTTGCGCGAGGGCTCGTGCTGCGGGAACAGCTTGCCGAGCGTCAATTGGGTGGGCTTGTTGACGATGAAGCCGACGTGACGGTCCGCGCCGATCCCGCGCGCGATGAGGATGGTTGAGCCGTAGAGCTTGTCCTGCAGGTTCCGCTTGGCGACGAGGATGATCGAGTCGGGGTCGCCCGCGGCGCTGCCGGGCAACGACCACGCCGTTAGGGCTGCGCATGCCGCCATGACGAATACCGATAGGGACGAGCGTGCGTTCATGGCGTGCGGGCTCCTGTGTGGTCCGGCTCATCATGCGCCACGCAATATGCTTGCCAGTCCGAGCGGCGCGTAGTTCCTGCGGGCGTAGCGGGAGAACTACCGGCGTAACGCCCGGGCGGCAAGGCATTCCAGGTAGGACTGCGCGTCGGGGGGCGCGTTGTCGCGCTGCGCGCGCCACACGGTTTCGGCCAGGCACTCAAGCGCCTGGTGCAGCGCCTCGTGCCGGTCGCCATAGCGCTCGAGAAGCTGATTCCATCGCGCCGCGATGCCCGGTGGCTGATCGATCGAAAGCTGCTCCTCCAGAGCGACGTGCAGGCTCATGTGCAGGAAAGGGTTCGACTCGTCGATGTAATCCTTGTCCCGCGTGCGCTCGGGATCGTCGAGCGCCGCGTGATACTCCGGGTGAAGCAGGATCACTTCCAGCGCGAGCGCTTCGATGCCGGCAAGCGGCAGCCCCTCCCGGTACCTGCGCCACGCCGAGAAGAACATCTCCCGGACCTGCTCGCGGGTAGGGTTGAACATCCGCTTCACGCCTCCTTTGTTTTCGGCCTGAACTCGCACAAGTCCCGGATCAGGCACTGCGGGCAGCCGGGCTTGCGCGCGAGGCAGACATAGCGTCCGTGCAGGATGAGCCAGTGATGCGCGTCCTTCAGGTACTCAGGCGGCGTGAACTTGACGAGCTTCTCCTCGACTTCTACCGGGTCTTTTCCCCGCGCGAGCCCGGTGCGATTCGCAACCCGGAAGATATGCGTGTCGACCGCCACGGCCGGCTGCCCAAAAGCCGTGTTCAGCACCACGTTTGCAGTCTTGCGGCCGACCCCGGGCAGGCGCTCGAGCGCCTCACGATTCTGGGGCACCGCACCGCAATGCTCATCGAGCAGCATCTTCGACAGGGCGACCACGTTCTTAGCCTTGGTGCGGTAAAGACCGATCCGCTTGATGTACTGCTCCAGCCCGGCCACGCCCAGCTTCACCATCTTGTCGGGCGTATCGGCTTTTGGAAAGAGCTCCTGGGTCGCCAGATTCACAGACTTGTCGGTGGCCTGCGCGGAGAGCACGACGGCCACCAAGAGCTCGTACGGCGTGCCGTAGTTCAGCTCGGTCGTGGGATTGGGGTTGGCCGCCTGCAGGCGCCGAAAGATCTCGCGCCGCTTCTCGGCGTTCATGCGCGCTTTTTGCGCGCGAGCGCAGCCGCCAGGACCTTCTTGCGGTCGGCCTGCGGCGGGATGTGACTCGCCTGTTTCAACCTTCTTGCGCGAGCGCGTGCTCGCGCACCGGCGGCGCGCTTGAGTTCTGCATTCCATTCGCCCTGTGCGGGCACCATCGCGATACAGTCGATGGGGCAGGGCGGCACGCACAGCCTGCAGCCGATGCACCAGGGCTCGACCACGCTGTGCATAAGCTGTGCCGCGCCGACGATCGCGTCGACCGGGCACGCCTCGATGCACAGCGTGCAGCCGATGCAGCGGCTCTCGTCGATCAGGGCGACCGCGGCGCGTTTCATGCGCTCAAGTATCCGACTTTTGCGGCGTCCAATGCCGACACGCACTCCCCCACCAGATTCGGCCCGCGGTAGATGAGGCCGGTATAGAGCTGGACCAGCGCGGCGCCAGCGGCCCGCTTCTCTGCCGCGTCTGCCCCGCGGAGGATCCCGCCCGCCCCGATCAGCGTGGTTTCCGGGAGCAAAGAGGACAATTGCTTCAACACCCGGGTGGCGCGTTCACGAATCGGAGCACCTGACAGCCCGCCGGCCTCGTTGGCGTGTAGATGATTTTCCACGCCCTCGCGCGACACGGACGTGTTGGTGGCGATGACGCCCTCGATGCCGTAGCGGCGCACGGCTCCCGCGATCGTGCGGATGGCGTCAGCGTCGAGGTCGGGTGCGATCTTAAGGACGAGCGGCACGCGCTTGCCGTGACGGGTGGAAAGCTCGTGCCGGCGCGAAACCAGTCTCTCGAGAAGGACCTCCAGGGAATCCTTTTCCTGCAGTGCGCGCAGCCCGGCGGTATTCGGCGAGGATACGTTGATGACCACGTAGGACGCGGCGGTGTAGACCTTCTCCAGGCAGAACTCGTAGTCGTCGACGGCGCGCTCAGGGGGCGTAGCGGCGTTCCTGCCGATGTTGATGCCCAGGATGCCGCGAAAGCGCGCCCGGGCCACATTCTCGAGAAAGGCATCCACGCCGACGTTGTTGAAGCCCAGGCGATTGATAAGAGCTTCTTTCTCGGGGATTCTGAACAACCGAGGGCGCGGATTGCCCGGCTGAGGGAGCGGGGTGACCGTGCCGACTTCGAGGAAGCCAAACCCCATGCGCGCAAGCGCGTCGATATGCGCCGCGTCCTTGTCCAGCCCCGCGGCGAGACCCACGGGGTTGAGGAATTCCAGGCCCATCGCGCGGACCGGACACTGAAACTGTCTGGAGACGACCAGCGCCGCGAGCCGCAAAGCGACCCGGTGAGCGTCTTCGGGATCTAGCGAGAAAAGGAAGGGTCGGGCGAGCCCATACAAGCTCACGCCCGCTTCTCGTCCCGCTCTTCTTCGGTAAGCCTGCCCCCCAGGCGGCGCCAGGCACCGCCCACGAATCCCTCGATCGGCTCGAACTTGGACTTGTATGCCATCTTCGGGCTCTCGCGGATCCAGTAGCCGAGGTAGAGATAGGGCTGCGCGAGCGTCCGGCACTGCTCGATCTGCCACAGCACGTTGTAAGTACCGAAGCTCGCGTTGCGCCGGTCGGGCTCGTAGAACGTGTAGACCGAGGACAGGCCGTCGGGCAGGTAGTCGACGATCGACACCATGACGAGCTGGCCGGCATCGCGGAACTCGATGAGCCGCGTATCGACGCGGCTCTGCAGCAAGAAGTGCGAGTATTGGTCGCGGCTGTCGTTGTCCATGCCGCCGCCCGAATGGCGCTTCGACTGGTAGCGCAGGTAGAGCGCGTAGTGCTCGAGCCTGAACTTGAGAGGCTGCGGGTGGGCGGTGAGCGTGCAGTGCTGCTTCCACGCACGGCGCTGGGAGCGGTTCGCGGCGAACTGGGAAACCGGTATGCGCACCGGGACGCAGGCGCGGCACGCATCGCAATGCGGGCGGTAGGTGAAGATGCCGCTGCGGCGGAAGCCGGCTTTCACCAGGTCGCCGTAGAGCTCGGTATTGATGAGATGGCTTGGAGTCGCGACCTGCGAGCGCGCCATCCGGTCCGGCAGATAGCTGCACGGATACGGCGCAGTCACATAGAACTGCAGTACGGCATGCGGCAGGTCGTTAAGTCTTGACACTGATTCCCGCGCGGTCTCTCGCGTCCTTGCTCTTCATGCGGTCTTTTGCGTCGTCCGTCTCGTGCGAGCTCCTCTTCCATTTCCCCGGAGGCTGCGGGTAGTTTACCAACGTGGCGACGGCGCGCAAAAACGCCTTGCGCGGGATTTCCCGGGCGCCTAGCGAAGCGAGCAGCGGCGTATACATCTGGCAGTCAATGAGAGGAAATTCACGCCCGCGGAGTTCCCGGACCAGCGCCACCAGGGCGACCTTGGACGCGTCAGTGGCCCGCGAGAACATCGATTCGCCGTAGAACATCCGTCCGATGGCCACGCCGTAGAGCCCGCCGACCAGCTCGCAGCCGAGCCAGGTCTCGAACGAGTGCGCATGGCCCGCCCGGTGCAGCCGCAGGTACGCTCGCCGCATGTCGGTGCCGAGCCACGTCTGCGGGCGGTCGGAACAGCCTTCCAGCACCGCGGCGAACGCCGTGTCGATGCGTGCCTCGTAGCCTTTGTTGCGCGTGCTTTTCGCGAGCGAGCGCGGCACCTTGAGCTCATCACAGTAGAGCACCATGCGCGGGTCGGGAGACCACCACAGCACCGGCTCCTCGCCCGAATACCAGGGAAATACGCCGCGGCGGTAGGCGTCGAGCAGCCGCTCGACCGAGAGCTCGCCGCCGGCGGCAAGCAGGCCGTTCGGATTCTTCAGCGCCCGCTCGACCGGCGGGAAGGGGTCCTTGCTGCTTTCAAGCCAAGCTAACACTCAACCATTTCTCAGTTTTGGACGTTCCGCTCTTTAGCATTTCACCTGCTGCCTGCAATAGTTCTCGAGCTCTTGCACGACGCAAGCGCCGGAAACCGCGGCGCGCGGCGTGCCGTGCTCCATCTCGAGGCGGAAGCCGAATTTGTCGAAGAACTCCTTGAACAAGTCGCGGCCGAGCGTGCCGACGGCGTGAATCTCATCGCTGGCGGGATCCCATTCCAGCAGGATGGCGGCGAGCGGCTGCGGCGCGGGGCCGGCGACAACCCGCGCGCCCTGCGCCGGGTCGTACTGGCTGTGCTCGGAGCAGCAGTGGATCACGTTGCCGATGCGGTTGCGGGCGCTCTTCTCGGTGCGGTAGCTGATGAAGCTGATCTCTTTGGTCGGGTATGAGAGCTTGTGCGCGCAGATCGCCGAATAGGCCACCAGGGAGCGCGTCGCGCCGACGCCGCCTTTCCACTCGTACTGCTCGCCGGCGACGGTTTTGAGATGCGCGGGCTTCACGGGTTTGCCGAGGTTGAGAAGGAAGCAGGGCGTCGCAGCGAAGGGATAATGGAAGATCAGATTGCGCTCGACCGGGACTGTCGAGGCGCGCAGCGGCGCGCCTTTGTCGTCCACGAGCCGCGCCTTCGAATAGAACTGGGCGCGCGCATCGGCGCCGAGCTCGGAGGCACCGAGCGCGGCGACCGACGCGGCGCAGAACTTGATGAAGCTGCGCCGCTCCATTCGTTACAGGTTGTAGCCTTTCTCGTTGTGCAGCACGGTATCGAGACCCTCGGTTTCCTCTTCGCCAGCAACGCGCATGCCGGCGACCACATCGACCAGCTTGAGGATTATCCAGGTGAGCACACCGGACCAGATACCGACCGCCAGCACGCCGACGAGTTGGGTGACGAATTGGTCGCCCATCGCGACCTTGTCCGCGTAACCGATGCCGCCGAACGTGCTGGACACGAAAATCCCGGTGAGGAGCGTCCCGAGCAGGCCCCCGACCCCGTGCACCGGGAATACATCGAGCGAGTCGTCGATGTTGAGCGCGCGCTTCATGAAGTTCGTGGCGAAAAAGCAGGCGACCCCCGCCACTGCGCCGATGATGAGCGCGCCGATCGGACCGACGAACCCCGAGGCGGGAGTGATGGTGCCGAGTCCCGCCACCATGCCGGTCGCGATGCCGAGTGCCGAGGGCTTGTCGTAGCGCAGCCACTCGCAGACCATCCAGGCGAACGCGCCGGTTGCGGCGCCGATGTGCGTCACGAGCATCGCCATGCCGGCGGCGCCGTCGGCAGCGAGCGCGCTGCCGGCGTTGAACCCGAACCAGCCGACCCAGAGCATCGCCGCACCGGTGACTGCCATGGTCATATTGTGGGGCGGCATCGCCGTCTCGGGGAAGCCGCGGCGCCGGCCAAGGACGAGCGCGCAGACAAGAGCTGCCACACCGGCGTTCAGGTGGACCACGGTGCCGCCCGCGAAGTCCAGAAGGCCGCGCTTCTGCAGCCAGCCGTCGCCCCAGACCCAATGCGCGACCGGGCAGTAGACGAGGAGCAGCCACAGCAGGGTGAAGAGCAGCATGCTGCCGAAACGCACGCGCTCGGCGTAGGCGCCTATGACGAGGGCGGGGGTGATGATCGCGAAGGTGGCCTGGTACATCGCGAACACGCTCTCCGGGATGCTTCCCTTGACGGTCGCCACCTGGATGCCCGAGAGGAAGCTCTTGCCGAGGCCGCCCCAGAAGGCGTTGCCTTCGCCGAATGCGATGCTGTAGCCGACGACGAGCCAGGCTAGAGTGACCACGCATGTAATCGCGAAGCACTGCATCAGGACCGAAAGGACATTCTTGGTGCGCACCAGCCCGGCATAGAAAAGCGCGAGGCCAGGCAGCGTCATGAAAAGGACGAGCACCGCCGCTGTGAGCATCCAGGCCGTGTTCGCGGCGTCGATCTTCGGCGTGGCCGCAGGCGCCTGGGCGAGCGCCGCGGGCGCGTAGAGCGCCGCCAATAACAGGACTTTCTTCATTCCAACCTCCCCTTTATTTTGGTTTTTCATTGTAGGTCTTCCGCATGGAAGCCGAAAGCGCCGCTGCCGCGATCGGCGAACCAGTGCTTCAGCGTCACGCCGACAGTGCGGAACGCGATCTCCTGCCACGGGATCTTCGGCTCTTCCCAGAGCGCGACCTCGAGGGTCTCCTCGCCGGGCTTGAACCCGAGCTCCAGGACGCGCGCGCGATAGAACAGGTGCACCTGGTTCACGCGCGGCACCGAGATCATGCTGAAGGGAGCGTCGAGTTCGACCCGGGCCCCGGCCTCTTCGAGAGTCTCGCGCAATGCCCCCTGCGCCGTGGTCTCATCGTTCTCCATGAAGCCCGCGGGCAACGTCCAGTAGCCGTAGCGGGGCTCGATCGCGCGCCGGCAGAGGAGAACCTTGCCCTCGTACTCCGGGATCGAGCCCACCACCAGGCGCGGATTCTGGTAATGGATTTCCCCGCAGTGGTCGCACACCCAGCGCGGCAGGCTGTCGCCCGGCGGTACGCGCTTCGCCACCGGCGCGGCGCAGTTACTGCAAAACTTCATTCAGCGAACCGAGGATCGCATCCGGCTCGAACCCGAGCCGGTCCACAGGCGCTCTTGCGCGGTTGATCCAGTAAACCTTGAACCCGTAGGACTTCGCGCCCATTGCGTCCCAGCAATTCGAGGACACGAAGCCGATTCTCGCCTTTTCCGTTTCCAGCTTCCTCACCGCGAGCTCGTAGACCTGGGGGGCGGGCTTGTAGATCTTCAGCTCGTCGACGCTGATCACGGCGTCGAAGCGAAGCCCCGAGTGCTCGACCAGCGGCAGCAGCATGTCCGGCGACCCGTTGGAGAGAATCGCCTGCTTGCGCGGCTCGAGTTTTTTCAGGGTTTCTTGAACATCGGGGTAGATCGCGAGCCTCAGGTACTCCTGCATGAGCGCCTCTTCCCGGGGGCGGTCGAGCTCGAGCCCGAGCGCCTCGCAGGCATACGCGAGCGCCTCGCGCGTCACCGTCGAGAACGGGGCATAGCGCTGCATCAGGCTGAGCTGCCAGGTGTACTCGAGCTGCTTCGCGCGCCACAGCTGCGAGAGCGCGGTCCCTTTTCCGGGCCAGCATTTCTCGCAGCGTCCTGCGACCGAGTGCACGTCGTAAAGCGTGCCGTACGCATCGAAGACCATCGCCTCGGCCGCCATGGGCGAAGTATAGAATCCCCGCATGCCCGACCGCTACGACGAGCTCTACCGGAGCTTCCGCTGGGACGTTCCGGAGCGCTACAACATGGCGCGCGCCTGCTGCGGGCAATGGGCCGGCGATCGCGCGCGCTTCGCGCTCTACTGGGAGGACGAGTCGGGCGCTACCGCGGCGTATTCGTTCTGGGACATCCAGCAGGCGGCGAACCGTCTGTCCAACGCGCTTGCTGCGCTCGGCGTCAAGCGCGCAGACCGGGTTGCGATCATCCTGCCGCAGCGGCCCGAGACCGCGATCGCCTATGTCGCCGTGTTCCAGATGGGCGCGATCGCGCTGCCGCTCTCGCATCTGTTCGGCCCCGACGCGCTCGAGTACCGCATGGAGCACGCCGAGGCCTCGGTCGCGATCGTCGAGCCCACCACCATCGCCAACCTGCGGGCGATCCGGGATCGCCTGACGCATTTGCGCCATGTCATCGGAGTGGACGTTCACGAAGGCGGCATCCGGGGATGGAAAAGCCTGCTCGAAAAAGCGAGCACGCGCTTTGCGCCACTCGATACCAAAGCGGACGACCCGGCGCTGATCATATATACAAGCGGCACCACGGGCCCGCCCAAGGGCGCGCTGAAAGCGCACCGCGTGCTGCTCGGAAACGTGCCGGGGTTCGTGCACTCGCACGACTTCTTCCCGCAGCCCGGCGACATGTTCTGGTCGCCCGCCGACTGGGCGTGGACCGGGGGCCTGATGGACGCGCTGCTGCCGGCGTGGCTCTTCGGCATGCCGATCCTCGGCTACCGCGGCCGCTTCGACGCGGAGAAAGCCTACTACCTCGTCGAGAAGTACGGCGTGCGCAATTCGTTCCTCTTCCCGACCGCCCTCAAGCTCATGATGAAGGCCTTTCCATCTCCGAAGGCGAAGTTTGATATTTCGCTGCGCTCGATCATGAGCGCGGGGGAGTCGGTTGGCGTGACGGTATTCGAGTGGGCTAAAACCGAGCTCGGCGTCACGATCAACGAGATGTTCGGCCAGACCGAGATCAATTACGTCGTCGGCAACTGCCAGAGCGCCTGGCCGGCGAAGCCCGGTTCGATCGGCCGGCCGTATCCCGGCCACAGGGTTGCCGTGATCGATGACAACGGAAACGAAGCTAGAAGAGGGGAGCTCGGAGAAATCGCGGTCAACCGCCGCTTCAACGGCGAGCCGGACCCGGTGTTTTTCCTCGAGTACTGGAAGAACGAGAAAGCGACGCGCGAGAAGTACATCGGCGACTGGGGCTGCACCGGCGATCAGGCGAAGATGGACGAGGACGGGTACCTCTGGTACCAGGGGCGCTCCGACGACGTGATCAAGAGCGCGGGCTACCGCATCGGGCCGGCGGAGATCGAAAGCTGCCTGGTGAAGCACCCGGCGGTGCTGAACGCCGCGGTGATCGGCAAGCCCGACGCCACCCGCGGCTCGATCGTGAAGGCTTTCATCGTGTTGCAGCCTGGAAATTCCCCGTCGGATAGATTGATCGACGAGATACAAGACCATGTGCGCGGCCGCCTTGCACCGTACGAGTACCCGCGCGAGGTCGAGTTCATCGACGCATTGCCGATGACGACCACCGGCAAGGTGCAACGAAAAGAGTTGCGTAAGCTGGAAGAAGCCAAGATGCAAAAGGCGTGAAGCGCGTCGTCCTCATCGGCGCGGGCCACGCGCACCTCGTCGTGCTGCGCAGCTTGGCCGAGAAGCCGCTTTACAACGCGCGCATCGCGCTAGTCAGTCCGTACGCGAAGCAGGTGTATTCGGGCATGCTGCCCGGCATCCTGGCCGGGCACTATCGGCGCGCGGACGCCGAGGTGGACATTGCCGCGCTTGCCGAGCGCGGCCACGTGGAGTTCGTGCCGGGCAGGGTGCAGCGCCTGGATCCCGATAAGAGAATGGTCACGCTCGAAACCGGCGAGGACTCGACCTACGACTTTGCTTCGATCAACGCCGGCTCGTTTGTCGACCCTTCGCTTCCCGGTGCCGAGCGTGCGCTGCCGGTCAAGCCCTACGAAGAGTTCCTGGCGCGGCTGCGCGTCACGGGACGCGTCGCGATCGTGGGTGCCGGCATGGCGGGCGCCGAGATCGCAATGGCGCTGCGCCACCGCGGCGCGCAGGTGACCCTGTACTCGGAAAATGCCTCGATCAGCCCTCGCGTGGTGCGGCAGCTGCGCCGACGCAAGGTGGACTACAGGCCGGGGATGCCGGTGACCGCTGTCGAGCCGGGGCCGCTGGTCATTACCGGCCTGGCGCGCCAGGAGTTCGATTGCGTTCTGCTGGCGACCGGAGCTGCGCCGTTACCGTGGCTCCGGCAATCGGGGCTAAGGACGGACGCACGCGGCTTCGTGCTGGTCGACAAGACGCTGCGCAGCGTCTCCCACCCGGAGGTGTTCGCGGCGGGCGATTGCGCGACGCTCGCCGATGCGCCTCATCCCAAGTCAGGGGTCTATGCCGTGCGCCACGGCGAAGCCCTCATCGAGAACCTGCGTCGCCGGGTCGCGCACGCAGAGCTGGAGCCGTACGCGCCGCAGGAGAAGGCGCTCGCGCTCATCACCTGCGGGGCGCGCTATGCGATCGCGGAGCACGGTGAGTGGAGCGCGCAGGGATGGTGGGTTTGGTGGTGGAAAGACCGCATCGACCGCGGCTGGATACGTTCGCTCAAGTAACAGCTAGCCGAGGCATGCCGCCCGATTGCCGTCAGCGGCCCTAGTTCCATATCATGGCGGCTCTTTGGAGGAGGAAACGATGACAAAGCTTGTGGTTGCGGCGCTGCTCGGGTTCGCATCGGCTGCGGCCTACGCGGCGTATCCAGAACGGCCGATCCGGATGATCGTGCCCTGGGCAGCGGGCGGCGACACCGACAACATCTTCCGGCCGTTCGCACCGCTGCTGCAGAAGCACATCGGCCAGACGGTGGTGATCGCGAATGTCGGCGGCGCCTCGGGCACACGCGGCGCGAAGGAAGCGAAGGATGCGCCGCCGGACGGCTACACCCTCTACGCGGTGCACGAATATATCCACTCCACGTACTACGCCGGTGTCGCCGACGTGCAGTACAGCGACTTCGAGCCGGTCTGTCTCATCTCGTCGACGGCCTCGGTGCTCACCGCGAGCCCCAAGACGCCGTGGAAGAGCTGGCAGGACCTCGCCGCCGACGCGAAGGCGCGGCCCGGGCAGATCAGCGTCGGCGCAACGCTCGCCTCCACCAGCCACTTCTTTCCTGCGCTGATCGAGAAAGCGACCGGGCTCAAGTTCAAGTACGTTTCTTACGAGGGGCTCGCGCCACGCATGAATGCGATCCTCGGGGGCCATGTCGACCTCACGGACTCCAACCTTACGCAGAAGGGCAAGGTGGAGGCCGGGCAGCTCAAGTTTCTGGCCATCGCCACCGAGAAGCGCCACCCCGAGATGCCGAACGTGCCCACGCTCAAGGAGCTCGGTGTCAACGTGGTCTACGACGTGAACCGCGGGATCATGGCGCCGAAAGGCACGCCGGCCGACGTCCTCGCCAAGCTCGGCTCGGCGTGCGCCGCCGGAGCCAAGGACCCCGAATTTGCCAAGGCAATGCGCCTGCAAGGCACCGACGTGCGCTACCTGGGAGCCGCGGAGTACGCGAAGTGGCTCAAGGAGGCCGACGAACTGAACCGCACCCTCGCCAAAGACCTCGGTTTGTCCAAGCGTTGAAGTTGTCCAGAGACGGCTGGGCAGGGCTCGCCGTACTTGCCGCGAGCCTTTTTCTTTTCGCACTCACGCTCGGCCTCAAGGACAACCCCCTCGTCCCGATCGGGCCGGGCTACTACCCGCGCATCGTTCTGGCCGTCACCGCGGCTTTCGCTTTGGCTTTGATCGGCATGGATGTCGTGGCGCCGCCCGGGCCAGCGCGTGCCGCTGAGAAGCTGAACTACGTCCTCGTGCTGGAAATGTTCGCGGTATTCGGCCTATACGTCGGCGCGCTGCCGTACCTGGGATTTCGTATTAGCACGTTCCTCTATGTCGCCGCGACCAACGCGCTTCTCGACCTTCCACGAAGCACGAAGAGCGCAGTTCGCGTCCTGCTCGTCGCCTTCATCACCACGGTTGTCATCTACTACGTTTTCGAGCGCTACCTGACGGTCCTGCTGCCGCGCGGGCGCTGGACCGAGTTCTGATGTTCGAGCTTCTGGGCGCCGGCCTGGCGAACATTTTCGAGATGAAGTACCTGGTGCCGCTTTTCGTCGGCACGCTGATCGGCGTGGTGGGCGGCGCGCTGCCCGGGATCACGATCACCATGACGGTGATCGTGGTGCTTCCGTTCACGTTTGGTCTGGAGCCGCTGCAGGGGCTCGCGTGCATGATCGGCGTGTACGTTGGCGGCGAGACCGGCGGCTTGATCACCTCCTGCCTGTTGGGGATTCCCGGCAAGCCCTCGGCGGTGGCAACGACCTTCGACGGCTTCCCGATGTCGCGCAAGGGCGAGCCAGGGCGCGCGCTCTGGATCGGCATCTGGGCATCGATCTTTGGCGGCCTCCTCGGCGCGGTGGTGCTCGTGGCCGCCACGGGGCCGCTCGCGCAGCTCGCGCTCCAGTTCGGGCCTTGGGAATACTTCGCGCTCTTCGTGCTCGCGCTCTCGATGGTCGCCGGCCTGGTCGAGAGCTCTCTCATCAAAGGGCTGCTCTCCGGCGCGCTCGGCTGCGTGGTCACGGTACTGGGCAACGACCCGGTGATGGGGCAGCCGCGCCTTACGCTCGGAATTCCGTGGCTCGAGGGCGGAATCCCCTTCCTGCCGGTGCTCATCGGCGTGTTCGCGTTTGCGCAGATCATGGGCGAAGTCGAGCGGTTCTCGGGAAAAGCCCACGCTGAGGTGAACGCGGCGGTCAATCTTGCCGTGAGCCAGCTGAAGGTCATCGGCGAAGTGCTGGCGCGGCCGTTCGTGCTGCTCTGGTCCACGTTCATCGGCCTCGTCATCGGCGTGCTGCCCGCGATCGGCGGCAGCGCCGCCAACATGCTCGCCTACGACCAGGCGAAAAAGTTCTCTTCGCGCCCGGAAAAATTCGGCAGCGGCATCCCCGAGGGCATCATCGCCTCGGAAGCTTCGAACAACGCCAACGTCGCCGGATCACTCGTCACCATCATGGCTTTCGGCATCCCGGGCGACGCGGTCACCGCCGTGATGCTCGGCGCGCTCACCATCCACGGCATCCAGTCCGGGCCGCTCTTCATCTCGCAAAACGCGCAGCTTGCCTACGGCATGTTCGCCGCCTACATCATCGCGCACCCGCTGGTGCTGATCCTGCTTTTCCTCGGCGTGCGCTGGGTCCTGCGCATCGTCATCGTGCCGAAGTCGATCCTCTTCCCGGTGGTACTGGTGCTCTGCGTGGTCGGCGCCTACGCGCTCGGCAACTCCATGGCGACCGTCTACGTGCTCCTCGCGAGCGGAGTGCTCGGCTACCTCATGGTCAAGTTCGGCTTCCCGCTCGCGCCCTTCATCCTCGGCGTGATCCTCGGCGACCAGATCGAGATCAACCTCGTGCGCTCGCTCATGACCGATTCGAACCTGTGGCTCTTCGTCACCCGGCCGATCTCGGCTCTGTTGCTCGCCATGGCGGTCGCGTCCATCGTGCTTTCCGTCTGGCAGCACCGCCGCATGCGAAGAAAGGCCGCGGTCGCCGAGGGCGCCGCGGACTTCTAGAGGTCGTGCGACTTCGGACCGACGTCATGTCGGAAGACCATCCGAACCCGGCTGCGCGCGAAGCGGAGCTTCATGCCGAATACGTGAATGGATCGCGCAGCCTGCTCCAGACGTACGGACGGCGGCATGGCAGCCGGGTACACGGCTCAAGATTGATCGAGCGTTCGTTACAGACCGTCGCTCGCGCGCAGAAGCTGGTTGAGCGCGCGCGCCATGTCTGCCTGGCGCTGGAGGCGGCTGCCTAGGACCAGAGCAGCGCGGCGAACGCCACCACAGGAACAAGCGACCACAGGAACACCAGCGTCCACTGGCACAGCCGCTCGGTGACCGGCTTGGGCTGCTCGCCGATCGGCATCGGCACGTGCTGGAAATACACGACGCCGTCTTTTCCCATGATGGGTGCCACAGCCGTCGGCGTTGCGAGATCCCTAGCCATGCGCGGGCGTTAGAACCAATCGAAAACGCGAAAGAGTATGAGAAGAGAAATAGCGATGCCGAGCACTGCGGCACCGATAAGAGCGGACGCCGTAGCCATCAGGAACCATGCGGCGGGGTTGTCTTCTCGCGAACGCATCTTTGCCACGCGTGTTCAGCTCAGAAGGTGGATGACCGCAAGGACCATGACGAGCGCCGTCACGACCTCGATGAAACGAGACAGGCGATTGGGCCCGACCGGCACACGGGATTCTCTGTGTAGCTTGTAGCGATCCATTACGCCCTCCACACATTGACCGTAACAGAGGGCTAAGTCCTGCGCCGTGACAGCGGTCACGGTCCGGATGCAAGCCGAGCGTTAACAAGTGTTCGCGAAGCGCTGCAACAACGACCGTCTCTTGCACGCTTCCTTGACGTGCAGCGGACTTAACGCGGTGAGCTAAGTAGCCTTGAATAGCGCCCGTGGCCACGCCAACGAAATAGAAAGCCATAACCAGCCAGCGAGCGTGCGCCACACTCCCGTCCGCGGTTGCGGGGGTGATGGTCGGTTCACGACTGGGAACGTACGGAAGGCGTGAGAACCCACGCCGCTCCCCTCCACAATCCAGAGCCATTGTGGATGAGAAGCGACGCGCTCGCGCATGGCGAGGGGGTTGGTGTCGGCGGTTTGCGAGGACGCGAAGATAAATATCGAACGAGGTGTTCGCTCACCGTGCCACGCCCTAACAAAATGTTTTGTTAACGCGGTTAATTAACTATCGACGGTATTTCTTTGTTTGAAGTAGCTCCCCTGGAAATCGGTGCAGACTCGCTGCGACCGGCGTTGGCCTAAACACTTGAAACCTCGCTGAAGCTCGGTGACACTTGAAGTGTTGCTACAAGAGGGGATTCGCAATGAAATCGGTTTTCGACTCGTCGTTCAAGTACAGGCCCAGCTTCGACACCGACGTGCGGGAAACCTTTTCCAGAATTCGGCGGGAGCAGCAGGCACAGAGTCGGCGGGAGGCGCAGATCTATCGAGCGCCACCGACTCCTAAGCTGACTACACGCGCTGCGCCGCAGCCGCGTTACGAATAGCTGCCTAACGCCGCTCGGTTGCTGGACACCGTCCGGGTGATTCTCCGGCGGGAAACGAAAACCTGGTGGGCCGGCTCCCCTCAGAGTCAGTCGCGCCCAGTGAATCGTCCGGGGGCTCGGCCGTCAGGTTAGTCGTGTACGGTGGCGGGTTGCGGCGTTCCCCACGACCTAGCCCCTTAGCAAGAAAGCGCGCGCAAGCGTCGTGCCGAAACCGACCTTGACGTAGTTGAAACAGCGACTATGCTTGCATGCAAGGAATAGGACATGCCTACCTTACATGCTCGCACGGTGCAGCGCGCTTCCGAAATCGTAGGAAGCGTTGAGCTGCTCGCGGCACAGCTGGACGCTCGCGATGAGGACGTCAGGAAATGGATGGAAGGCCAGCTTTCAGTCCCGCAGGAAGTTTTCCTGCGATGCGTGGACATTCTTAATGCTCACCAGTTGAGCGAGATCAGCGGCTTGCATGCCAACCCGCCTCCGAAGGGTCCAGCGTAAGTGACGTAGACCTGATCTCAGCGCATCAACGTTCCGGCTTAGAAACGGGGCCACAACGTGCGCTACCGTGTGAAGCGCCCCGTTCCGATAAGTAAGAGAGCGAGTGCCGCGGCTGGCGTAGTGAGCAATATCATAGTGAACCCTCCTGCGCTTAGTAAGAACGAGCACTCCGGCGGCGCGTCTCCCCGCACTGCACGGCGGCGTTTACTTAGGCTTTACTGAGTCGGCGCCTGCGGGCACGTGTTGAGCTGGGGGTCGGGCTGGTACAACATCGCAGTTACTTCTGGCCATCCATTGTGATCCAGGATCCCTTGGACGCAGACCAAGCCGGTGCCCGGGGGTGAGAGTGCCAGCGTCACCGAGGCCGCGAAAGTCTTTTCCGCGTCCCCGTTGTAGGTAAGCCAGCTGGCGGGGAACGGCAGAATCGTGCCGGAAATTTGCCGTTTGCCTTGCTTTATGGCAATCAACCAATCTCCTTCCGTGATAATCGTTATATCGCCTGGGTTGGTGTCCTTTAGCTCTACATAACCCACGCCAACCAAGTAGGAGCCAGTGGCATTTGGCAATTGCCCCACCTGCCCGACGAACTTGCCGCCGAACCAAGACTTATCCCCACAGAACGGAAGCGGCTTCGGACAAATCTCCGGGCCGTGAATCAACCCGGTGACCACCGGGTCCGACGCAACTGCCCTCGCCGATGCAATGACGCACAACGATCCCAACAGGAACAGACTGAAAGGTCGGCTCATAAGCCCCTCCTTAGTGCAGACGCCGCAGAGCGGCGACGACAGCTCTACTAGCTCAAACCTGAAATGAATAGCGCTTTACGCGCTTGGCACTTCCGGAGATTCTGCCCGCAGTACATAGAGCCGTATGTCGGCACTTTTGCGATCTGTAATGTGATCGGGACTACGACAAACCCGCCGCCCGCTCGCCGGTTCACGCCGAACCGCACCTTCGGCAATCTCGGGGCCTGAGGGGATAAGCACGAACAATAGCGATTTTCGGAGGGTCTGCCGCAGACACTTAAGTGGAGTTGACCCGCTTTCGTGGACACTTTCCAATGTTGGGAGTTTGGGAGGTCGACGATGTCCCGAAATCGGGTGTATCCGCCGGAATTCCGGCAGAAGCTGATCGAGTTGGTCGCCTCGGGCCGTAGTCCTGAGGAGCTTGCGAAGGAGTTTGAACCCTCGGCGCAGACGATCCGCAACTGGGTCAAGCGAGCCGAGGCAGACAGCGGCAAGCGCCGCGATGTGCTGACCAGCGCCGAGCGAGAGGAGCTCACGAAGCTTCGCCGCGAGCTTAAGCAGGTGAAGCTTGAGCGAGAGATCCTGGCAAAGGCCACGGCCTGGTTCGCGAGGGAGGCCGACACGACGCCCAAGAAGTCTTCGGGTTCGTAGCGGCGCACCAGGCCGTGTATCCGGTGAGAACGATGTGTCGCGTGTTTGGCGTCTCCCCCAGCGGTTTCTACGCGTGGAGTTCGCGCGAGCCGTCGATGCGCACGATCGAGGATGCGAGGCTGAAGGCGCGCATCCGGTTCTTCCACGCGCGCTCGAAGGGCGCCTACGGGGCGCCGAACATCCTCGAGGATCTGCGCGACGAAGGTATCCGCGTTGGCAAGAAGCGCGTTGCTCGTCTGATGAAAGCCGACGGGCTTCGTGGCGTATGCCGCAGGAAGTGGGTCACAACGACCACCCGCGACGCCGATGCGCAGCTCTCTGCCGATCTCGTGCAGCGGCAGTTTGCCGCCGATGCTCCGAACCGGCTTTGGGTCGCCGACATCACGTACGTTCCGACGTGGGCCGGGTTTCTTTACTTGGCGGTGGTGCTCGATGCTTTCAGCCGCAGAATCGTTGGATGGAGCATGACCGAGCACCTGAGAACCGAGCTCGTGCTCAGCGCGCTCAACATGGCGATCGGGCAGCGTCGGGCGAAAGGCGTCGTGCATCACTCCGACCACGGCACGCAGTACACCTCGATCGAATTCGGCCTTCGCTGCAAGGAAGCAAAGGTGCGACCCTCGATGGGAACGGTGGGCGATGCCTACGACAACGCGATGTGCGAGAGCTTCTTCGCGACGCTCGAATGCGAGCTGCTCGATCGCCGGCGCTTTCCGACCAAGGCCCAGGCGCGCATGGCGATCTTCGAGTTCATCGAAGGCTGGTACAACCCGACCCGGCGCCATTCGGGTCTCGGTCGAATCTCGCCGAATGAGTTCGAACGGCGTCACCATTTAAGGCTTCACGAGCACGCGGTTACCCACAGGCCCGCGCGCTCGGTTGCGTATGAGGCGCCCCGCGCGCAGCCTGTGGATAACCGCTTGTGACCCAAGCGCTAAACCGTCCACTGAAACGGGTCAACTCCACTC
>DASTPE010000046.1:0-4623 GCA_035762345.1 Burkholderiales bacterium
TGCGCCGAACAGCCCCACAGGCAGGGTGCGCGTCGCCTTGTGCTCGGCAAGAAAGCGCACCGCATCGGCGAGCCGGGCGGTGAGCAGCGCGATGTCGAAGCGCCGCTCGACGTGGCGGTCTTCCTCCACAGTGAGCAGATCGAGGAGTAGCGTACCCACGCCCGCCTTGTTGAGCTCACCGGCGACGTAGCGGTTGCGCGGCGAGCGACCGCCTGAGCCGCTGCCGTGCGAGAACGCGACCACGCCGCCGCGCCCCCGGGGGAGGAATTTTGATCTGGCTCAAGCCCGATCCGCGCTGCCGCGTCACCATCGCGATCCACCTTGGAGAAAAAACCCCATGGTTACCCAGACCACCACCCAGACTACCGAGCAGACGATCGGCGCGGACGCCACCGTGCGCGAAGCTGCGAAGCTCATGCCCAAGCGTGGCGTAAGCATGGGCAGTAAGTATCCGTCGCTGTTTCAGGTCAACACCCGGGTGCGGCTCTCGGAACTCGGCGCCGCGCTCGGCCGCCGTGCAACGCTCGACGACATCCCGGACGCGGAGCTCAACGCCCTAGCGCGCGAGGGCTTCGACCTCGTCTGGTTCCTCGGCGTATGGCAGACCGGCGAGGCTGCACGCCACGTATCGACGTCGAGCCCCGAGTGGCTCGCCGAGTTCCGGCGCGCGCTGCCGGACTTCCGGGACTCCGATATCTCGGGATCGCCTTTCGCGGTGCGCGACTACCATGTGCACCGGGACTTCGGCGGCGACGAAGCCCTCGCACACCTGCGCAAACGCCTCGCGCAGCGGGGGATGCGGCTCATCCTGGACTTTGTGCCCAATCACGTCGCGCCCGACCACCGCTGGGCGAGCGAGCACCCGGAATTTTTCATCGAAGGCACTGCAGAGAAACTAGCGACGGAGCCGCAAAACTACCGGCGCCTGGGAGAGCGCATTCTCGCCTACGGGCGCGATCCCTATTTCGCCGGCTGGCCCGACACGCTGCAGCTCAACTACGGCAACCCCGCGCTGCAGGAAGCGCTGCTCGGCGAGCTCAAGCGTATTGCGCGCCAGTGCGACGGCGTGCGCTGCGACATGGCGATGTTAGTGCTGCCGGAAGTGTTTCAGCGAACCTGGGGAATCAAGGCGGCGCCATTCTGGTCGCACGCGACCGCGGCGGTTCGCGCCCAAACGCCGGGATTCCTGTTCATCGCGGAGGTGTATTGGGACCTCGAGTGGACGCTGCAGCAGCAGGGGTTCGACTACACCTACGACAAGCGCCTGTACGACCGGCTCGAGCAGCACGCGGCGCGCCCGGTGCGCGAGCACCTGCTCGCCGGGCTCGACTTCCAGGATCGCCTCGCGCGCTTTCTCGAGAACCACGACGAGCCGCGCGCGGCGGCGACATTCGCGCCCGATGTCCATCGCGCCGCCGCCGTGATCACTTTCCTCACACCCGGCCTGCGCTTCTTCCACCAGGGGCAGCGCGAGGGCAGGAAGGTGCGCATCTCCATGCATCTCGCACGCGGGCCGGCGGAGGCCGCCGACGCCTCGATCGGCGCGTTCTACGACGCGCTCCTCGCCTGCCTGAGGGACCCCGCCTACCGCGACGGACGCTGGCAGCTCCTCGAGGCACGCCGCGCCTGGGAAGGTAACGGCAGCAACGACGCGTTCATCGCCTTCGCGTGGACCGGGCCGGGAGACTGTAAACGCCTGGTGGCGGTCAACTACGCCGCGCACCGCAGCCAGTGCTACGTCGCGCTGCCGTGGCCGGATCTCGCTGGCCGGCGCTGGCGGCTGCGCGACCGGCTGAGCGACGCGTCCTACGAGCGCGAGGGCGCCGATCTCGCCGCCCGCGGGCTCTACCTCGACCTGCCGGTGTGGGGCTACCATGCCTTCGAGGTGTCTTGACCGGGATCAAAAGGGCGGCGGCCGCCGCGGGCACCATCACATTAGACTCTGACCCATGGCCATCGGTGAGATCTGCAGCCGCGAAGTCGTGTTCGCCGACGAGCTCGCGGGCCTCGCGGCAATGATCGGCAAGAGCGCGCGCATCGAGCGTGCCGAGCGCCGCGCCGCCCTCTAGAGAGTTTTCCCGAACTTCTTTTCGTAGAAAGTCCGCCATGGATCGCAAAACCGAGTCCCCACGCCCCACCGACGTCACCGAGCAAAAGCGGCTGAACCAGGCCCGCGAGGCCGGCATCCCGTGGAAGAAATGGGGGCCTTACCTCAGCGAGCGCCAGTGGGGCACGGTGCGCGAGGACTACAGCGACGACGGCAACGCCTGGAACTACTTCAGCCACGACCAGGCGCGATCACGCGCCTACCGCTGGGGCGAGGACGGCCTCGCCGGCATCTCGGACGACGGCCAGCGCCTGTGCTTCGCGCTCGCGCTGTGGAACGGGCGCGACCCGATCCTGAAGGAGCGCCTGTTCGGGCTCACCAACAGCGAGGGCAACCATGGCGAGGACGTGAAGGAGTACTACTTCTACCTCGACTCGACGCCGACGCATTCGTACATGAAGTACTTGTACAAATATCCGCAGCGCGAGTTTCCGTACCGCGATCTGGTCGAGACCAATCGGCGGCGCTCGCGCGAAGAGTTCGAGTACGAGCTCCTCGACACCGGAGCCTTCGACGACAACCGCTACTTCGACGTCTTCGTTGAGTACGCCAAGGAAGGACCCGAGGACATCCTCATCCGCATCACGGCGCATAACCGCGGCCCCGAGGCCGCGCGTCTCGAGGTGCTGCCGACGCTGTGGTTCCGCAACACCTGGTCGTGGGGCAAGAGCATGCCGAAGCCCGTGCTGAGCGCGGCGGGCGGCGCCATCCGCGCCTCGCACCCCGAGCTCGGTGACTACACGCTCTCGTGCGAGGGCGCGCCCGAGCTACTCTTTGCCGAGAACGAGACCGGCCGCAAGGATGCCTTTCATGAGTATGTCGTGCGCGGCAACGCGGAGCGCATGAACGCTACGCGCGAAGGCACGAAGGCCGCGGCGCGCTACGTTCTCGACGTTCCCGCGGGCGGCACCTCGGTGGTGCGCCTTCGGCTCGCCGCCGGATCGGCCGCCCTCGCCTTCGGCCGGGGATTCGACGCCACGGTTGCCGCGCGGCTCGCCGACGCGGACGAGTTCTATGACCGCATCGCGCCGCGCTCGCTAACCGAGGACGAGCGCCGCGTGCACCGCCAGGCGCTCGCCGGCATGCTCTGGTCGAAGCAGTTCTACTTCTACGACGTCGACGCATGGCTCAAGGAGCACCTGGCGCATCCGCTGGTCGGCCCGCAGAAGCGCCGGGTGCGCAATGCCGAGTGGTTCCACATGTTCAACGGCGACATCATCTCGATGCCCGACAAGTGGGAATACCCCTGGTACGCCGCCTGGGACCTCGCGTTCCACACTACGGCACTCGCACTGGTCGACTTCGACTTCGCCAAGGAGCAGCTGCTCCTCATGATGCGCAGTCTGTACAGCCACCCGAACGGCCAGATTCCGGCGTACGAGTGGAACTTCAGCGACGTGAACCCGCCGGTGCATGCCTGGGCGACGCTTTTCCTCTACAAGGTGGAGCGTGACCTCGGGCGCGAGGACATCGCGTTCCTCGAGCGCGCATTCAAGGGCCTTACGCTCAACTTCAACTGGTGGGTGAATCGCAAGGACCCGCAGGGGCGCAACGTGTTCGCCGGCGGCTTCCTCGGCCTGGACAACATCGGCGTGTTCGACCGCAGCGCGCCGCTGCCCACGGGAGGATCGCTTGAGCAGGCCGACGGCACCGCGTGGATGGCGTTCTACTGCCAGAACATGCTCGAGATGGCGCTGATCCTCGCCAGCCACGACACGCAATACGAGGACGACGCGTTCAAGTTCCTGCAGCACTTCATGTGGATCGCCTACGCCATGGACCGCATCGGCGAGCACCACGACGAGATGTGGGACGAGGCCGACGGGTTCTTCTACGACGTGCTGCGCCTGCCCGACGGCTCGGCGACGCGCTTGAAGGTGCGCTCGATGGTAGGCCTGCTTCCGCTTTGCGCGTGCACCATGTTCGAGCCCGGCCTGCTCGAAGCTCACCCGAAGTTCGCCGAGCTGATCAAGCTCTTCCGCGAGCGTCATCCGGAGGTCGTGGCGCAGGTCGCGCCCACCGAGCAGGGCTACATCGGCGAGGGCGGTCGGCGGCTGCTCTCGCCGCTGTCCAAGAAGCGGCTCGAGCGCGTGCTCGGCTACCTGCTTGACGAGGACGAGTTCCTGAGCCCTTACGGCATACGCTCGCTTTCGCGCTACCACCGCGACCACCCGTTCGTGTTCCACGTGGGCGGCCAGACGCATTGCGTCTCGTACCTGCCGGCGGAGTCGAACACCGGGATGTTTGGCGGTAACTCGAACTGGCGCGGACCGATCTGGATGCCGGTGAACGCGCTGATCGTCCGGGGCTTGCTCAACCTCTACCAGTTTTACGGGGACTCCTTCACCGTCGAGTGCCCAACCGGCTCGGGCAAGCGCATGACGCTGTTCGAAGTCGCGCGTGAAATCTCGCGCCGGCTCGCCGCGATCTTCCTCAAGGACGCGACCGAGCGCCGCGCGGTGTACGGCGGCAGCGCGAAGTTCCAGAAGGACCCGCACTGGCGCGACCTGATCCTG
>DASTPE010000047.1:0-53080 GCA_035762345.1 Burkholderiales bacterium
AGCCCGACCACATGGACGGGTCCGCGGCCGTAACTCCCGGGCTGGCCTCTGCCTTGTCCTGGTTGGCCTGGTAGGCGACCTTGATCTGGGCGCCTCCGAACACCGGGGATTGATAGTGGACTGAGTTAGAGATCCGGCGCCAGAACGGATGCCCTACCCCACCACCGGCCTCGACGGAATCGCACGCACCGGGGCCGCCTCCGAGGCCGCTACCGACGTTGGCGCAGTTCGGGTTCGGCGCAGCGCCCGTGGTCTCGCGGCGTCCGATGATCGAGGTAATCGGCCCGTAGGTCGCTACGGTACCGATGCCCCAAAGCGCATCGAGGTCCGCCCACGGCGTGGTCCACTGGCCGAGGAACACGTTACCCCAGTTCCCCTGCATGCCGACCGCTGAGTTACGTGAGGCGAAGTTCGAAGTGTGCGCGATGTTGTTGGAGCGCTCCATCGCCGCGTTCGTCTCCACTTGCGCCCAGGCGCTCAAGCCACCGCCGAGGTTTTCCCGCGCGCGGACGCCGACGTTCGAGGCGTGCGACGCAACGTCGAATTTCGTTACTGAGGGAATTCCCGAGGTGCTATCTCCGTACTTCATGTAGTTAAAGGACATGTGGATGGTGCCGTACACCTCCACCTGCGCCAGTGCGGCCGCGGGCGCGGCCAACGCCCCGGCTACTGCCAGCGATAACAGTTTCTTCTGCATTCGAATGCTCCTCTCCTTTTAGGTTTAAACCGGCGGCGCCCAACCGGCCCCCGCCAACCCCTCCGTTGAGAAGTCTTAAGGAGTGTGCCGAATGCCCCTTTGGCGCGACAAGGAATAGGCGCTATGCGTCGGGTGTACGAGAACGGCTGTTGTGATTCCCCAACAGCCGTGCTGCACTGCAATACCTAGAAAAAGAGCTTTCCGAGGGCGGCGCCCGGATCGGGCGCACGCATGAAGGCCTCGCCGATGAGGAACGTGTGAACCCCCGCGGCGCACATGCGCGCCACGTCCGCCGAGGAGAGGATGCCGCTTTCCGCGACCACGATGCGGTCGGTCGGGACGTGCGGCAAAAGCTCGAGCGTGGTCTCGAGCCGAGTCTCGAAAGTCCGCAAGTTCCGGTTGTTGATGCCGATGAGCGGCGTCTTGAGTACGAGCGCACGTTCGAGCTCGGCGGCATCATGCACTTCGGCCAGAACCGCCATGCCGAGCTCGAGCGCCACCGCTTCGAGCTCGCGCATCTGCCGGTCTTCGAGGCAAGCGGCGATCAGCAGGACGCAATCCGCCCCCAGCGCGCGCGATTCGTAGGCCTGGTAGGAATCGATAAGGAAGTCCTTGCGCAGCGCCGGGAGGCCGCAGGCGGCGCGGGCCTGTTGCAAATGCGTGCTCGACCCTTGAAAAAACTCGGCATCGGTGAGCACCGAGATGCAGGCGGCGCCGGCTTTCTCGTAGCTGCGGGCAATCGCTACCGGATCGAAGTTCTCGCGCAGCAATCCCTTTGAAGGGCTGGCGCGCTTGATCTCGGCGATGACCGCCGGCCGCTTCGCGCGCAGCGCGCCTGCGAAGTCGCGCGCCGGCGGCGCCGCCCGGGCCCGGGCACGCATTTCCTCCTCGGAGATTTTTGCCCTTGCTGCGGCAACCTCGGCGTCCTTCGCCGCCAAAATGCGATCGAGAATGCTCACGCCTTTGCTTTCACCTTCTGCGTGAAAGCGACGAACTCCTCCAGCTTCTGCTTGGCCGCGCCGCTCCTGATCGCGTGCGCGGCGCGCTCGATGCCCACTTTCAGCGTCTTCGCCAGCCCCGCGACATAGATGGCGGCTCCGGCATTCAGCGCAACGATGTTCTGCGCCGGACCAGGCTGTCCTTCCAGCACAGCCTGGATCATCGCCTTGGATTCGACAACGGTATGGACTTCGATGGCGCGACGATCGTAGAGCTCGAGGCCGAGCTCGCCCGGATGGAGGTTGTACTCGTTGATCTCTCCCTTCGCGAGCTCGCCGACCATGGTCGGGCCGGAGATCGAGATCTCGTCCAGGCCGTCCAGCCCATACACGACCATGACGTGCCTTGAGCCGAGCCGCTGCAGTACGCGCACCTGGATGCCGACGAGGTCGGGGTGGAACACCCCCATCAACTGTTGCTTCGCCCCTGCCGGGTTGGTGAGCGGGCCGAGGATGTTGAAGATGGTACGCACGCCGAGGTCCTTGCGCACCGGGGCGGCGTGCTTCATCGCCGCGTGGTGCGCGGGGGCGAACATGAAGCCGATGCCCACCTTTTCGATCGCCTGCGCGGTATCGGCCGGAGCGAGCCCGATGTGCGCGCCAAGCGCCTCGAGCACCTCCGCGCTGCCCGAGGATGAGGACACCGAGCGGCCCATGTGCTTGGCCACCTTGGCGCCGGCCGCCGCGGCGACGAAAGCGGCGCAAGTCGAGACGTTAAACGTGTGCGCGGCGTCGCCGCCAGTGCCGCAGGTATCGACGAGGTGCCGATCGTCTGCGATTTCGACCGGCGTCGCGAGCTCGCGCATCACCTGCGCCGCCGCGGCGATCTCGCCGATGGTCTCCTTCTTTACGCGCAGTCCGATGATGAAGCCGGCGATCTGGGCGGGGCTCAGCTCGCCGCGCATGATCTGGCGCATGACGTGCAGCATCTCGTCGTGAAACACCTCGCGATGCTCGACGGTGCGCTGGATCGCCTCGGCGATCGTGATCTGCTTCATGACGTCTTCCCCTTGAGGAAATTTCCCAGCATCGTGTGGCCATGCTCGGTGAGCAGGGCCTCGGGATGAAATTGCACGCCTTCCACCGGCAGACTGCGGTGGCGAAGTCCCATGATCTCTCCGTCCTCGGACCGGGCGCTGATCTCGAGGCACTCCGGCACAGACTCGCGCTCAACGACCAGCGAGTGATAACGGGTCGCGACGAAATGCTGCGGAACGGAAGTGAAGACCCCCTTGGAATCGTGCGCGATGCGCGAGACCTTCCCATGCATGACCTGCCTCGCGCGCACCACGTTGCCGCCGAACGCCTGCCCGATCGCCTGGTGGCCGAGGCATACGCCGAGGATCGGCACCTTGCCGGCGAGGCGCGCGATCGTCTCGAGCGTGATGCCGGCCTCGTTCGGCGTGCAGGGGCCCGGCGACAGCACTACGTGCGAGGGCCCGAGCGCCTCCACGTCGCGCACGCTGAGCTCGTCGTTGCGAACCACCTTCACCTCCGCGCCGAGCTCGCCGAAGTATTGCACCAAGTTGAAGGTGAACGAATCGTAGTTGTCGATCATCAATAGCATCACGCCGCCAATGCGGTTGATTCTACTTACGGGGATACCGCCGGTGCTCTAGGCGCGCGAGCGCCAGCGCCGGAAGGTCGGAAGCTGCGGAAGCGCGAGCTGGGGCTTCACGCGGGCGATTCTAGCCGAGATACTGCGGAGATGGGGCAAACGGACATCGCGCGCGCGCACGGCGAGCTCGCGGCTCGCCAGCTTGCGCAGGGCGACTACGGCGCCGCGCTCGAGACCCTGAGCGCGGCGCTCGGGCTTGCGCCGCAAGTCGATTCGCTGTGGGCACAGTTCTCCGACCTGATCCGCTACTTCAACCTGCGCGATCCGGTGCCGTCACAGATACGCAGCTTGTTAGCGACCGCCTTAGAGCACAAAGCGGTTGATCCGGGAGATCTCGTGCGGCCGATCAGCACGCTCGCGCTTTCGAATTCCCGAGGCGCGCTCGCCGAGCCGCTCCTGCTACGCCTGTTCGAGGACACGGTCATCCGCGACCCCGACCTCGAGCGCACCATCGTCGAGGCGCGCCGGCGCATGATGACCGAACCGTTGGCCTTCCCCGTGATGGTCGCGATCGCACACCAGTGCTTCAACGCCGAATACGTGTTCGACGAAACGCCGGAGGAACGCCGCCACGTTGATACGCTCCGACCCACCGATCCGAATGCGTACGCCGTCTACGCGTCCTATCGCCCGCTGTCCACGCTGGAGCGCGTGAACCGCGCCGGCATCGAGTCCCTCGTTCGCCGGCAAATCGATGAACCGTCCGAGGAGAAGCGCCTGGCCGGCACGATCTCGTCCATCGAAAGCACGGACGACCCGGTTTCACTGAAGGTGAGGGCGCAGTACGAGGAGAACCCCTACCCGCGCTGGGTGCGCACGCAGGCGGTAGTCGACCCGGTGGCGCAGGGCGGAAGCCCCCGCGTACTCGTCGCCGGATGCGGGACGGGCCAGCACGCCGTCGCCACGGCGCTGCGGTTCCCCGGAGGCTCGGTGCTCGCTGTGGACCTCAGCCTGGCAAGCCTCGCCTACGCGAAACGCAAGTCGGCGGAACTCGGAGTCGCAAACGTCGAATACCGACAAGGCGACATCCTTGCGCTCGGGACGCTTGGCGAGCGCTTCGACTTGATCGAATGCTCCGGCGTGCTGCATCACATGGAGCGCCCGCTCGAGGGATGGCGCCTGCTTGCGTCGCTCCGCAAGCCGGGCGGGCGCATGCGGATCGGCCTGTACAGCGAAGCCGGGCGCAGGCAGGTCGTGCGGGCGCGCGAGCTCATCGCCGAACGCGGCTTCAAGCCCGATCCGCAGGGCATCCGGGCCGCACGCATGCAAGTGCGGCAGGATCCGCTGCTTGGTCAGCTCGCACGCAACGAGGACTTCTTCAGCATGAGCGGCTGTCGCGACCTGCTGTTCCACGCTCATGAGCGCCGCTTTACGCTTCCTGAGGTCGAGTCGATGATTGCTCAGCTTGGCTTGCAGTTTCTCGGCTTCGAGTTTCCCGACAGCGGCCTGACCGCGCGGCGGTTTGTCGAGCGCTTTCCCGAGGATAGAAACGGCGTCCAGCTCAAGAACTGGCACCGCTTCGAGCAGGAGTTTCCCGACACCTTTTCCCGCATGTATCAGTTTTGGGTGGCCTGACCGGCGTCGGCGACTTCCGCCGCGCGAAGCAGCGCCCGCGCTTTGTGCTGGGTTTCGAGCCATTCCGAGCGCGGGTCGGAGTCCGCGACGATCCCGGCCGCGGCCTGGACATGGAGGCGCCGGTCCTTCACCAGCGCCGTCCTGATGGCGATCGCCACATCCATGTCGCCGTTGAAGCCGAGGTAGCCAACCGCACCGCTATAGACGCCGCGCTTGACCGGCTCGAGCTCGTCGATGATCTGCATGGCGCGAACCTTCGGCGCCCCGGTGACGGTGCCAGCGGGGAAGCTCGCCTTCAGCACGTCGATCGCATCGAGCCCAGGCGCGATTCGCCCTTCGACGTTCGAGACGATGTGCATGACGTGCGAGTAGCGCTCGATCACCATGCGCTCGGTGACCTTGACGCTGCCAGTCGCGGCGACGCGGCCGACGTCGTTGCGCCCGAGGTCGATCAGCATAACGTGCTCGGCGCGCTCCTTCGGATCGGCGAGCAGCTCTTGAGCGATGACCGCGTCGGCTTCCTGAGTGGCACCGCGTGGCCGGGTCCCGGCGATCGGCCGCAGCGTGACCGTATCGCCGGCGAGCCTCACCAGGATCTCGGGCGATGCGCCGACGACGTAATGATCGCCGAAATCGAAGTAATACATGTAAGGCGACGGGTTAACGCCGCGCAGCGCGCGATAGAGCTCGAGCGGCGGCGCGTCGAACACGCGCGACGTGCGCTGCGAGACCTGTACCTGCATGACATCGCCTGCCAGGATGTATTCCTTGCAGCGGCGCACGGCGTCGAGAAACCCGGCTTCGGTGAACGAGCACTCAAGCGGCGCGGATTTGACGTCTGTCTTGGAAGAGTCGAAGAACTTCTCGTCCGGCAAAGGACCCGCCAGGCGCGAGCGCAGGTGCTCGAGCCTCGACTTCGCGTTGCGCATCGAGTCGGGCTCGCGCGGATCGGCATACACCACGAGGTAGAGCTTGCCGAGCACGTTGTCCATCACCGCGAGCTCGTCGGAGACGAGGAGCAGCATGTCCGGCGTGCCAAGCGGGTCCGGTTTTTCCGCTCGCAGGGCGCTCTTTTCGATGTGGCGTACCGCCTCGTAGCCGAAGTAGCCGGCGAGGCCGCCGCCGAAGCGCAACGCCGCCGGAACCGGCGCGACGCGGTGGCGCCCGAGCCAGGCGCGCGCGTACTCGAAAGGGTCGGCCTCGACGCTTTCCAGGCAGACGTCGGTGCCACGCGCGTCGCGCAACAAGCGCCGCACCGTGCAGCCGCGCGCCGTGGTCTTTGCCTCTATCCGCTCGGCGCAGGCAAGGCCGATGAACGAGTAGCGACCGAAGCGCTCGCCGCCGACCACGGACTCGAGGAGGTACGAGTAGGGAGTGTTGGCGAGCTTGAGGTATAGCGCGAGCGGCGTGTACAAATCCGCCCGCGCCTCCGCCACTACCGGGACGCGTGTATAGCTCAACTCAGGCGGGCGCGCATGTCGCGGATCGTGGCCGCGTAGTCCTTCGAGCCGAAGATCGCGGAGCCCGCGACGAACGTATCGGCGCCCGCGCGCGCGACTTCCGCGATGTTGTCGGTCTTGATACCACCGTCGACCTCTAGCCAGATGTCTTTTCGTGAATCATCGATGCGCCGGCGCACCTCCGAGATCTTCGGCAGCACCGAGCGGATGAATTGCTGCCCCCCGAAGCCGGGATTCACCGACATAAGGAGCACGAGATCGAGCTTCTCGAGCGTGTGATCGAGCCACGACGCCGGCGTCGCGGGATTAAGCACCAGTCCCGCCTTGCAGCCCTGTTCCTTGATGAGCGCGATCGTGCGATCGACGTGCTCGGAGGCCTCGGGATGAAAGCTGATGATGCTCGCGCCCGCCTTGGCAAACTCGGGGATGAGCGCATCCACCGGCTTCACCATGAGATGCACATCGAGCGGCAGGCGAACGTGCGGCTTGAGCGCCGCGCAGACGAGCGGCCCGACGGTGAGGTTCGGCACGTAGTGGTTGTCCATGACGTCGAAGTGGATGAGGTCGGCGCCGGCGCGCTCCACCGCTCGCACCTCGTCGCCCAGACGGGAAAAATCGGCCGACAGGATCGAGGGCGCGATGCGAAACCTCATGGCGGCGCGGAGTTTACAATGCCGCAGTGGCGCGCGAGAAGCTTTACGAGGTCGAGGTGAACGCGGCGACTCAGTATCTCGCCGAGCAGTCCGACGAGGGCGCCGGGCGCTACGTGTTCGCGTACACGATCACGATCCAGAACACGGGTGCGGTCGCCGCGCAGCTCATCAGCCGGCACTGGATCATCACTGACGCGCAGGGCCTGGTGCAGGAGGTGCGCGGCCTCGGCGTGGTCGGCGCGCAGCCGCTATTGCAGCCCGGCGAGCGCTTCGAGTACACGAGCGGGGCCTCGATCGCCACTCCGGTCGGGACGATGCGTGGGAGCTACCAGATGGTCGCGGCAGACGGCACGCGCTTCGAGGCACCGATTCCCGAGTTCACGCTCTCCGTGCCGCGGGTGCTGCACTAGGTTATTTGCGTCTTTTCGGCCAGGTAAACCACACGATGAAAGCGGCGATCGCCAGGGCAAGCGCGATCTCGAGGTAGATGATCCACATACGCTGGGCTGCATTCATTCTAGTGCTGGCCGGCTGTACGCCAGCGCCGGTCGTATGTCCCGTTTGCCCGCCCCCGAAGCCGCAACCGGAAACGGCGCGTTACGAGCCGCGCGGGTTTACCGATCTGCCGGGCTGGAGCCGCGCCCAGCTGGAGCCGAGCCTGCGCGCTTTCATCGCGGGTTGCGCGCGGTTCAAGCGGGTGTGCGAGCTGGCGAAGAGCCTGCCGCTCGGAGACGAGCAGGCCGCACGCCGATTCTTCGAGACCGAGTTTGTGCCCTACGCGCTCGTTTCGAGTGAAACGGGCGACACGGGCCTCATCACCGGCTATTACGAGCCGATCCTGGACGGCAGCCGTGTGCCGAGCGCGAGGCACCGCTTCCCGATTTTCGGCGTTCCGCCGGACTTGGTAATCGTCGACCTGGGGAACGTGGTGCCTGAATCCCGGCCGCTCCGGCTGCGCGGGCGCGTGGAGGGCCGACGGCTCGTCCCCTATTACTCGCGTGCCGAGATCGACGCGCGCGCCGAAGCGTTCGGCGCGCCAGTGCTGGCCTGGAGCGGCGACCCGGTCGAGCTTTTCTTCCTCCAGATCCAGGGCTCGGGCCAGGTGCGGCTGGAAAACGGCGAGCGCATCCGTGTCGGATACGCCGATCAGAACGGCCATCCGTACCGCTCGCTCGGCCGCTACCTCGTCGACCGCGGCGAGCTCCTGCTCGAGCAGGCGTCGATGCAAGGAATCAAAAACTGGGCGGTGGCAAACCCGCAGAAGCTGCGCGAGGCGCTGAACCACAACGCGAGCTACGTGTTCTTTCGCGAGCTGCCGCCGACCGACGGCCCGATTGGCGCGCTCGGCGTGCCGCTGCACCCCGAGGCGAGCCTTGCTGTCGACCGCCGGTTCGTGCCGCTCGGCGCACCGGTGTACCTTGCGAGCACGTTTCCGCTATCACAGGAACCGCTCGAGCGCCTGATGGCGGCGCACGATACCGGCGGTGCGATTCGCGGTGTGGTGCGGGCTGATTTCTTCTGGGGGATCGGTCCGGACGCTGGCGCGCAAGCCGGGCGCATGCGCCAGCAAGGAAAGATGTGGCTGCTCTGGCCTATTGGCGAGCCGCCGCCACCCGGTCCAGCATCTCCTTGAGGTCCTCCGGACGCAGGCCGCCGGCCATGCGCTCACCGTTGGTGAAGAAAAGCGTCGGCGTGCTGTTGACGCCGAGCTTCTGGCCGACCTCGAGCAACCTGTCCACCGGATTGGTGCAGCTCGAAGGCGCATCGGGCACCTTCGGCCGGGGCGCTGCGGCAAGGTCGAGCCACGCCTTGGCCCGGTCCGGCGAGCACCACACCGCGCGCGAATGGTCGGCGTTTTCGGGCCGGATGACCGGGTACATGAAGACATAGATCGTGATGTCGTCCATCTGCGCGAGCACACGCTCGAAATTGCGGCAGGCAGGACAGTAAGGGTCCGAAAACATAGCGAGCACCCGTTTGCCGTTGCCGCGCTGAACCTTCACCGCAAGATCGAGAGGCAGCGAATCGAACTTGATCGCGTTCAGCTTGCGCAGCCGTTCTTCCGTGACATCCCGGTTGGTGCGCAGATCGTGGATGCTTCCGTCGATGACATAGGTAGCGGACGGATCGGTATAGAGGATGCGCAACCCGCGGTCGGTGCGCACGCGCACCTCCCACAGCCCCGAAATGGGCGCTGGCTGCACTCCCTCAATCTTCGCGCCGCTGAGCTTGGGCTCAAGCGCCTTGCGGATCTGCGCTTCGTTAGCCTGGGCCGAGGCCCAGACGAGCAAACCGACTAACACGACTATTTTTTTCATTTAGAGCATCGCCTGGCGGATCAGCATGTTCTTTACGACCGGGAGGCGGTCGGTCAGGTTCAAACCGGCATTACGCAGCCGCTCGGGCAACGCGCCTTCGGCACCGAACAGCCTGAATAACGAGTCGACCATAGTGTCCATCGCCAGTATAGGCTCTGCGCGGCTGCGCTCATAACGGCGCAGCAATCCAACTTCTCCCGGATCACGGAACGGCTCGCGCGCTGAGAGTACCGTGGCGAGCGAGCGCGCATCCTGAAGCCCGAGATTCAGCCCTTGGCCGGCCAGCGGATGAATCACGTGGCTGGCGTCGCCCGCGAGAGCGACTCGCGGCGCGACCAGGCGCTCGGCCGCCAGCCTGCGCAACGGATAGCTGCGCGCGGAGGTCGCCATTGTCATCCGGCCCAGCACGGCGTGCGCAGCAACTTCGACCTCCCGGCAAAGCTCTTCTTCCGCAAGCCGTGAAATTCTTTGCGCTTCGGAGCCTGGAACCGACCACACCATCGAGACATGGTCGCCCGCGAGCGGCAGCAGTGCGAGCACTGCGCCGCGCTGAAACCACTGGTAAGCGACGTTCTCGTGCGGCTTCTCGCAGCCGAAGTTCGCGACGACCGCGCTCTGACCGTAATCCCGGTCGCGTGCCGGGATTCCCGCTTGCTCGCGCACGAACGAATTTGCTCCATCGGCGCCCACTACCAACCTGGCGCGGAGCTTCTTGCCGTCGCGCAGTCCGAGATGGACGTGCTGCTCGTCGATATCCAGTGAATCGCACTGCGCGGGCACGAACACCTGAACATTCAAGTCGCGCCACAGCGCACTCTGCAGCAGCGCATCCTCCACGATCCACGCAAGCTCCGGCACGCCGGCACCATACGCGTCGAACTCCAGCATGGACGATTGATCGCCGTAAACGCGCATCGCGTGGACCGGGACAAGCCGCTCCTGCGGCATCGCTTGCCACACGCCGAGTTCCTTCAGAAACGAAGCGTTACCCGGCGTAAGTGCGTAGACGCGCGCGTCGAAGCCCTCTGGTACAGAAGACGGCCGCTGGTGCGCGACTAGCGCTACCGAGAGCCCGCGAACGGCGTGCGCGAGGCTTGCACCGACCGGACCGCCGCCCACAACGACGAGATCTTGGTGCTCAGGGTTTATAATCGCGCTCGATCCATGGCGAATTAGCTCAGCTGGTTAGAGCAGCGGAATCATAATCCGTGTGTCCGGGGTTCGAGTCCCTGATTCGCCACCACCCATTTCGAATTCGGGGTCAGGGTCGTAATTCGTTCTTGCGTACGTCAAAACAAATTATGACCCTGACCCCGAATTCATCACCGATTCTTCCTTGGGCCGCACGGCGACGAAGCGCGCGAGGAACAATCCCGCCTCGTAGAGCAGGCACATCGGTACCGCGAGCATGAATTGCGAGAGCACGTCGGGCGGCGTCACGACCGCCGCGACCACGAACGCGCCGACGATGACGTAGGGCCGCGCTTCGCGCAGCTTCTCCACAGACACGAGACCCATGCGCACCAGCACGATCACCACGATGGGGATCTCGAAGGTGATGCCGAACGCGAGGAACATGGTGATCACGAAGCTGAAGTAAGCCTCGATGTCCGGCGCGGGGGTGATCGACTTCGGGGCGAAGTTGTGGATGAAGGTGAACACCTTGCCGAACACGAAGAAGTAGCAGAACGCCACCCCGAGGAAGAAAAGCACCGTGCTCGCAACGATGAGCGGCAGTGCGAGCCTCTTCTCGTGCTCGTAGAGCCCCGGCGCGACGAACGCCCACGCCTGGTAGAGGACATACGGCAGAGCGACCATGAACCCGACCAGCGCCGTGACCTTCACCGGCACCATGAACGGCGTGATCACACCGGTGGCGATCATCTTCGATCCGTCGGGCAGCGCGTTCATAAGCGGTAGCGCAAGCAGGTCGTAGATATAGCCCGACCCCGGATAGAGGAAGAGCACGACAAAAATCGCAAGCACGGCGCCGACCGCGCGTACCAGCCGCTGGCGCAGCTCGATCAGGTGCGAGATAAAGCTTTCCTGGTCGCTCATGCGGGCTTGGTCTCTTCACGCTTCTTTTCTTGTGCTTTGTCTTCGACCACCGACTCCACCGACTTGTTGAGCTCGGCTTCGGTCTTGTTGAGCTCGCTCTGCACCGAGGTCTCGAAGTTGCTCGCCGCCTGCTGCATCGAGTCTCGCATCTTGCGCAGCTCGTCGAGCTCGATCTCACGGTTGATGTCGGCCTTGACGTCGGCCACGTAGCGTTGCAGGCGGCCGGCGAGGTGGCCCACCGTGCGCGCCACGCGCGGCAGCTTTTCCGGCCCGATCACGATGAGCGCGACCACGCCGATCACCAGCAGCTCGGTAAAGCCTATGTCAAACATGGCGCTCTAGAGAACAAAAAGGCGCCCACTCGGGCGCCTCGATCGCAAGCCGGGTAGACGACCCTAGGCCTTCTGCTCGGTCTTGCCCTTGACTTCGCCTTCGATGGTCTTGCCCGTGACCTGTGGCGCGGCACCCGGATCGGCCTTTTCGCCGCTCTCGCGCATTCCATCCTTGAAGCCGCGCACCGCGCCGCCCAGGTCGGCGCCGATGTTGCGCAGCTTCTTGGTGCCGAAAATCAGCATCACGATCACGAGGACGATCAGCCAGTGCCAGATGCTGAGCGATCCCATATTCGTCTCCTATCTCGTAGCCCTAAAACTGCGCTGCAGCATGGGCCCCAAAGGGTCCGGCCCGCCGAGCACGTGCATGTGGACATGATACACCTCCTGATGCCCTACCCTGCCGTTGTTGATGATGGTACGGAAGCCCTCGGTGGCGCCCGCCTCGCGGGCAAGACGACCCGCGACGGCGAGCATCTTGCCGAGCGCCGATTGATGCGCCGCGGTCGCGTCGTACAGCGTCGCGATGTGCGCCTTCGGCACGAGGAGAAGATGCACCGGCGCCTGCGGCCGGATGTCGTGGAAAGCCAGCACTTCCGCGTCGTCGTAGATCTTCTGCGCCGGGATCTCGCCACGCACGATCTTGCAGAAAACGCAGCTGGGATCGTTCATCGCTTCCTCGCCGCTTTTTCATCGATGCCGGAGATGCCTTCGCGCCGCTGCATCTCGGCGAGTATGTCTGCGGGCCCGAGGCCGTGGCGCGCCAGCACGATCATGCAATGGAACCACAGGTCGGTGACCTCGCGCACCAGCGGCAGGCGCTCGCCCGCCTTCGCCGCGAGCACCACCTCGGTCGCCTCCTCGCCGATCTTTTTCAACATCGCATCGTCGCCCTGCTGGAAGAGCTTGGCCACGTACGAAGTTGCCGGATCGCCGCCCTTGCGCTCGTTGATCGCTGCCGCGATGCGTTCCAATGTCTCAGCCTGTCCGAATTTCATTTCTTGTAAATGAGCCGCGGATCCTTGAGCACCGGATCCACCGCCGTCCATTTCCCGTTCTCGAGTTTGCGGAAAAAGCAGCTCTCGCGCCCAGTATGGCACGCGATGCCGCCCACCTGCTCGACCTTGAGCAATACCGCATCGGCGTCGCAGTCGAGCCGCACTTCGACGACCTTCTGCACGTGCCCCGACTCCTCACCTTTGCGCCACAGGCGCTTGCGCGCGCGGGACCAGTAGACGGCCTGCTGCTTTTCGATGGTCTGCTTCAACGCGTCGCGGTTCATCCACGCCACAGTAAGCACTCTTCCCGTGGACGCGTCCTGCGCCACTGCGGCAATCAGCCCGTCGCCGCTCCACGGCACCTCGTCCAGGAAACTCATAGACGAACCTCGATGCCGCGCGCGCGCATATGCTCCTTCGCCGCACGCACGGTGAAGTCGCCGAAGTGGAACACGCTCGCCGCGAGTACGGCGTCGGCATGCCCCTCCAGTACGCCCTCGGCAAGGTGCTCGAGCACGCCGACGCCGCCCGAGGCGATCACCGGCACGCCGACCGCGTCCGCCACCGCGCGCGTGAGCTCGAGGTCAAAGCCGTCGCGCGTGCCGTCGCGGTCCATGCTAGTGAGCAGGATCTCGCCCGCGCCCGCCTTCTCCATGCGCCGCGCCCAATCGATCGCATCAAGGCCGGTGCGCCGGCGGCCGCCATGGGTGTAGACCTGCCACGAAGCACCATCTTTCTTGGCATCGATCGCCACCACGATGCACTGACAACCTACGATGTCACTCGCCTCGCGCACGAGCTCCGGGTTTTGCACGGCGGCGGTGTTGATGGACACCTTGTCCGCGCCGGCGTTCAGCAGCCGGCGCACGTCGCCCACCTGGCGCACGCCGCCGCCGACGGTGAGCGGGATAAATACACGCTCCGCGACGGCCTCGATCACCTGCAACAGCATGTCGCGCTCGTCCGAGCTCGCAGTGATGTCCAGGAAGCAGACTTCGTCCGCTCCCTCCCCGTCGTAGCGCGCAGCGATCTCGACCGGATCGCCGGCGTCGCGCAGGCCGACGAAATTCACCCCTTTCACGACCCGGCCTGCGGTGACGTCGAGGCAGGGAATCACGCGCTTCGCCAGCGGCACGCTATTCCTTCCCGAGCGCCTTGTTGGCAGCGGCCTGGGCTTTCTTGAGGTCGATCTTGCCTTCGTAGAGAGCGCGCCCGGCGATCACGCCGATGATTCCCTCCGGGACCAGCTTCTCGCACACCACTTCCACGTCCTTCAGACTGTTCAGCCCGCCCGAGGCGATGATCGGCGTCTTCAGCTGCTGCGCGAGCTTGAAGGTGGCGTCGACGTTGACTCCGGTCATCATGCCGTCGCGTCCGATGTCGGTGTAGACGATCGCCTCGACTCCGTATTCCTCGAACTTCCTCGCAAGGTCGACGACGTCGTGCCCGGTGAGCTTCGACCAACCCTCGACAGCGACCTTGCCGTCCTTGGCGTCGAGCCCGGCAATCACGTGGCCCGGAAACGCATAGCAGGCGTCCGACAGGAAGCCGGGGTTCTTCACCGCTGCGGTCCCGATCACCACGTAGGTAACGCCGGCGTCGAGGTAGCTTTCGATGGCGTCCAGATCGCGGATGCCGCCGCCGAGCTGGATCGGCACCGCGTCGCCGACCGCGCCGACGATGTCGCGGATGACCTTCTCGTTCTTCGGCCGGCCGGCGATCGCGCCGTTGAGGTCGACGATGTGCAGGCGCTTCGCGCCCTCGGCGGCCCAGTGCTTCGCCATCGTCACAGGGTTGTCGGAAAACACCGTCGCGGTGCTCATGTCGCCCTGCTTAAGGCGCACGCAGCGGCCGTCTTTCAGGTCAATAGCCGGGATGATGAGCACTACAGTGCTCTATTCACGAATCAAGGACGCCAGCGCACGAAGTTGGAGAGGAGTTGCAGACCGGCGGACTGGCTTTTCTCGGGGTGGAACTGGACGGCAAAAATATTATCCCGGGCCACGGCGCAGGTAAAGGGTACGCCGTACACGCAGGTCGCCGCGGTCAGCGCGCGGTCGCTCGGCGCCGGGTAGTAGCTGTGTACAAAATAAAAGCGGCTGCCATCGGCGATGCCCTGCCACAGCGCGTGCGAGCGCTCCTGCCTGACCTCGTTCCAGCCGATATGAGGAATTTTCAGCCCGCAGGAGGCGGAAAAGCGAGGCACTCGCCCCGGCAGCAGCCCGAGGCCCGCCGCATCGCCCTCTTCGCCGCGCTCGAAGAGCATCTGCAGCCCGATGCAGATGCCGAGAAAGGGCTTGTGTTGCGTCGCTTCCACGACCGCTTCGCGCGCCCCGCTCGCCGCAAGCTGGCGCATGCAGTCGGGAAGCGCGCCCTGACCAGGGACGACCACTCTTTCGCAAGATCTTATGGCCTCCGGGTCCGCGGTCAAGGTGACCTCCGCATCGGGCGCGACATGCTCGAGCGCCTTGGACACCGAGCGCAGGTTGCCCATGCCGTAATCGACAACCGCAATCTTCAACCCTGGAGTGTCCCCTTGGTCGAAGGAACGCCGCCGGCGGCACGCGGATCGCTCTCGGCGGCCATGCGCAGGGCACGCGCGAAGGCCTTGAACATTGTCTCGCACTGGTGGTGCGCGTTATCACCGCGCAGGTTGTCGATGTGCAACGTCACCTGTGCGTGGTTGACGAAGCCCTGGAAGAACTCGTGGACCAGGTCCACGTCGAATTCGCCGATCAGCGCGCGCGTGAACTTCACGTGGTACTCGAGCCCTGGCCGCCCGGAGAAGTCGAGAACCACGCGCGACAGCGCCTCGTCGAGCGGCACATAGGCGTGGCCGAAGCGGCGCACACCGGCCTTGTCGCCGATCGCCTTGGCGACTGCCTGGCCGAGCGTGATGCCGATGTCCTCGACAGTGTGGTGGGCGTCGATGTGCAGGTCGCCCTTCGCGTCGATGTCGAGATCCAACATGCCGTGGCGCGCGACCTGGTCGAGCATGTGCTCGAGGAACGGCAGCCCGGTCGAGAGCCGCGCCGTGCCCTTGCCGTCCAGGTTCACCTGGACCCGGATCTGGGTCTCCTTGGTATTGCGGATAACTTCAGCGGTCCTCATGCCAGCGCCTCGCGGAGGGCGTTGAGCAGTATACGGTTTTCGTCCGGCGTACCGACCGTGACGCGCAGGCAATTCCGTAGCGCGAGGCTGTTCAGGTTGCGCACCAGCACGCCCTGGCGCTTGAGTGCCTCGAACGCGCGGTCGGCGTCCGGCACGCGGATGAGAAAGAAGTTGGCCTCCGACGGAAACACGGTTATGCCCTTCAGATTCTTCAGGGCTCGCCCCAGCTTTTCCCTCTCCGCCCGGATCTGTGAAGCTTGCTCCTCGAGCACCTCAAGTCGTTCCAGCATGAAGATCGCCGCGGCCTGCGTCAGCACGTTGACGTTGTAGACCTGGCGCACCTTGTTGAACTGCTCCACCCATTCCGGGCGCGCGGCAAGGTACCCGAGGCGTATCCCGGCGAGGCCGAGCTTCGACACCGTGCGCATGACGACAAGGTTGGGAAAATCCAGCAGGCGCGGCATGAACGTCTTCCGCGCGAAGACGTGGTACGCCTCGTCCAGGACGACGAGCCCTTTTGCTTCCCTCAGAATGGCGATGACGTCCTCTTCGCGGTAAAGGACGCCGGTGGGATTGTTCGGATAGGCGATGTAGATAAGCACGGGCTTGTGCTCGCGCATCGCCTTGATAAAAGCATCCACATCCAAAGAGAAATCGTCGCGCAGCCCCGCCTGCACCGCCCGCAGGCCGAAGTAGGTGGCGTTCATCGCGTACATCACGAAGGTGGGGCCCGGGTACATCATCGTCGCCCCGGGGCGGGCGAGCGCCAGCGTGACGATCTGGATGAGATCGTCCGAACCGTTGCCGAGCAGGACCTCCATCCCCACGGGTACGCCCATTTTTCGCGCGATCAGCGCGCGCAGCTTCGGTGCCGCGGGGTCGGGGTAGCGATTCAAATCGACATGCGAAAGCACCTCGGCGAGCTCACGCCGCATCGCCTCGGGCAGTGAATAGGGGTTTTCCATCGCGTCGAGCTTCACCATGCCCTCGGCGGGCGCGACAGGGTAGGCCTTGAGCGCCAGGATCTCGGGACGAATGAGCCGCTCGGGGGTCATCCGAACCTCATTTGCGCCGCCCTTGCGTGCGCGCTCAGGCCTTCGCCCTCGGCCAGGGTAACGGCGACTCGACCCAGCTTCGCGGCCGATCTCTCGGAGACGCCGATCACGCTCGTGCGCTTCTGGAAGTCGTAGACCCCGAGCGGCGATGAAAAGCGCGCCGTGCCCGCGGTCGGAAGGACATGGTTCGGACCGGCGCAATAGTCGCCGATCGCTTCGGAGCTCCATTGGCCGAGGAAGATCGCGCCTGCGGTTCTTACCTGGGGAAGAATCTTTTCAGGGTCTTGCACTGCGAGCTCGAGGTGCTCGGGCGCGATGCGGTTGGCCACCGCGCACGCCTCTTCCAGGTCGCGCGTGAGAATCAGCGCGCCGCGCGCCTTCATCGACGCCTCGATAACCTTGCGCCGGGGCATTTCACCGATCAGCTTTCCGACAGAAGCGGCCACCACGTCGAGATAGGCCTTATCCGGAGAAAGCAGGATTGCCTGCGCCGACTCGTCGTGCTCGGCCTGGGAAAAGAGGTCCATGGCTACCCAGTCCGGCTTCGCCGAGCCGTCGGCGATGATCAGGATTTCGGAGGGACCCGCGACCATGTCGATGCCGACCGCGCCGAACACCTGCCGCTTCGCCTCGGCTACGTAGGCGTTGCCCGGACCCACGATCTTGTCGACGCGGGGGATCGACCGGGTGCCGTAGGCGAGCGCGCCGATCGCCTGTGCACCGCCGATACCGACAACGCGGTCAACGCCGGCGAGCGCGGCGGCCGCGAGCACCAGTGGGCTGGGATTAGGGCTCGCCATGACAAGCTCGCGCACGCCCGCCACCTTAGCCGGCACCGCGTTCATCAGCACCGACGAAGGATAGGCCGCCTTCCCGCCCGGCACATATAACCCCACGCGCTCAAGCGGGCTTACCCGCTGACCGAGGCGCGTACCGTCACCATCGGTGAAGTCCCACGAATGCTGAAGTTGCTTCTCGTGGAAGGTGAGGATCCGGTCGTGCGCCGCCTGCAGTGCCTCGGCCTGAGCGGTCGGGATTTTCCCCACGAATGCTTTCGATACGTCGTATTGCCGCGGCACGACACCGTCGAACTTCTTCGTATAGGCGCGCACCGCCGCGTCGCCCCGCTTGCGCACGTCGTCGAGGATCCTGCGAACCGCCTTCTGCACCCGCGGATGCTGCGCGGCGTCGTAGCGGGTGAGCGCCGCCAGCTTCGCGTCGAAGCCGTGCGCACGGGTGGAAAGACGGCGCAGCTTCATCGACGGGCGGCCTTTGCAAAGCCGTCGATGAGCGGCTGCAGCTCGGCGCGCTTGGTTTTGAGCGCCGCCTGGTTGACGATCAGCCGCGCCGACACCGCCATGATCTCTTCCACGGCGACGAGGCCGTTCGCCTTGAGCGTCCTGCCCGTTGAAACAAGATCGACGATGGCGTCTGCGAGCCCGACCAGCGGGGCGAGCTCCATCGAGCCGTAGAGACGAATGAGGTCGACGTGCACGCCCTTGGCTGCGAAGTGTCCGCGCGCGGTATTGACATACTTGGTCGCTACGCGGAGCCGAGCACCCTGGCGCACCGCCGACGCATAGTCGAAGCCTTTACGCACCGCGACCATCATCCGGCAGGCCGCAATGCCGAGATCCACGGGCTGGTAGAGCCCCTCGCCGCCGTGCTCGGCGAGCACGTCGCGCCCGGCGATGCCAAGGTCCGCGCCGCCGTGCTGCACATACGTGGGTGTGTCCGCTGCGCGCACGATCACCAGCCGCAGATCGCGGCGGTTGGTGCCGATAACGAGCTTGCGCGAGGTTTCGGGGTTGGCCCTAGCCCGGATGCCGGCGCGCGCGAGCAGCGGCGCGGTCTGGTCGAAGATCCGCCCCTTCGACAGCGCAATGCTGATGCTCGCCATGTGCAACCATCCGGGGAATCGCCTTGTACAACGTGCCAGGGGGGCGCATTCTACAGCAATCCCTAGCGTACGCGCTCTACGCGCGCACCTAGCGCGGAGAGCTTCGTTTCCAGCGCCTCATAGCCGCGGTCGAGGTGGTAAATGCGGTCGACCAGGGTCTCGCCTTCGGCCACCAGTCCGGCGATGACCAGTCCCGCCGAGGCGCGCAGGTCCGTGGCCATGACGCGGGCGCCCTGCAGCCGCGCGACGCCGTTCACGACCGCGGTATTGCCCTCGAGCTGAATGTCGGCGCCGAGGCGCTGCAGCTCGAGCGCATGCATGAAGCGGTTCTCGAAAATCGTTTCGGTGATGATGGCCGTGCCGCGTGCGACGGTCGCAAGCGCCATGAACTGCGCCTGCATATCGGTGGCGAAGCCGGGGTAGGGCGCGGTGCGCACACTCACCGAATTGGGTCTTTGCGCCGCCTCGAGCTCGATCGAAGATCCTGCAATCGTCACCTTCGCGCCCGCGTCGCGAAGTTTTTCGAGCGTCGCGTCAAGGGAGTCCGGAGCCGCGCCGGTAAGGCGCACCTTGCCGCCGGCGGCCGCCGCGGCGGCAAGGTAGGTGCCGGTCTCGATGCGATCCGGCATGACGCGGTGCGCCGCGCCGCCGAGCGTGCGCACCCCGTGGATGCGGATGACCGCGCTGCCCGCGCCCTCGATCTTCGCTCCCATCGCCGTCAGGCAGCGCGCGAGATCCACCACTTCCGGCTCGCGCGCCGCGTTCTCGATCAGCGTCTCGCCCTCCGCGAGCGCCGCCGCCATCATGAGGTTCTCGGTGCCGGTGACCGTGACCAGATCCATCACGATGCGCGCGCCACGGAGGCGCTCGGCGCTGGCATGCATATAACCGTGCTCGATGACGATCCTGGCCCCCATCGCCTCCAGCCCTTTGACGTGCTGATCGACCGGTCGGGCGCCGATCGCACAGCCGCCCGGCAGCGAGACCTTTGCGCGGCCGCAGCGCGCGAGCAGCGGGCCGAGCACCAGGACCGACGCCCGCATGGTCTTTACGAGTTCGTAGGCGGCTGTCGGCTCCGAGATCTTCCCTGCATCCAGAATGATCTTTTCCTTGCCCTGCTCCACGGCGACGCCCATCTGGGCCAGGAGCCTGGCCATGGTGGCCACGTCGCGCAGATGCGGCACGTTCGTCACGGTGAGCGGCTTCGCCGTGAGTAGCCCGGCGCACAGGATGGGCAGCGCGGCGTTCTTTGCGCCCGAGATGCGGATCTCGCCTTCTAGCGTCCGTCCGCCCGTGATCTTCAGCTTGTCCATGGCCCCTTTCTAACGCCGGAAAATGTTTTTCTCATGGCGTTCCGGCAGCCTTTTTCCACTCATCCGGGGTCAAGGTCTGCATCGACAGGGCGTGGATCTCCTCGCGCATGCGATCCCCAAGGGCCGCGTAGACGAGCTGGTGGCGCTGCACCCGGCTGCGGCCGGTGAACTCGGCCGATACCACCAGCGCCTGGAAATGCTGGCCGTCGCCCACCACTTCGACGCGCTCGCAGGCGAGCGCTGCCTCGATACCGCGCTTTACGCTGTCTGGAGTAACCATTAGTTTCTGAGTCGATAACCCGATTTGAGCAGCAGAAGGCAGACCGCCGCTACCGCGGCAAACGCCGCGGCTACCACCGCTAGGCTAACCCCGGGAGCGATGTCCGAGGCAGCGAAAAAGCCGTAGCGGAAGCCGTCGATCATGTAGAAGAACGGGTTCGCGTGCGAAATGTCGCGCCACAAGCTTGGCAGCGAATGGATCGAATAGAACACGCCCGCGAGCATGGTGAGCGGCAGGATGACGAAGTTCTGGAACGCGGCGAGCTGATCTATTTTCTCCGAAACGATGCCGGCGAGCACCCCGAGCGCGCCGAGCAAGGCGGCGCCCAGGACGGCGAAAGCAGCGGCCCACACCGGCGCCTCGAGCCGCAGCTCGACGAACCCGGCGGTGCACGCGAGCACGCCGGCCCCGACGGTGAGGCCGCGCGCCACTGCCGCCGCCACGTAGGCCCAGAAGAACTCTGCGTACGAAATTGGCGCGAGCAGGATGAACACGATATTGCCGGTGATCTTCGACTGGATAAGGCTCGAGGAACTGTTGGCGAAGGCGTTCTGGAGCACACTCATCATGACCAGACCGGGCACGAGGAACGACGTGTAACGCACGCCGTCGAAGACCTGAACCCGGCCTTCGAGCACCTGGCCGAAGATCACGAGGTACAGTAGCGCGGTGAGCACCGGCGCGGCGACGGTCTGCACGCTGACCTTGACGAAGCGCAGCAGCTCCTTGGTGAAGAGCGTCCAAAAGCTCATTCGGAGGTGATTCGCAGAAACACCCGCTCCAGGTCGGCGCGCTCGATCTCGATGTCGGCGATCTCCACGCCACTCTCGCGCAGGCGCGCGAGCTCGCGTTCGAGCTGGCCATAGCCTTCGATCTGCAAGAGATGCCGGCTGCCGTCGCGCGCGACCACCCGCGCGCTGATGCGCGAGCCCGCAAACGTCTGAAGCAGATTGCGAGTAGAGTCAAGCGCCACGATGCGTCCCGCCTTGAGTACCGCGATGCGGCTGCAATGCATCTCGGCTTCCTCCAGGTAATGCGTGGTAAGGACGATAGTGTGGCCGTCGCGGTTCAGCCGCCGCACGAACTCCCACAGCCCCTGGCGCAGCTCGACGTCGACGCCGGCGGTCGGCTCGTCAAGCACAATGACCGGGGGCTTGTGCACCAGCGCCTGGGCGACGAGCACGCGGCGCTTCATGCCGCCGGAGAGCGAGCGCATGTTCGCGTCCGCCTTGGCGGTGAGATCCAAGTGCTGCATCACTTCATCGATCCAGGCGTCGTTGCGGCGAATGCCGAAGTAGCCCGACTGGATGCGGAGCGTCTCGCGCACCGTGAAGAACGGGTCGAACACGAGCTCCTGCGGCACGACGCCCAGCATGCGGCGCGCGCGCCGGTAGTCGGACGTCACATCCGCCGCCATTACGGACGCCGAGCCGGCATCGGCGCGTGCGAGCCCTGCGACTACGTTGATCAGGGTGGTCTTGCCGGCGCCGTTCGGCCCAAGCAGGCCGAAGAACTCCCCCTGCTCGATGTCGAGGCTCACGCCCGACAGCGCACGCAGGGCGCCATAGCGCTTCTCGACGGCGCGGACTTCGATCGCCTTCAGCGGGCGACGGGGAGCAGCTCTTCCACCCCGTAGAGGCGCGCAAGCGTCTGCAGCGGTTGCGGAACGTTGGCAAAAGCGAGCTCGCGCTTGGCGGCGCGTGAGTCGCGCAGCCAAGCGAGGATCACGGCGAGAAGCGCCGAGTCGAGCTCCGTCACCTCGCCAAGATCGACGGTGCGCGCGCCTTCGGCGAGATGCTTGCGACCCTCGTCCAGCAGGCGGGTGGCATTCGCGAGCGTGACCGGTCCGCTCAGGGTGATCCGCCGACCTTCGCGCCGGATCACTTCTTCTCCAGGGACTTGTTCTTCGCCCGGAGATCCTTGACGAGGCCGTCAATCCCCGAGGCCCGCACGGTGTTGGCGAACTCGGTGCGGTAGTTCGCCACCAGGCTGACGCCGCCGACCATAACGTCGTAGACCTTCCAGCCGTTCGCGGTCTTCTCCATGCTGTAGTCGAGCGTCACCGGCTGCGCGCCAGGCTGCAGCACGCGCACGTTCACCGTCACGTCGGTGTCGGTGGCCTTCGCGCGGAGCGGCCGGAAGTCGAACTTCTGCTCGCTGTACGCCGCGAGCGCGCTCGCGTAGGTGCGGACGAGCAAGGTCCTGAACTCCTCCGTAAGCTCTTTTCTCTGCTCCGCGCTCGCCTTGGTCCAGTTCTGCCCCATCGCAAGCGCCGTCATGGCGGTGAAGTTGAAATGCGGCAGCACTTTCGCCTCGATCACCGCGACCAGCTTCGCACGGCTGCCCGCCTTGATCTCCTTGTCCTTGGCGATGAGGTCCACGACTTCGAGCGTCACGTTTTTCACCAGCGTATCGGGCGGGACCTCCTGAGCGACCGCCGGCGGCGCCACCAGCGCAAGCATGAGTAAAGCAGCCTTCAGACGTTTCATTCAATCTTCTCCCTCGGCGGCCTGCCGTCGTAGATCAGGCTGCGGCGCCGTTGCAGGTAAGCATCGCGCTGGAACACGTACTTGTCGAGCGCCGCTTCCTCCAGGATGCGGCTTGCATCGAGGAGCTGCGCGCGCGTGTCGACAAAGTACAGGCCATAGAGCGTGTTGCGTAGCGCGATGGGCCGCACTTCGCCGACCGGCTGGACCGCCCAGTCGACCGCCGTGCCGGTGGCGTCGCGCACCGTGCTCGAGCCGAGGAACGGCAGGATCAAGTAGGGCCCCGGGCCCGCCCCCCAGCGGCCGAGGGTCTGACCGAAGTCCTCGTTGTGCTTTTCTAGCCCCGGAAAGTCGCTCGCCACGTCGTGGATGCCAAAGAGGCCAATGGTGCTGTTAAACGCAAAGCGCGCCCAGTCGTTGACCCCGTCCTCGAACTTGCCCTGGAGGAAATTGTTCGCGCCGATAAGGAGGTCCTGGATATTGGAAAAGAAGTTGCTCACGCGAATGCGGATCTCCTGGTGCAGGACCGCCACGTAGGCGCGCGCGACCGGTTGCGCGAGGTACTCATCGAATGTCTCGTTGAACCGGTATACACCGCGGTTGAAGCCCTCCCACGGATCGCGCGGGTCGCGCTCGCCTTCCACGGTCGCACAACCCGACACGAGCAGCAGGCATAGCAGCGCCGTCCTCACGTGGCCCCTCGTCACCTTGCTTACTTCTCCTGGGACTTACCCTCGGCGGCCTTGTTGAAAAGGAATTGGCTGATCAAATTTTCGAGCACCACCGCCGACTGCGTGAGCCGCAGCCGGTCGCCATTCTTGAGCATCACGCCGTCGCCGCCGGCCTCGAGTCCGATGTACTGCTCGCCGAGGATTCCCGAGGTGAGGATTTTGGCGGTGGTGTCGCGCGGAAACTGGTAGCCGGCATCGATCGTCATCGACACGATCGCCTCGTAGGTCTCGTTGTCGAAGCGGATGTCGGCGACTCGCCCGACGACCACGCCAGCGCTCTTAACAGGGCCGCGCACCTTGAGCCCGCCGATGTTGGCGAACTTGGCGTGCACCTGGTAGGTGTCGTTGGTGGAGAACGTGGCCAGGTTGCCGACCTTAAGCGCGAGGAAGAGCAGCGCCGCGAACCCGGCGGCGACGAAGATCCCGACCCATAGATCGACCATCGAGCGGTTCATTTAGTGGTTGCCTCCGGTGAACATGAGCGCGGTGAGCACGAAGTCGAGCGCGAGGATCGAGAGCGAAGAAATCACCACCGTGCGCGTGGTCGCGCGCGACACGCCCTCGGCGGTCGGCACCGCGTCGTAGCCCTCGAACACCGAGATCCAGGTCACCGCGACGCCGAACACCAGGCTCTTGATCACGCCGTTCAGGATGTCCTCCCGTACGTCGACCGCGGCCTGCATCTGCGACCAGAAGGAGCCGGCGTCGACGCCGATCAGCTGCACGCCGACGAGGTAGCCGCCGAAAATGCCCGCCGCCGAGAATAGCGCCGCGAGCAGGGGCATCGAGATCACCCCGCCCCAGAAGCGCGGCGCAACCACGCGCGCGATCGGATCGACCGCCATCATCTCCATCGCCGAAATCTGCTCGGTCGCCTTCATCAGGCCGATCTCGGCGGTGATTGCCGAGCCGGCGCGGCTCGCGAACAGGAGCCCTGCCACCACCGGGCCGAGCTCGCGCACGAGCGACAGCGCGACCAGCACGCCGAGCGACTCCGAGGCACCGAAGCGCTGCAGCGTGTCGTAGCCCTGGAGCGCGAGCACCATGCCGACGAAAAGGCCCGACACCAGGATGATGACGAGCGAAAGCACGCCGGCGAAGTAGACCTCGGCAATAGTCAGTCGGTAGCGGCGCAACGCGGTCCCGGAGTGCAGCACCAGGTAAGCGAGGAAGCGGCTGGCGAAGCCCAGGCGCCAGACCTGCGAGGTGACCGTGGCGCCGAGGCGCTCCAGACGCCTGCGCAGCGCCTCGAACTGGGTGAGCTCAGGCAACGGCGAGCTCGAGATCCGCCGCGTACTCCGGCGCTGCGTAGTGGAACGGCACCGGGCCGTCGGGCTTGCCGTTCACGAACTGGTTGACGAAGGGCTCCGGGCTCGCGCGGATCTCATCGGGCCTGCCGCGCGCGATGACCCGGCCCGCGGCCATGAAGTACACGTAATCGACCACGTCGAGCGCTTCCTGCACGTCGTGCGTCACGATAATGGAGGTCGCGCCGAGCGAGTCGTTGAGGCTCCGGATCAGGCGCACGATTACGCCGAAGGAGATCGGATCGAGGCCGGTGAACGGCTCGTCATAGAGGATGAGCCGCGGATCCAGCGCGATCGAGCGCGCGAGCGCCACGCGGCGCGCCATGCCGCCCGAGAGCTCCGTCGGCATGAGGTGCGCGGCGCCTCGCAGGCCGACTGCCTGGAGCTTGAGCATCACCAAATCGCGCTCGAGCTCTTCGGGCAGCTCGGCGTGCTCGCGCAGCGGGAACGCGACGTTCTCGTACACCGACATGTCCGTGAACAGGGCTCCGAACTGGAACAGCATGCCCATCTTGCGCCGCATCTCGTAGAGCCGGGCGCCGTCGAGGCTGCGCGTCGCATGACCCAGGACGCGCGCCTCACCGCTCGATGGCAGGTAGGCGCCCATGATGATCCGCAGCAGCGTCGTCTTGCCGCAGCCCGACTGTCCCATGATGCCGACCACCGCACCGCGCGGAATCGTGAGTTCGATGTTGCGCAGCACGGGACGCGCCGCGTCGTACCCGAACGAGACGTTGCGGATCTCTACGATGGGGGATTCCGGCACGGCGTAATATTATCAAGCATGAAGGAGAATCCCGCGCTGCGGATAGCGGGGCTGAAGAAGCGTTACGGAAAATTCGAAGCGCTCGGCGGTGTCGATCTCGAGGTCGCTGCCGGCGAGGCGTTCGGCCTGGTCGGCGCCAACGGCGCCGGCAAGACCACGCTCATCAAATGCATGCTCGATCTCATCGCGTGCGATGCGGGTGCCGTCGAGATTTTCGGCGCGCCGGCGGTCCGGCCCGCCGCGCGGCGGCGCCTATCCTATCTTCCGGAGCGCTTCAACCCGCCGCACTACCTGCGGGTGCGCGAATTTCTTACCGCAATGTTCGAACTTGCGGGTGAGCGCTACGAAGCGGCGCTTGTCGACGCGCTGCTTCGGGAGCTCGAGCTTGACCGCAGCCTACTGGAGCAGCCGGTGAGAACGCTGTCGAAAGGAATGACGCAGAAGCTCGGGCTCGCCGGCTGCTTCGCCGTTCCGCGCGATCTCTACGTGCTCGACGAGCCGATGAGCGGGCTTGACCCCGCCGCCCGCGTGGCGGTCAAATCGTTGCTGCGGCGCCTCGCTGCCGAGGGCCGGACGCTGTTCTTCACCTCGCATGTGCTCGCCGACGTGGAGGAGCTGTGCTCCTCGATCGCGGTGCTCGAGCGCGGGCGGGTTCGTTTCCGGGGGACGCCGGCCAGCCTGTGCGAGCGCCATGCCGAGCCGAACCTGGAGCGCGCTTTCATGAAGTGCATCCGCGATGAGCACGCCGCTTCCATCTCCTGAGGAGAAGCCCGCGTTGCTGATCGTGGATGACGATCCGCTGATCACCGAGACGCTCGCGTTCGCGCTCGGTGCCGCATACTCGGTCTTTCCCTGCGAGTCCCGCCAGCAAGCGATCGAGCTCCTGCGCCAGCTCGAGGCGCCGCCGCCGATCGCGCTAGTGGACCTCGGGCTGCCGCCCACGCCCCACTCCCCCGACGAGGGCTTTCGCCTGATCGGCGACCTGCTTGCGCACTCGCCCCGCATGAAGATCTTTGTGCTCTCGGGCCAGAACGATGCCGCCAACGCGCGCCACGCCCGTGCGTTGGGCGCCTGGGACTTCATCGCCAAACCCGCCGATCCGGCGAGCATCGCGCGCGCGCTCGCTCGCGGGCTGGAGGCGCCGGCGGCCGAGGATGCCGAATTCATCGGCGCAAGCCCTGCGCTCACGAAACTCAAAAGCCAGATCGCGCAGTTCGCGGCCGCCCCCTACCCGGTGCTGATCGAAGGCGAGTCGGGCAGCGGCAAGGAGGTGGTCGCGATGCGCCTGCACCGGCTGTCGCCGCGCGCCGGCCGGCCGTACCTGAGCCTGAACTGCGCCGCGATCTCGCCTCAGCTAGTCGAGCCGACGCTCTTCGGCCACGTCAAGGGCGCGTTCACCGGCGCTGCTACCACCAAAGCCGGCTTTTTCGAGGACGCCGGGGACGGGACGCTGTTTCTCGATGAGATCGGCGAGCTGCCGCTCGACATGCAGGCGAAGCTGCTGCGCGTGCTGGAAAACGGCGAGTATCAGCGGGTCGGCGAAACGCAGCGCCGCACCGCTCGCTGCCGCGTGATTGCGGCGACCAACCGCGATCTGCGGCGCGCAGTGCGCGAAGGGGCGTTCCGCGCAGACCTTTACCACCGCCTTTCGGTTTTTACGCTGAGCGTGCCGCCGCTGCGCGAGCTGGAGAACGACAAGCTGCTGCTGCTCGACCATTTCCGGCGCCAATCGGAAAAGCCCTTCGAGCTCGACGAGGTGGCCACCGAGCGATGGCTGCGCTACGGTTTTCCGGGCAATGTCCGCGAGCTGCGAAACATCGTCATCCGCCTCTCGGCGAAGTACCCGGGGCAGCGGTTGTCGGTTGCCGAGCTCGAGCCCGAGCTCGACGTCGATATCGCTGCCGAAAACGGCAAGGACCCGCTCGTCGACCAGGCGCTGCGCCAGCTGCAGCGTGGAGGGCAATTCGACCTCGACGAGACGCTCAAGGCGTGGGAGCGCGGCTACATCCAGGCAGCGCTGCGCCTGACGGGCGGCAACGTCAGCCAGGCGGCGAAGCTCCTGGGCATCAACCGCACCACACTCTATAGCCGCATGAGCACCGCGGAAGAGAAATAGCCGTGGCCCTGTATCTCGAGCACTTCGGCCTCTCGGAGCCGCCGTTCCGCATTACGCCGCACACCGATTTCTTCTTCGACGGCGCTGACCGCGGCGCCACGCTCGAGGCCCTGATCTACGCGGTGCTGCACGACGAGGGTATCGTCAAGGTGTCGGGCGAAGTCGGCAGCGGCAAAACCATGCTGTGCCGCGTGCTGATGGAACGGTTGCCACAACACGTCGCCTCCATTTATCTCGCGACGCCGTCGCTCGCGCGCGACGAGATCCTGCATGCGATCGCGGACGACCTGGAGCTCAAGCTCTCGCCGGAGAGGCGCAGCGTCGCGCTGCGCGAGTTGCAGGAGCACCTGATCGCGCTCTACGGCACCGGGCGCCGCGTCGTCATCCTGATCGACGAGGCGCACGCCATGCCCGAGGACACGCTCGAACAGGTACGACTGCTGTGCAATCTCGAGTCCAACCGCCACAAGCTGTTGCAGATCGTGCTGTTCGGCCAGCCCGAGCTGGACGAAACGCTCGTGAAGCCTGCGCTTCGGCAGCTGCGCGACCGCATCACGCACGCGTTCCGCATGCGCCCGCTTGCAGTCCCGGAAGTGGCGAAATACCTCTCGTTCCGCATGCGCGCCGCGGGCTACCGCGGGCCCGAGGTGTTCACGCCGCGGGCGCTGCGCTTGATCGCCCGGACGTCGGGTGGGCTCACGCGGCGCATCAATATCCTTGCCGACAAATCGCTCCTGGCCGCCTATACCGAGAATACGCATGCGATTAGCGCGCGCCACGTGCGCGCCGCGGTCGCCGATTCCGAGTTCGCGGTAGCGAGAAAGCCGCGCCTGGCGCTTTACATCGCTGCAGCCGCTGCGGCGGGCCTTGCCGTCGGCGCGGCGGCGCAATGGATCATGACCCCGCTGGCTCCCCCTGTCCCGGTGGCCCCGCCACCACCGAAGCCTGCCGCCCTGCAGCCGGCGCCCGCCGCGCCAGTCGAGCCGGCCGTACCCCAGCCGGAACCGCGAGCCGGGCCGCCTGTGCCCGAGCCGCGCTTAAGCGAGGAGCAGGCACTCAGGCTGGCGGGCTATCGCGCCGCCGGGCAGCGACTCCTCGCCGAGCGTCTGGCGGCGACACGAGAGCTACTCGAGCGGGCGGACGACGAGCGCTATGCGCTGGAATTTTTCCTCACCGAGAACGCTGACCCTGCCCGAATCGAGCGTTTTCTGCTGCGGGCGCGTGAAATAGTGCCGCTTGAAGCGCTGCACGTGATCCCGATCGCCGCCGGCGAGCGCTACCGTCTCTGGGTCCTGTTCGGAGATTTCGCGAGCCGCGAGGAGGCGGCCGCTGCGAGCGGCCACCTCCCGCCCCGGTACCAAGAAGCCTTCCGCGCTGCTCCCCGTAGTTTCGGAGACCTGCGCAAGCAGTTGTAAGACATGGAAAACGCCCGCACTACAGTTGCTTACGGCGCTTTCTTAACATAGTTTCGTGTTATTCTTGCCGCGGGAGGGAGTGCCCGCGCATGAAGAAGGGGAAAGCGCTCGCGCTAGCGAGCGTCGTGCTTGCGATGATGGTCAGCGCTTGCGGCCAGAAGCCGATCAAGCCGGCGGACACGCATATCCGTGCGGAGGAGCCGCGCGCCGAAGGCGCGATCCCGCCTCCAGTGCAGCTCACGCCGATGCTGCCGCAACCCAAGCCCGCGGCTCGCCCCGAAACCTACAGCGTCGTCGTCAACAACGTGCGCGCGCAGGAGCTGCTGTTCGCGCTTGCGCGCGACGCCCGGCTGAATGTCGACATTCATTCCGACATCACCGGCACCGTCACGCTGAACGCGATCGATCAGACGCTGCCGCAGCTTCTCACGCGCATTGCGCGCCAGATTGACATGCGCTGGGAGATCGAGGGGCAGAACCTGGTGGTGATGCGTGACACGCCCTTTCTGCGCGTCTACCGCGTCGACTACGTGAACATGGCGCGCGATGCGCGCAGCGTGGCCGTTGTGGCTACGCAGGTGAGCGGCACGCAGCAGCCCGGGCAGACGACTACGACCGGGCCGCAGAACAACTCGACCGCGACCATCAACTCCGTCTCGGCGAACAAGTTCTGGGACACCCTGGTCGCGAACATCAAGGAGATTCTGCAGGAAACCGACAAGGTGCTTCCGGCCGGCTCGAGCGCCGCGCCGCCTGTGCCATCGACCACCGCGCCCGCCCCGCAGCCGGGCGCGCCCGCCGGCGCGCCGCCGTCCGCGTTGCCCGTTCCGGTAGCCACCTTCCGGGAAGCCGCTTCGGTGATTGCAAACCCCGAGACCGGCGTGCTCAACATCCGCGCCACCTCGCGCCAGCACGAGAAGGTGCAGGAATTCCTCGACCAGGTGCTCACTAACGCCAAGCGCCAGGTACTCATCGAGGCGACCGTGGCCGAAGTCCAGCTGAACAACGAGTACCAACGTGGCATTGACTGGCAGCGCCTGCGCACCAATGCGGCGTCGGTGGGCGTGCCGAGCTTCGGCACCGGCAATAGCGGGCTCGAGTTCCTGCAAAGCTCCGCCGGTACCCCGGCCAGCATCAACACCAACGCGTTCGTGTTCGGCGGCGCGATCACCAGCCTCAACTTCAATTTCGCGCTGCGGTTGCTCGAGTCCTTCGGCGACGTGCGCGTGCTCTCGAGCCCCAAGATCAGCGTACTCAACAACCAGACCGCGGTCCTCAAGGTGGTCGACAACCTCGTCTACTTCACCGTCCAGGCGCAAACCACGCAGAACCAGACCAGCTCGCTCACGACCTTCACCACCACGCTCAACTCGGTCCCGGTCGGTTTCATCATGAGCCTGGTGCCGCAGATCAGCGACTCCGACTCGGTAGTGCTCAACCTCAGGCCGACGATCTCGCGCAAGATCGGCGATGTGGCCGACCCCAATCCGTCCCTGAAGCAAGCCGGGGTTACCAGCCTGATCCCGGTGATCCAGACGCGCGAGATGGAATCGGTGCTGCGCGTGCAGAGCGGTCACGTGGCGGTGCTCGGCGGGTTGATGCAGGACGCCCGTAGCAACGTGGAGGATACGATCCCCGGTATCAACCAGATTCCGGGGCTTGGCCAGCTCCTCGAGCAACGCAAGGACCAGAACCAGAAGACCGAGCTGGTGATCTTCCTGCGGCCGGTCGTGATCCGAGACGCGAATATCGACGGCGACTATTCCGCCTACCGCGGCCTGCTGCCCGGGGCCGATTTCTTCTCCAAGCCCAACCCCAGCCGGCCGGCGCGGACCGAGGGGCCGTTCAACTGACATGAGCCTGCTGCTCGATGCGCTCAAGAAGGCGGAGAAGGCGAAAGAGGAGGCGCAACGCCGGGCGCGCGGCGAAACGCAGGAAGCGAACGTTGCGCCGACCCCGGTCCAGCCGTCCGAAGCCCGCACGCCGCTCGAGATCGTCCCCGAGGGGACGGAGCTCAGGCGCGCGGAACCGACGCTCTCCCCATTCGAAGAAAGGCCCGCGCCGCAACCCGCCGCTGCTCAACCGCGTCCGCAGCCGAGGGCCGAAGGCCGGGGAGCCGAACGCGCGGTGGCGCGCAAGGTATTCGAGGCGAAATTCAAGGAGCCGAACCCGCGGCTGCCGTTCTTCATTACGCTCGGCGCGCTTGGCGTGTTCGCCGTGGCCACCGTCATTTATTTCTGGATCCAGCTGCGACCGCCGGCGCCATTTGTCAACTTGAGCCCGAAGCCACCGGCAGGCGAGGCGCAAGTCGCGGTCGCGCCAGCGCCCGCCGCGCCTGTTGCGAGCGCGCCCGTCGCGACCCCGGCTCCGGGTAAGCAAGTAATCCCCGGGCTGCCTCCCGCCGCAGCGACTCCGACACCCCAAGTAAGCGCGCCGAAGCTCGCGCCGCGACCGGCAGAGCGCGCGCCCGAAGCTCCGTTGCTCAAGCCGCAGCCGCGCACGATGACCCCCGCGCCGCGCTCGTCCGCGCGAGCCGGCACCGAAATCAGCGCGAGCCGCGTGGCGCCGCAGGTGCATCCCAAGGTCGGTTCGGCGTACGCCGCCTACCTGGCCGGCGACTTCGCGGCGGCACGGGCGGATTACCAGCAAGCGCTGCGCGAGGAGCCGGGCAATCGTGACGCGCTGCTCGGCCTGGCGGCACTCGACGTCCGGGCGGGTCGCCATGAGGCCGCGGAGACGGCTTATTTGCGACTGCTGCAAGCCGACCCGCGCGACGCGCATGCGCACGCGGCGCTGATCGCGCTGCGCGCCGGGCGGGTCGACCCGGTCGCGGCCGAAAGTCGTGTCAAGCTGATGCTCGCCGATAATCCGGGCGCTCATGTCCTCAACTTCACCCTCGGAAACCAGTTCGCCCAGCAAGGCCGCTGGCCGGAAGCGCAGCAGGAGTACTTCAAGGCCTACGCCGCCGAGCCCGACAACCCCGACTTCGCGTACAACCTCGCGGTCAGCCTCGATCATCTGCGCCAGCCGTCGCTTGCGCTGCAGTATTACCAGCGCGCGATCGCGCTCGCGAAGGCGCGCGGCGCGAGCTTCGCCGTCCAGGTCGCGGAGGACCGAGCGGCGCAGCTCACGCGTTGAGCGACGCGCACGCGGCCCGGAATAAATTTGGCACAAGCGCTGTGAGCGCCCCGCTCAACATCACCGATCCGCCATGAACCAGCCAGCGCCGCCCCAGGCCAAGCGCCACCTTGGCCAGATCCTGATCGATCAGGGCGTCCTGACCGAGGACCAGCTCCGCATCGCGCTGCTCGAGCAGACCAAGCAGCACATCCCAGTCGGCAAGCTGCTCGTACAGCTCGGATTCGTGTCGGAAGCGACGCTGCGCGACGCGCTGTCCGAGAAGCTCGGACTGCAGTCGGTGGACCTCGGGCGCATCATCGTCGATCCGGTGGCGCTCAAGCACCTGCCGCGCGAGATGGCGCGCCGCAACCGCATGTTCCCGGTTGCGCTCGACCGCCAGCAGCGCAAGTTCATCGTCGCCCTTGCCGACACCAACAATATCGTCGCGATCGACCAGCTGCGCGCTCACCTCAAGGGCGATTACGAGGTGGAGCTCCGCCTCGCCGGCGATTCGGAGATCGAGCGTGCCATAGAGCATTACTATGGCCACGAATTCTCGATCGACGGCATCCTCAAGGAGATCGAGACCGGCGAGGTCGACTACACCACGATTTCGCAGGGCGACGAGTACTCACAGCCGGTCGTACGCCTGATCTCGGCGCTCCTCGCGGACGCGGTGGAGCGCGGCGGTTCCGACATTCACTTCGAGCCCGAACAGAACTTCCTGCGCATCCGCTACCGCATCGACGGCGTGCTGCGCCAGATCCGCTCGCTGCACAAGACCTATTGGCCGGCGATGGCGGTGCGCCTGAAAGTGATGGCGAAAATGAACATCGCGGAGACGCGTGCGCCGCAAGACGGCCGGATCTCGGCCACCATGGCGGGGCGGGTGGTGGACTTCCGCGTCGCCAGCCTGCCGACGACGCACGGCGAGAACCTGGTGCTGCGGATACTTGACCGGCAGAAGGGCATCGTGCCGCTCGACAAGCTCGGCCTGGAGGAGGCGCAGCTCGAAGGCCTGAAGCGCATGATCGCGCGGCCGGAAGGCATCATCCTCGTCACCGGTCCGACCGGCAGCGGCAAGACCACCACGCTGTACTCGATCCTGAATCACCTCAACTCCGACGGCGTCAACATCATGACGCTGGAGGACCCGGTCGAGTACCCGATGACCCTGATCCGCCAGACCTCGGTGTCGGAAGCCGTCAAGCTCGACTTCGCCAACGGTATCCGCGCGATGATGCGCCAGGACCCCGATGTGATCCTGGTCGGCGAGATCCGCGATCATGAGACCGCCGAGATGGCGTTCCGGGCCGCCATGACCGGCCACCAGGTGTACTCGACTCTGCACACGAACTCAGCGGTGGGCGCCTTTCCACGCCTGCTCGACATCGGCATCGTTCCCGACATCCTCGCGGGCAACATCATCGGCATCCTGGCCCAGCGTCTGGTGCGCAAGCTCTGCCGCACCTGCCGTCAGTCCTATGACCCCGAGGTAAGAGAGCGGCGGCTGCTCGGCTTTTCGCCCACCGAGCCGGCCGCGCTCTTCCGCGCGGTCGGCTGTGAGAAGTGCGAATACCAGGGCTTCAGCGGCCGGCAAAGCATCCTCGAGCTCCTCAAGATCGATGCGGGGATCGATGAGCTGGTCGCGCGGCGCGCGACCGCGCGCGAAATCCTTACAGCCGCCCGCGCCAGCGGCTTCAAGACGCTCGCCGACGATGGCGTGCGGCTGGTACGGCTCGGCGTGACCTCGCTTGACGAGGTGATGCGGGTCGTCGACCTCACCGACCGCATGGCGTGACCGCGTGCCGCTGTTCACCTACAAGGCGATCGACATGGCGGGCAAGACGGTCATCGGACGCCTCGACGCCCTCAACGTGTTCGACCTCGAGCAACGGCTCTCGCGCATGGAGCTCGACCTCGTGGCAGGCAGTCCGGCGAGCAACATGTCGCGCCTGCTCGGCAGCGGGCGCGTCAAACGCCAGGATCTCATCAATTTTTGCTTCCACCTGGAGCAGCTCACCACGGCCGGCGTGCCGCTGGTGGAAGGTCTCACAGACCTGCGCGATAGTGTGGAGAATCCGCGCTTCCGCGAAGTAGTCTCGGGGCTAATCGAGTCCATCCAGGGCGGCAGCGGCCTTTCGCAGGCGCTTGCCGACTATCCCGGAGTCTTCAGCAAGGTGTTCGTGAGCCTGGTGCGCTCCGGCGAGCAGACCGGCCGGCTTCCCGAGGTGCTGACAGGCCTGACCGAGTCGCTCAAGTGGGAGGACGAGCTCGCGGCGCAGACCAAGAAGCTCGCGATGTACCCCGCGTTCGTCGGCGCCATCGTGGTGATCGTCACCTTCTTCCTCATGATCTATCTCGTGCCGCAGATGACTGCGTTCATCCGCAACATGGGACAGAGCATCCCGCTGCAGACGCGCATCCTGCTCGCGGTATCAAGCCTTTTCGTCAATTACTGGTGGTTGATCATCGCGGCGCCGTTCATCACCTGGGCCGGCCTCAAGGTGGCAATGCGTTCCAACCCGAAGGTCGCGTACGCGGTCGATCACTACAAGATCTCGATGCCGCTGGTAGGCCCGATCCTGCGCAAGATCATCATGTCGCGCTTCGCCTCGAGCTTCGCGATGATGTACGCCTCCGGCATCACGGTGCTCGATTCCATCCGCAGCTGCGAGGAGATCGTCGGCAACTTGCCGATCGAGCAAGCGCTGCGCCGTGCCGGCCAGCACATCGCCGACGGAAAGAACCTGACCACCGCGTTCCAGGACCTGGCGCTCTTCCCCCCGCTGGTAATCCGGATGCTGCGCATCGGCGAGAACACGGGCAACCTGGACACCGCGTTGCTCAACGTAAGCTACTTCTACAACCGCGAGGTGCGCGAGGCGATCGGCAAGCTGCAAGCGATGATCGAGCCCGCGCTCACCGTGGTCCTCGGCGCGCTTCTCGGCTGGGTGATGCTCTCGGTGCTCGGCCCGGTGTACGACGCGATCTCAAAGATGAAGTTCTAGCGAATCATGGCGCGCCATCTCCTTTACCTGACGGCCGAGGATCAATACCTCTACTCGAGCTCCGGCAGCCGGCTCGAACTCAAGGCCAGGTTCTCCAGCGACGAGCGCGGCATCGCGGCGTTCCGTGAGCATCTGCGCGAGCGCAAGGGTGCGCTCTTCGCCGTGGTGGCCGACCTGGCCGGCGAGGATTTTCACGAGGAGCAGATCCCGCTGCTGCGCGGCAACGACCGCGAGGCCATCGTGCAACGGCGCCTGGCGCAGCGCTACCGGGACACGCGCCTCGCCGCCGCACTGTCGCTCGGGCAGGTGGCAGGCCCGCAGCGGCGCAACGAGCGGCTGCTCCTCACATCGTTCACCAACCCGCAGCAGTTCGCCCCCTGGCTCGATGCGCTGGAGGAATCCGGCGCGCGGCTCGCCGGCGTGTACTCGGTGCCCCTCCTCGCGCCCGCGCTGGCGGCACGGCTCGCCCCCCGCGCACAGCGGGTACTCGTGGTCACGGTGAACCGCGCGGGGCTGCGGCAATGCTTCATCGAGGACGGAAAGCTTCGCTTCGCGCGCCTCGAACGAACCGTGGACATGGTGCCGCAGGGGCTCGCCACCTTCGTGCGTTCCGAGACTCTGCGGCTTACGCAGTACCTCGCGACGCTGCGCGCTCTGCCGCGCGACGGCGGGCCTCTGCAGGCGCTGGTCGTTGCGCCGGCTGGCGAGCGCGCGGCGTTCGAACGCGCGCTGGTCTCGGACGCGCGCGCCGCGTTTCAGACCATCGACAACGAACAAGCGCGGGCAGCCGTGAGGCTGCGCAAGGCACCGGAGGGCATCGGCGGCGAGGCTCTGTACCTGCACCTCGCGGCAAGCAGGCCTCCGCGCGAGCAATTCGCAAGCCGGGAGGATCGCCGGCGCTACGACTTCTGGCGATTGCAGCGCGCCGTCCTCGCCGCAGGAGCGTTCGGTTTTGCGGCGTGCGCAGCTTATGCTGGTAGCCTCTGGCTCGAAACGGACGAGATGCGCACACGCGCGGCGGACAACGCGCGCGAGGCGCGAAGCGCTGCCGAGCGCTATGCGCGCATTACCGCCGCCTTCCCGGTGACGGAAACGACGACCGAAAACCTGCGCGTCGCGGTACTCGAGTTTCGCCGCATCGCCGATGCGAGCCCTCCGCCCGAGTCGGCGTTCGTGCACGTGTCGCGGGTACTCGAGCAGTTTGCGCAGATGGAGCTCGACGCGTTCGTCTGGCGGCTCGGACGGCCGGGCGAGAGTCGCGAGATCGAGCGCGCCGGAGCCGGCGTCCCAGCTCGCGGCGAAAACGCCGTGACCCTCGAGATCTCGGGGCGCGTGAACGCCACGCAGCGCAACGACTATCGCGGTATCACTGCCCAGGTACAAGGGTTTGCCAGCGCTCTCGCGAGCGGTGGCTATCAGATCGCGCGCACGCAGCTGCCGTTCGATGTCACCTCGGAAGGCACGCTGACCGGAGACATCGGCGGGCGTGACTCGGGCGAGGCGCCACGCTTTACCATCACGCTCACGCGGGTGCTGCCGTGAATCTGTCACGCGACGAGCTCGTCCGGCTCGTGTTTCCCGCGCTCGCAGCGATCGTGCTGATGGGCGCGGGCGTATGGCTGATCAAGATCGTCGGCGAGGCGCGCGCCAAGGCGCACGCCCAGCTCGCCTCGACGCAGGCCGAGCGCCGGCAAAACGCCGACCGCCTCGCGCGCATCGCCGAGGAGGAGCGCGAGGTGAGCGAAAAGCTCGACCTTTACAAGCAGCTGAAGCGCCTGAACATCATTGGCGAGGAGCGGCGTCTCGAATGGGCCGATGCGGTCGCGCGCATCCGCAACCAGCGCGAGCTCCTGGATCTGACGTATCGAGTGGACCGCCAGAAGCTGCTCAAGTCTCTTGCCGGCAAGCCGGGCAGCGTGGACTTCTTCGCCAGCACCATGACCGTGCAGCTCGAGCTGCTGCATGAGGAAGACCTGCTGCGCTTCCTCGCCGACCTGCGCGAGTCCGGCAACGCTTATTACTCCGTGAAGAGCTGCGGCGTCCGGCGCACCGGCCAGGCAGCGACCGGCGTCACCATTACGCCGCGCCTGCGTGCAAGTTGCACGATCGACCTCGTCACCATGATCGACCGAGGGGCCAAGCGGTGAAGCGATTGTGCTTCATTGCCTTGCTTCTGATCCCAGCTTCCGGCGTTTCACAGGAAGTGGGGCGGCTGTTCTTCACCCCGGAGCAGCGTGCGGCGCTCGACGCGCGGCGCAAGGCGCGCGTGCCCGACAAGCCGGCAGCCGCGGTGGTGGCCACGCCCACGACGAAGCTTGACGGCTACGTCAAGCGCTCGCGCGGGACTTCCACGGTGTGGATAAACGGCGAGCCGCTGCCTGAAGGCGCGGGCGACGCGCCGCGCATCGGCCCGCGAGTGTCGATCTCGGTCGAAGAAGGCGGCCGCCGCGCAGCCCTACGGCCAGGCGAGGTTCTCGACCGCGGCACCGGAGAAGTGCGGGACGTGATCGGCGACGGCGAGATCCGGATTCGCCGGGAAGCGCAGTAGGCATGCGCACGCGCGGATTCAGCCTCGTCGAGCTCTCGATAGTGGTGCTGGTGATCGGCATCGTCCTCACGATGGGCATTGGCGCATGGACCGCCAACCTGGAAAACCAGGCGCACGCCGCCACCGCGCAGCGGCAAGCCACGATCAAGGAGGCGCTCACCGGTTACCTGCGCCGCAATAGCCGCCTTCCGTGCCCAGACAGCGATTTCACGGCGCCTGATGGCGTAGAAAACCGCACGACCGCCGGCGATCCCACGACCGCCTGCTCCGCGGCGTTCGGCATTCTTCCCTACACGACCTTGGGCCTGGCCCGCGACGCCGCGCGCGACGGCTGGGGCAATCTCTTCTCCTACCATGTCTCGAATACGGATATCACGGCCGCGAGCAACGGCAACTGGAGTGCCAACACCGACTGGACCCGCAGCGCCTGGTTCCGCCCAGGCAATACCGGGCTGATTACCGTCAATGACCGCAACGGCGCTACCGTGACTGCCATCGCTACCAACGTGGTCGCGGTTGTCGTCTCGCACGGACGCAATGGGTTCGGCGCGTATACGATCGGCGGCACGCGCAACACGCTACCTACCGCCGGGACCGATGAAGCGAACAATACCAACGCGGACACCACATATTACCGGCGCGAGCTTACGACCAACGATGCCGCTACCGGCGGGCCATTCGACGACCACGTGCTTATCCTTACCGCCAACGACCTGCTCGACCCGCTGTTCCGCGATGGGTCGCTACGCGCGCCCTCCGCGGTCGTGAGCGACTCATTGCAGCGGATCAAGGTAGCGCTGATCGGTCAGGCCATGGGCTACTCATCAACGTACGGCGCCAACAACTGCACCAGCGCTCCTAGCAGCCCCAAGTGCCGCGTTATCATGTCCGCGGACAACACCGACGGTTATGGCTCAAATGAGATCGGGAATGCTGATGGCCATATCCCATATAACGATATCGGGCTTTCGCTCAGCGAGGCACTCGATCCGTGGGGCCTACGTTATCGTTACAAACCGAACGCGCTGGTGATCCAGCCGAACACGTCTGGTTACGGGATCGGCAGCAACTCGCCCGCCGCGAGCACCATCGCCATGCGGATCTATTCCCAAGGACCAAACCGAACGGACGACGGCGGGTTGGGGGACGATATCTCGATTTCGGTCTCGGTGGCCGAAGTGCGCGGTTTCATGGCCAACGTGCTGCCGTGAAATGCCGCGGCTGGACGCTGATCGAGATCGCAGTTGTCCTCGCCATAATCGGCGTGATCCTCGGCATCGTAGCCAGCACTTCGGGTAAGAGCCTGATCGGCGGGTCGCACAGTCAGGCCGTGCAGGCGAGCGTCAAGGACCTGTCGGAAGCGATCGTGCGCTTTCGCGAACGCTACGGCTACCTCCCAGGCGACATGCCCAACGCCACCACCCGGATCCCGGGCGTGGTAGCGAACTCGTGCTCGGTGACCGCGAACGGCAACGGCGACGGCCAAATTGACGCCGGCGAGGTCGCGTGCGTTCCGGACCACCTCTTCCACGCCGGCTTCATCAAGGGCGGCGCCGGTCCGATCACGCTAAGCCAGAGCGACCGGCTGATCACGATCCGCGCGATCGCCCGCAGCGCAAGCGGCGTGACGAGCTTCCCGACCAGCACGCGCAACGTAATCGAGGTGCTGAACCTCTCCTGCCGCTCGGCGCAGGAGCTGGACACAAAGAGCGACGACGGCAATTTCGCTTCTGGTAACACCCGCGCGAGCGTCGCCTCGTGCGTCGAGGGCGGAGCGAACGATCCGGTGCCGTCGATGGCGCTCGCGCTCTAGCGAGCGCCTACTCCGCGCGTCCGATCCGGGCGCGGGCGGTGACTTTTCGCACATCCTCGGGGTCTAGAACCGCGTTTCGCCGCCGCGCCGCCTGCATAGACTGGCGCCGCCATGCCCAGCCCTTCAGGCACGCGCCGCCAGCGCGGCACAGCGCTTCTTGCGCTTGCCGCCGCCCTGGTGCTCGGCACTACGTGGATGCTCCTCTCGGCGTTCAGCCTCGCTTCACGCACGGCGGCCCACATGGCACACAACGCGAGGATTCTCGCCGAGGCGAAGGCCGCGCTCATCGCCTGGGTGGCGGCGAACGCCCTCGAGCCGGGCGAAGCGAGCCCTGGCCGGCTGCCCTGCCCCCAGGCCTGGGGCGATGTGGGCTCGCGGAACGAGGGCCGGGCTGCCGGGAGCTGCGCCAGCCCGATCGGGTGGCTGCCCTGGCGGACGCTGGGCTTACCCCAGACGCTGGACTCGTCCGGACGGCAAGTTTGGTATGTGGTGTCGCCGGGATGGCACCTTCCGAACAGCAGCGCCACGCTGAAGATCAATTCGAATACTCCAGGTCAGCTCACGCTGGACGGCCGGCCGGTGATCGCGCTCCTCATCGCCCCGGGACCGGCGCTGAGCAACGCGCCGACGTCCACCCAACTTGCGGCCGGCTGCGCCGCGCGCGTGCAGTCTCCGGCGCTCGTCGTACCGCCCAACCCGCGCGACTATCTCGAGTGTTACGGCACGAACGCCTTCCGTTCGGGCGTTGTAGATAACGCTACGAATCAGGTGTTCAACGACCAAGTGGTCGCAATCGGCGCGGCCGACCTCATGCCAGCGCTCGAAGCGGCGATCGCCAAACGCATCGAGCGCGACGTAGTTCCCGAACTGAAACGCGTCTACGCCACGCCTCTTTGGGGACTGAGCACCGAGCATGCGGTGTATCCGTTCGCCGCACCTTTCGGCGACCCCGCAACCTCGAGCTTCCGCGGCAGCGCCGGTACGCTCCAGGGGTTGCTCCCCTTCAACCAGACTCAGGACTGCAGCGGGCCGCGCTGTCTGCCCTCGCTCGTCGGCTACGCCGCGACGCCCGCGGACGCCAGCGAAGTATTCGGCTACGGGCGCATCGCGTCGCAGACCTGCGTTTGGGAGAGCCCCGACGTGCGGCAGTGCGAAGGCGAATACACCGAGAGCGAAGTCGAACCCTGGCGGCTGATCCGCATCGAGATGAGGGCGACCTTCACGAACGTTGCGATGGGGCTGCGCGCGCTTGATCCAGAGAAGCTGACGGTCTCGGCGCGCAGCAACGCTCTCCTGGATCCATGGCAGCCGCAGCCGGTGACTTACCTGGTTGAAATGAACGACGGCGCCGTCGCCTCCAAGCCGGCAGGCTCGGTGACCGTGACCTTTGGCGCCACGCTGCCCAACATCGATGCGATGGGGTGGGGAAGCCGCGCGCAGTTTCGCATCCGCATCGACCGCGCTCTGATCGGCGATCATGCACTCCTCGATCCCTTAGCGCCCGTAAGCGGCTGGTTCGTGCGCAACGAGTGGTATCGGCTGCTCTACTACGCGCTTACACCGAGCCATGCCGCGAGCGCAGCCCCGCCGCGCTCGTGTAGCACCTGTCTGCATGTCGCGAATCTCGCGCCCGCAGGCAAGCAGCGCGCCATACTGATCCTTGCCGGACGCAGCCTGGACGGCAGCCCGCGGCCGAACGGCATGCTTGCCGATTTCGTCGAAGGCGCCAACGCCGATCTCGACCTGAATTTCGAGCAGCGGCCGGTGAATTCAGTCTTCAACGATCGCATCGTGGTCGTGGACGCCAACCCGTGAAGCGCGCTCGCCGCGGCTTCACGCTCACCGAGCTCGCGGTCGTGCTGGCGATCATCGGCTTGCTGCTCAGCTCGACGCTGTTTGGCCTCGGCGCACATTTCGAAACGCGGAATCGTAACGACACGCAGCGCCGCCTCGAGGAAGCAAAAGAGCTCTTGCTCGGGTTCTCGCTGGTGAACGGCCGGCTACCGTGCCCCGGAATCACGAGCGGCGAAGAGGCCGGCGGCGGCGCAGCGCCATGCATGGCGACCTATGCCGGATTCCTGCCGGCGAAGACCATCGGCTTCCAGCCGACCGACGCCCTCGGCTTCGGCCTGGACGCCTGGGGTAACCGCATCCGGTATGCGGTTTCCGCCACACAATGGGGCACGGCGGCGGCGCGGTTCACGCGGCAGCACGGCGCCGAGGCCGCTTGGAGCATGTCGCAAAAGCCCGCCGATCTGGTGGTTTGCAGCGTAGGGCCGGCGGTGGTGTCCGCCCTGGCCTGCGACCCGAATACCGCCGTTACCAACCAGGACACCGTGGTCGCGGTGGTGTTCTCCACCGGCAAGAATGGCCCACTGCCGCACGGGACGAACGAAGCGCAAAACCTCGATGCCAATCCGTTGTTCGTGAGCCGCACGCCCGATCCGCCTGGCGCCCCGGGTGGCGAATACGACGATCTCCTCGTGTGGATCCCGGTCGGCGTGCTCTACGGGCGCATGGTCGGCGCCGGGGTGCTGCCCTGACCATCCGCGTACTGCAGAACGAAGCAGACTCGGCCGTCCTGGTTGGTCTCGAGCTCGAGGCGATAGCCGGTTGCCTCCGCAAGCCGCGCCGCTTGGTACAGGCCGATACCCAGTCCGCTGCCCGAGCTGACCGGCGCGCGCAACAGCGCCGCCGCAAGCTCCGGCGCTACCGCTGCACCGCTGTCGCAAACGCGCAGCGCGACGCGCTCGTTGCAGGCGAGCGAGACGCGCACGCGCACGGCGGGGTCGGCCGCGCGCTTCGCTAGCGCGTTGCGTATGACGTTATCCGCCACCGTATCGAAAAGCGAGCGCGGCAACCGGGCGCTCGGAGAAAGCGTTTGCGACTCGAACTCCACGCCCTCGGCGCGGTACTGGCGCGCGAGCCCTTCCCACCAAGCCCGCGCGCCGACATAGCTCTCCCCCGCAGCCTGCGGGCGCTGAAACTTCGCGAGCGTGTCTGCAAGCCGCTGCTCGATGAGCGGAAGCTGACGGCGCAGCAGCGCCTGCAGCTGGGCCGGATTGCGCGTTTCATCCTCGCGCGCCACCGACGTCAGCACGGAAAGCGACTGCAGCAGGTTTTTGATGTCGTGCGTCATGCGTGCCCCGGTCTCGTGCACCGCCTGCAGGTAGCTCGCGTGGCGCAGCTTTTCCTCGCGAAGCTTCGCGGCATAGAACTCACTGATCAGCAGCCCGAGTAGGCGCAAATGCCACTGGAGCGCCGGCCCGAGCCGATAGCGCGAGTAGATGGTGAGCCCAAGCTCGTCGGTCTTGTAGTGAAGCGCTTGCGCGGTGCGGCTGCCGAGCTCGCCGCTCTGCCGCTCACCTTCCGCGCCGGTCCACCATTGGACCCCAGCGACCGAACGCAGGCGCAGCAACGCGACGAGCGCTTGCTCAAGGAAGCGTTCCGGGCGCGTTTCGGCCTGCAGCAGCTCGGCGAGCAGATGCAGCCATTTTTCGAACGGCAGCCCGATCGAGAAGAGGTACCTCGCGAAGAAGACCCCGGCCCCGCCGCTTCGCGGGTTCCACGCAAGTGCGACGAGCAGCAAGGCGCCCGCGGTCAGGAACACGGTATACGTAAGCGCCTCAAGGTACGGCATGCGCCGCAGCGTCATGAAGGTGAAGCTACCCAGGATGATCACAACCAGAAGCAGCATGACGAACATGCTGTAGAAGAAGTCGATGATGTGGGGCGCATCTCCCGCGTCCCGCTCCGATGGCATGAACGCTATGACGACGAACGCCATCGGGAGCAGATATTCCGCGTACGCCAGTATCTCGGCGTCGATCTCGCGACGCGGGGCGATCTCCGGCAGGATCGCGACCGCAAGCAACGCCAAGAGGTAGATCAGCACCACGAGGTAGCACCGCCGCTGCCAGCGCGCATGCTGCTGATACACCTTGCCCCCGACTAGGCCGGCCAGCACCACGACCCAGAAGGCGAGGAACCACCAGTCGAGCCAAAGCATCACGGCCGAGGCGACCAGCGCGAGGATGAAGCCTTGCGTGGCCGAGATGTGCTGCTCGGCGCGCAGGAACGGTTGCCACAGAAGGAGCAACCCGAGGTGCGCAAGCAGCAGCGCGCGCGCCCATGGGTCGCTCACGCCCCGAAATACCGCGACGTGCAAGAGCGCCAGCATCGCCACCACGACAACGCGCCAGTAGCGCTGGCTGAAGCTCCACGTCGTGTTCGCGAGCCGCGTCAGCAACGGCGCCGTCAACGTCTCGGGTTGCATGAGGATTTCTCCGCGACTAGTCTACAGAAGACGTGCTGGTCGCCCGCCCTGTTGCCGTACTCGTACGCTCGCTCGTGCTCGAAGCCCGCCGCGGCGGCCTGCCCTGGCTCGCGCTTGCAGCCGTAGCGGTCGGCCTCGGGCTCGCGGCCTTCGTTTCCCAGGTTGCGCTCACCGAAAGCCGCGCACTGCAGGCAGCGCTCCTCGCCGCAGTGTGGCGCGGCTGCGCGGTATTTCTCGTTGCGACGCAAGTCACCGCGAGCACGCTGCGCGAGATTCAGGACAAGGGGCTCGAGCTCATGATGTCGTTGCCGCTTTCGCGCTCGACGCAGTACCTTGCGCGCCTCGCTGGCTTCGCAGCATGCGGTGCCGTCCTCGCGATCGTGTTCGCACTCCCGCTGCTCGTGTGGGCGCGCCCCGGCGCTGTGCTGCTCTGGGGCGTCTCGCTCGCGTGTGAGGCCGGTTTGGTCGCAGCCGCGGCGCTCTTCTTCGCCATGACGCTGCAGCAGTTCGTTCCCGCGCTCACCGCGACTGCCGGACTGTATCTCCTCGGGCGCTCCATCGGCGCAATCCAGGCCATGGCGGCAGCGAACTTTGGCGACCCCTCATTTGCCTCGCGGCTCGCGGAGTACACGGTCGACGCCATCGCGCTGGTGCTGCCGCGCCTCGAGGCAGTCACGCGCACTGCCTGGCTTCTATATGAGCCGCCCTCTGTAAGCGCCTACGCCGCCGCGATCGGCAGCCTTGTGCTCTACGCGCTGTTGCTTGCGGCCGGGGGGCTTTTCGATTTTCACCGGAGGAACCTGTGACAATCGATGTGCGCCCGGTGAGCGCCGTGCCGCGCTGGGTGCTCGCGCTGCTTGCGCTCGGCCTCGCGACGCAGGTTGCCTGGCAAGCGCGCCGCGATAACGGTGCAGCTGCGGCGCCGGAGCTTCCGCCTGCGCCGACGGTGGAAGCGCTGCGCTTGGCGAGCTTCGGTGAGCGCGAAGCCTTGGCGAGGCTCGCGATGCTGCACCTTCAGTCTTATGGCACGCCCGACTATGGCCGGCTTATCGACTGGCTCGAGGTAATTCTCAAGCTCGATCCGCGCAGCCAGTACCCGCTGTTCAGCGCGGCTCGCGTATACGCCGAGACTGGCGACCCGGCGCGCAGCCGCATGGCTCTTGAGTTCGTGTACCGACAATTCCTGCTCGATCCGAATCGACGTTGGCCGTCGCTCGCCCATGCAGCGCTGCTCGCCAAGCACCGTCTCAAGGACCTGCAGCTCGCCCGGCGCTACGCGCAGGCGCTCCAGCGACACGTCAGCGCGAGCGGCGTGCCGCCATGGGCGAAGCAGATGGAAATCTTCGTTCTTGAGGATCTGAACGAGCTCGACGCGGCCCGCATCCTGATCGGCAGCCTTCTTCAGAGCGGCTCTCTGAACGACCCGGCCGAGCTGCGCTTCCTCAAGCAGCGGCTGGAGGAACTCGAACGCCGTCTCGCCAAAGAAGGCCGTTGAACGCTGTCGCGTGCCCGACGCAGTTGTCGAGATTTCGACGTTTTTACATAAACTTACAAACATAAGCAGTTGTTTCTATTATGTTTAGCCGTGGCACACGCTTTGCGTTCTTGAGAATGACAGATTTGATGGTTGTCCAAGGAGAAACGATATGAAAAAGGGGCAAAGGGGATTTACGCTGGTCGAAATCGCCATCGTGTTAGTCATCATCGGGCTGCTGCTTGGGGGCATTCTGAAGGGTCAGGAGATGATCACCCAGGCGAAGATCAAGAACGTGATCTCCGATATCTCGGGCGTGTCTGCGGCGATGTATGGCTACCAGGACCGCTACCGCGCGCTGCCCGGCGACGACAAGCTCTCGACTCGCTGGGGTCTGACGCCGCCGGCGACGGCGGGCGACGGCACAATCGAGGGCGCGTACATTGCGCCTGCGACGGCTGAGAGCATGCTTTTCTGGGACCATCTGCGTCGCGCAGGCTTTATCTCTGGCGGTAGCGGAGCGGAGAACCCGTTTAACGCGGTCAATGGCAAGATGGGCGTGCAGACTTCCGATGGCACCGCGCCCGGCACCGCCACCTTCAAGACCGGGGTGCTGAGCGACGGCGCTACCCCGGCGACTACGTTCACTTCGCTTCTTCTGTGCTCGGCGAACCTGCCCGACAAGATCGCGATCTCGGTCGACGCGCAGATGGATGACGGCGACGGCAAGAAAGGCAACGTCCGCGCGATGAAGCAGGACACGCCGAATCCCGCGGCTGTTGCTGCCGCGTCAAGCACCTATGTCGAAGACGGCGTCAGCTCGTACCTCGTCTGCCGTCAAATGTAGGTTTCGGCTACCGCAGCCGGTCCTCGGCGGCGGCCAGCGCCTCCGGCGTGCCGAGCAGCACGACGACATCGCCGGACTGTAGCGGCCCGGCCGAGGCTGCGTCGAGCTTCGCCTTGGCGCCGCGCCGTCGCACCGCGCGCGGCTGAACCCCGAGCGCGTCAAGCTCTAGCTCCGCGAGTGTCTTACCGAGCGCGCTGGCGCCCGGCTCGAGCATCACCGAGTGCAGGTGCGCCGCGGCGTCCATCTCGTCGCGCCCCTGGAACAGACCGCGCAACAGCCCGTAGCGCTCGCCGCGCACCTGGCTCACGCGACGCATCACCCGGCTTAGCGGCACGCCCACCCACACCAGCGTGTGCGAGGCGAGCATCAGGCCTGACTCGAACGCCTCCGGTACCACTTCGGACGCTCCGGCGGCAGTGAGCGGCGCGATATCGGCTTCGTCGCGCGCGCGCACGATCACGGGCACCGACGGATTAAGCTCATGCAGGTGCGCGAGCATGCGGACTGCAAGCGCGGCGTCGGCGAAAGTGAGTACGACGGCCGCCGCGCGCGTGATCCCGGCCGCCATCAGCGCCTCGCGCCGCAAGCCGTCGGCGAATACCACCGTGTCGCCCGCCGCGGCGGCTTCGTGTACGCGCTCCGGATCGAGGTCGAGCGCGATGTAGCGCACGCCCTCCGCGTCGAGGAGCCGCGCGAGGCGCTGCCCATTGCGGCCGTAGCCGACGATCACGACGTGCCGCTCGGCCTCGATCGACTGCACGGCGATCCGGTGCAGTTCAAGCGAGCGCTGCATCCACTCGGCACGCGAAAGTCGCAGCACGATGCGGTCGCTCGCGGCAATCACGAACGGCGTGGCGAGCATGGATACGATCATCGCGGCGAGCATCGGCTGCAACAGCGGTTCGGGCACGATGCCCGAGATGCCGGCAAGCGCGAGCAGCACGAAGCCGAACTCGCCGCCCTGCGCCAGGGCCAGCGCAACGCGCAACGCGGTGCCGGTCGCCGTGCCGAACGCCCGGCAGAGAGCGGCGATGAGCGCGAACTTGCCGAGCATCAATAGCAGCACGAACACGAGCACGGTTCCCCATCGCGCGACGACCAGGCGCGGGTCGAGCAGCATGCCGACGGTCACGAAAAAAAGGCCCAGCAGCACATCGCGGAAGGGCTTGATGTCCTGCTCGACCTGGAAGCGGTACTCGGTCTCGGAGATCAGCATGCCGGCGAGGAACGCCCCGAGCACGAGCGACAGGCCGGCCGCGGCCGTGATGAAGGCGGCGACCAGCGTGACCAGCAGCACGTTCAACACGAACAGCTCATTCGAGCGCCGCCGCGCGACGACGCGCAGCCACGCCCGCATCGGCCTCGGCCCGCCGACGATCACAAGCGTGAGTGCGGCTGCCGCCTTCGCCAGCGCCGCGACAACCGCCATACCGATGGCGTCGGCTGGCTCGCCGAGCACCGGAATCAGCACGAGCAGCGGGACGACGGCGAGATCCTGAAAAAGGAGCACCGCGATCACCTGGCGGCCGTGCGGGCTGTCGAGCTCCCCGCGCTCGGCGAGCAGCTTGCTGACGATCGCAGTCGAGGACATCGCGGCGATGCCACCGAGGACGAGCCCGATCTGCCACGACGCCCCGAGGGCGGACGCTGCGCCGACCGCAAGCACGACGGTGGCGCCGACCTGGGCCGCTCCCAGGCCGAACACCAGCCGGCGCATCGATTTCAGCTTCGACAGGCTGAATTCCAGCCCGATCGAGAACATCAGGAACACCACGCCGAATTCGGCGAGATGGTGAATCTCCTCGCGCTCCGAGACCACGCCGAGCACGTGCGGCCCGAGAGCCAGGCCAGTGAGAAGATAGCCGATCATCGGCGGCAGCCGAAGGGTCTGACACACGGCTACCGCGATCACGCTCGAAGCGAGCAGCACGAGCACCGATTGCAGGCCGACTGCGCTGGGATCCATGGGCTATACTCCCCGGCCATGATAAAGGCAGCCCGCAGCGTGGGGAAAAGCGGCCTCGCCGATACGCTGCAGCTCGCGCGGCGCGTCCTCGAGATCGAAGCCGACGCGGTGCGCGCGCTGATCGAGCGCGTGGACAGCCGCTTCGCAGCGGCAGTCGAGCTGATCGACAGGAGAAAAGGCCGCGTCGTGGTCAGCGGCATGGGCAAGTCCGGGCATATCGCGCGCAAAGTCGCCTCGACGCTCGCCAGCACAGGTACACCGGCCTACTTCGTTCATCCGGCCGAGGCCAGCCACGGCGACCTCGGCATGATCGAGAACGGCGATGTGTTCATCGCGATCTCCTATTCCGGTGCGAGCGAGGAACTCGTGCAGATCCTGCCGCAGATCAAGCGCCGCGGCGCGAAGCTGATTGCCATCACCGGCAAGCCGGACTCGGCGCTCGCGCGCGAGGCCGACGTCCACCTCGACGCGGCAGTCTCGCAAGAAGCGTGTCCGCACAACCTCGCACCAACCGCCAGCACGACGGCCGCGCTTGCGCTGGGCGACGCGCTCGCCGTGGCGCTGCTCGACATGCGCGGCTTCTCGGCGGCCGACTTTGCGCGTACCCACCCGCGCGGAGGGCTGCCCGGCCAGGCGCTGGCGCGCCAGGCGCTGCTGCATGTCGAAGCGGTGATGCGCACGGGCGACAAGCTGCCCAAGGTCGCGGCCGGCACGCCGCTCAGGCAGGCGGTGATCGAAATGTCGCGCGGCGGCATCGGGATGACCGCCGTGCTCGATCCTGCGGGCCTGGTCAAGGGCGTCTTTACCGACGGGGATTTGCGCCGCACGATCGAGAAGCACACCGACCTCAACAGCCTGCTCGTGGACGACGTCATGACGAAGAACCCGCGCACCGTCCCGCGCCATACCCTCGCCGCAGAGGCGGTGCACGTCATGGAGGAGCATAAGATCAGCCAGGTACTCGTGCTGGACGAGCAGGGCGTGCTGGTAGGCGCGCTCAACATGCACGACCTCTTCCGCGCCAAGGTAATTTGAGCGAGGCTTCCCAGCAAACGCTCGGCAGGGCGCGCGACGTGCGCCTCATGATTTTCGACGTCGACGGCGTGCTTACCGACGGCACGCTGCTCTATGGACCGAAAGGCGAAGCGCTGAAGGCATTCTCGGCGCACGACGGCCATGGCCTCAAGATGCTCGCCGCAAGCGGTGTGGCATGCGGGCTTCTCTCCGGCCGTCGCTCGGCGGCGGTCGCGCGGCGCGCCGCCGAGCTCGGCATCCCGCTCGTACTTCAGGGGGTCGAGGACAAGCTCGCCGCGACGCGAAAGCTCGGTTTTCCTCTGGAGCAGATTGGTTTCATGGGCGATGAGCTGGTCGACCTTCCGGTGCTGACCCGCTGCCGATTTGCCTGCGCGCCGCCCGACGCGCCCGAGGCGGTGCGCAGCCGCGTGCACTATGTGGCGCGCTGCGCCGCCGGGCGCGGCGCAGCGCGCGAAGTATGCGAGCTGGTGATGCGTGCGCAAAGCACGCTCAAGCCCGCGTTGCGCGTTTACCTCGGCTGATGCTCTCGACGACGCGGCTTTTCCCGCTCGGCCTGATGCTTGCGCTCGCGCTGCTCACCTTTTACCTCGAGCGCACCGTGCGTGAGGACGACGCGCCGAGCGCGGAGCGCCGCCACGACCCGGACTATTTAGTCATGAACTTCACCACCACGACGTACAACGGCGAAGGCGCGGTGGAAAGCATCATGTCGGCGGAGCGCATGGTGCACTACCCGGACGACGACACGACGGAGCTCTACGCGCCGCGCGTGGTGCACGCAAAGCCGGACGAGCCTCGCTTCAGCGTGCGCGCAGAGCGCGGCCAGCTGTCGCGCGACGGCGACGAAATCTTTCTCTACGGCGATGTGCTGCTCGTGCGCGACGCCTCCGCAGGGCGCCCCGAGGCGCGCATGAGCACGGAGTTCCTACATGTCCTGCGCGACCGCTCGCTCGTGCGCACCGACCGTCCGGTCAAGATCGTCGAAGCCGGCCGCTCGCTTTCCGGACGCGGCATGGAGTACAACAATGCGTCGCGCGAGCTGGTTCTCCGCAGTGACGTGGTGGCGCGCTTTGAGCAGAACGACGCCGAATGAAGCGCGTCCTCCTGGCGGGGCTGGTGGTCCTCGCTCCGGCAGTGGTCCTTGGCGAAAAAGCCGATCGCGACAAGCCCACCCAGGTGGAGGCGAACCGAATGAGCGCGGACGACGCCCGCCGGCTGAACGTGTTCGAAGGCGACGTCATCGTCAGCAAGGGCACCATGCGGCTCACCGCCGACCGACTCGTGGTGCGGCAGGACGCCGAAGGCTTCCAGTCGGCGACTGCCACCGGCAGGCCGGCGCGCTTCCGCCAGCGGCAGGATCCCAAGCCGGGCGAAAAGGAAGGTATCTGGGTCGAGGGCGAGGCGCTGCGCATCGAGCTCAACGACCGCGAACAGAAGATCGAGCTGTTCGATGCCGCGCGCGTGAGCCGCGGCGGCGACGAAGTCGCGGGCGATTACATCCTCGTCGATCAACGTTCGGACTTCTACCAGGTCAGCTCGGGCAAGGGCGCGGCGAAGGGCCGCGTGAAAGCGATCATCCAGCCCAAGACTCCCAGCGCCGAAGCGGGGAAGTGACGGGCCGATGGGGAGCTTGTTACGCTCGCAGCGGCTGCGCAAGCGCTACAAGTCGCGAGCCGTCGTGCAGGACGTGTCGCTCGAAGTATCGAGCGGCGAAGTGGTCGGACTGCTCGGGCCGAACGGCGCCGGCAAGACGACCTGCTTCTATATGATCGTCGGCCTGATTCCGGTCGACTCGGGTTCCATCCACCTCGACAGCCGCGAGCTTACGCACCTGCCGATCCACCGCCGGGCGCGCCTCGGCATCTCGTATCTCCCGCAGGAGAATTCGGTGTTCCGGCGGCTCACGGTCGAGGAGAATGTGCAGGCGATCCTCGAGCTGCAGGGGCTCGCGCCCGCGGACATGGAGCCCCGCCTCGCCGAACTCCTGAAGGACCTCAACATCGCGCACCTACGCAAGCACGCGGCGATCTCGCTCTCCGGCGGCGAGCGGCGCCGTCTCGAGATCGCCCGGGCGCTCGGCACGCGGCCTTCGTTCATCCTGCTCGATGAGCCCTTTGCTGGGGTCGATCCGATCGCCGTGCTCGACATCCAGCGCATCATTAGGTTCCTCAAGGAGCGCGGCATCGGCGTACTCATAACAGACCATAACGTCCGCGAGACACTCGGGATCTGCGATCGAGCGTACATTATCAACGAAGGCGCGGTGCTCGCGTCGGGCCACCCCGAGGAGATTGTCTATAATGACAGCGTTCGCCGAGTATATCTGGGTGAAAATTTCCGGATGTAGTTAAGCTGCTCAACGAATGAAGCCTTCGCTTCAACTTCGCCTTTCGCAACATCTGACTCTCACGCCGCAGCTGCAGCAGTCGATACGGCTGCTGCAGCTTTCGACGGTCGAGCTGAATCAGGAGATCGAGCGCATCTTGATGGAGAATCCCGCGCTCGAGCGCGAGGACGGCGAGGAGATTGCCGTCAAAGGCGGCCCGGAGTCGCCGCCGGCGGCGAGCAGCCCGGAGGTTCCCGAAGCCCCCGACTGGCCGAGCGAGCTGGCGACGAGCTGGCGCGGCACGGACGACGACGAGGACGGCGACCGTACCCATTCGACGCCCGACACGCCGACGCTGCGCGACCATCTGCGCGCGCAGCTTTCGCTCACCAACCTCGGCGCGCGCGACCGCGCGTTCGTCGAGATCCTGATCGACGCGCTCGACGACGACGGCTATCTCACCCAGCCCCTCGAGGAGATCGCCGCGCTGCTGCCGACGCAGCTCGCCGACGACGGCGAGGCCCTCGTCGAGGAGCTCAAGATCGCGCTGTGCCATTTGCAGCATTTCGAGCCTGCCGGCATAGGCGCGCGCTCTCCCGCGGAATGTCTGACTCTCCAACTGAAGGTCCTTCCGGAGGAGGCTGAGCGCAGCCTTGCGCTCGAGATCGTCGAGAAACACCTGGAGCTCCTCGCCGCGCGCGACTACACGCGGCTGAAGGCGCTTACCGGCGCTGGCGAAGACGCGCTGCGCGCGGCGCAGCGCTTGATCCAGGCGCTCAACCCGCGCCCCGGCTCGGCATTCGCCAAAGTCGAGGCGCGCTACGTAATCCCAGACGTCATCGTGAAGAAAGTGCGCAACGTGTGGCGCGCAAGCCTGAACCCCGACGCCATGCCCCGCCTGCGCATCAATCGGCTCTACGCCGAGCTCGCCGCCGCGGCGCGCAGCGGCGCCGGCATCTCGTCACAGCTGCAGGAGGCGCGCTGGCTGATCAAGAACGTGCAGCAGCGCTTCGACACCATTCTGCGCGTGTCGCAGGCGATCGTGGACCGCCAGCGCCACTTCCTCGAGCACGGCGAGGTCGCAATGCGGCCCCTGGTCCTGCGCGAGATCGCCGCTACGCTCGGGCTGCACGAAAGCACCATCTCGCGCGTCACCACGCAGAAATTCATGGCGACGCCGCGCGGCACCTTCGAGCTCAAGTACTTCTTCGGCAGCCACGTCGCTACCGAGGCGGGCGGCGCGGCCTCCTCCACCGCGATCCGGGCGCTGATCAAGCAGCTCGTGGCCGCCGAGGACGCCAAGTCGCCGCTGTCGGACGCGCGCATTTCCCAAATCCTCGGCGAGCAGGGCATCGTGGTCGCGCGACGCACGATTGCAAAGTACCGCGAATCGCTGCAGATTCCTCCCGTCAACCAGAGAAAGGCGCTTTGACATGAACCGTCGGGGTAGACCTTGAACCTCAATATCAGCGGTCAC
>DASTPE010000048.1:0-113629 GCA_035762345.1 Burkholderiales bacterium
CGAACTTCGACCAGACGCGTGCCACCATGCAGGAAGCCTGGATCTGGCACGCGGTTGGGGCGCTGCTCTATGTGACCATCGCACTGGGCCATATCTACATCGGCACCATCGGCGTGGAAGGCGCCTACCAGAACATGCGCAAGGGCGTGACCGATGAGACCTGGGCGAAGGAGCATCACGACATCTGGTACAAGGAGCTGCAATCTCGCGGCGCCACGCCCGCCCGGGGCGGCGCCGTCCCGGCGGGCGCTCCGCACATGAAGGAAAAGCAATGAAAAGAATTCTTCTGGTACTGGCGGCGGGCCTTGCGGCCGGCGTGATTGCGGCATCGCATGCGAAGCTCCCGCCCGCGCCCGCGAAGAGCGATGCCGAGAAAGCCGCCGAGGCCGAAAAGGCGGCCGCCGCCAAAGCGAAAGAAGCCGCCGAGCTCACCAAAGCCCAGGACCGGGCAGTCGCCAACTATAAGAAGAACAAGGGCGCCTCGATGGCGCCGGAGAAGAAATGAGAGCGCCGCTCGCGATCGCGTTCACCGCCGCGGCGCTCCTCGGCTGCCAGATCGGGCCGAAGGACGAGCCGCGCGCCACCGCGCAGTTGAAGCCCCTCGGCCAGCACAAGGCGTTCGGCGAGGCCACGTTCAACCAGGTCGGCAACAAGGTGCGTCTCGTCGCCAACGTGCAAGGCCTGGCTCCAGACCGGGAGCACGGCTTCCACATCCATGAGGTCGGCGACTGCAACTCGCCCGATGGGATGAGTGCGAAGGGGCACTTCAATCCCTTCGGCAAGCCGCACGGCCAACCGACCAGTGGCGAACGCCACGCGGGCGATCTGCCTGCGCTCAAGGCGGGCAAGGACGGCCGCGCCAAGCTCGACGTCGAGCTCGACACGATCACGGTGACGCCGGGCCCGGCAAGCATCGTGGGTCGGGGGCTCATCGTTCACGCCGACGCGGATGATTACAAGACCCAGCCTACGGGCAACTCCGGCGCGCGCATAGCCTGCGCCGTGATTCAGCGAAACTAGATCAACCGGAGGAGGAGGGGCCGAAAGGGCGTCGCGAGACGCCCTTTCGTTTCATGCGCCTTCGACGATGATGAGCTTGCCGCGCGAGGCCTTCTGGCGGATCGCGATCAAGGGCGCGTACTCGGGCGAGCGGTAGAACTTCAGCGCCTGCTCCATCGAGGGAAATTCCACTACGGCGATACGCTTGGGCGACCAGCCACCCTCGATCGCCTCGACCCTGCCGCCGCGCACGATGTATTTCCCTCCATAGCGGGCAATCACGTCGGGCACCTGTTTGCGGTAGTCCTCGTAGGCAGCGGGATCGGTGATGTCGATTTCGGCGATCACGTAAGCAGCCATTTGATTTCTCCCAGAAGGGCGCAGGCGCCGATGATCGGGATGACGCCGGCCTTGAAGCGGAACAATGCGATCAGCGCGGCTGCGCCGAGCAGCGCCGAGAACGCGTCGAACCGGCCCGCGAGTCCCTCCGGCCAGAGCACATGGTAGGCGAAAAAGAGGGCGAGGTTGAGCACCACGCCGACCACCGCCGCAGTGATCGCGGTGAGCGGCGCGGTAAACTTGAGGTTGCCGTGCGTCGTCTCGACGAACGGCGCGCCGACGAAGATGAACACGAAGGAGGGCAGGAAGGTGAAGAACGTCGCCACGAGCGCGCCTGCGACCCCGGCCGCCGCGAGCGCCTCGGCGCCGAACACTTCCTTGCTCCACCCGCCTACGAAGCCGACGAACGCCACCACCATGATGAGCGGTCCGGGCGTGGTCTCGCCGAGCGCAAGGCCGTCGATCATCTGCCGCGCGCTGAGCCAGGCGTAATGCTCGACGCCGCCCTGGTAGACGTAGGGCAGCACCGCGTACGCGCCGCCGAAGGTCAGGAGAGCGGCCTTGGTGAAGAACCAGCCCATCTGCGTCAGCGTACCGTTCCAGCCGAAAGCGCCTGTCAGGGCGCCGAGGACGGTCGCCCAGATCGCAATCCCGGCCGCGACGTAAGCCCACAGCCTGGGCCACGAAAACAGTGCATGCGCCGGGGTCGGGGTGTCATCGTCGATGAGCGCCGGTCCGTATCCAGCTTTCGCCGCACGATGCGCCGCGGCGGGCGAGAAGGTCTGCGGAGCGAACTGTCCCGCGACATAGCCCACGCCGCCGGCGGCGATGACGATCGCCGGGAACGGCACGTCGAACGCAAAGATCGCGACGAAAGCAGCCGCCGCGATCGCCCAAAGCCAGCCGTTCTTCAGCGCACGCGAGCCGATGCGGTACGCGGCGGCGATCACGACCGCCACGACCGCAGGCTTGATTCCGTAGAAGAGGCCAGCGACCACCGGCACGTCGCCGTAGGCAAGGTAGATCCACGACAGCGCAATCAGGATGAAGACCGAGGGCAGTACGAACAGGCCGCCGGCGACGATGCCTCCCCAAGTCCGGTGCATCATCCAGCCGATATAGGTCGCGAGCTGCGTCGCCTCCGGACCTGGCAGCAGCATGCAGTAGTTCAGCGCGTGGAGAAAGCGGTTCTCCGAGATCCAGCGCCGTCGCTCGACCAGCTCCTGGTGCATGATCGCGATCTGTCCCGTTGGTCCACCGAAGGAGATGAAGCCGAGCTTCAGCCAGAAGCGGAAAGCTTCGGCGAACGAGACCGCGGACGCCGACAGGCCGCTCAGCGGTAGGCCGCCGGATTCCACGTGTGGATCTCGTCCTTCCCGTTCCTGCACCATGCGTAGAGCGCGTCGTAGACCACCATGCCGTGCTCGAGCATCTCGTGGTCGTTCGCGAAGTTCCTCGATAACCCGAGCGAAATCGCGGCGAGCCCGGCAGCCTGCGGCGCAAGGTTGAGGCGGTTAGTGTCCGCGCCTCGCACGATGACCGCCAGCTCGGCCAGCGCTGGGTCCTTCTCCAGGTGGAACTTCCTCAGAAACGTGTCGAAGCTGCAGAGCTCACCGTCGTGCGAGAACTCGACGTCAGGGATGTCGTACGGCACTGCCGTCTTCTCCTGCGCCGTTCGTCTCACCTCCGGCGTCGGCACGTAGAGAAATTCGGCGTCGGGGTCGACGAAGCGCCGGATGAGCCAGGGGCAGGCGATGCGGTCGATCTTCGGCCGCTCCCGGGTTACCCAGCGCGACGATGAATTTGTCGGTTTCTCAGCAACTTCTCCCCCCAACTCGCGCCAGGCTTCTATTCCACCTTGCAGGTATCGCGCTGCGAGCGACTTGGCTACATTCTGGCTCACCTCGTGGCCGTGCACGCAGTAAACGACGACCTGTGCTGCCCGCGGCAGCGTGCTCTTCCATTCGACCACCCGCTCGGGGTCACGGCGCAGGGCGCCCTTCATCAGGTAAGGCGATTCGCGAAAGCGCTCGTTCCTCCGCACGTCGATCACGAGCGGCGGCTCGGAGCCGAGAATGGATTGCTTGAGGGATGCTGCGCTGATGCTCGCGTCCATGGCCTCTCCTTTCAAGAGTGTGCCGCAGAGCTTGGACGCGAGGCGTCTTGGATCGCCGGGAGTCTGCGGCCCCGACGTGTGACTCGAGGAGTCTAGATCAAGGCCGCATGCCCGGCAAGCAGGTGTGCATGCCGCCCGGTAGTGGCACCACCCGCACCGACACCCGGTACATGCGCTCGAGCGTGTCGGCGCGAATGACCTCGCGCGGTGCGCCGCTCTCCAGCACGCGCCCTTCCGCGAGAAGCAGCGCGCGGCTCGCGCACAGGAACGCGTGATCCGGGTCGTGGCTGGAGAAGAGGACGGCAATACCGGTTCGCGCGAGCCCCGAGATCTTCTCCAGCACGCGCACCTGGTTGCCGAAGTCGAGGCTGGCGGTGGGCTCGTCCAGGACGAGGAGCCTCGGCTCCTGCGCAAGCGCGCGCGCGACGAGCGCGAGCTGGCGCTCGCCGCCCGAGATCTCAGTGACTGGCTTATCCGCGAGATGCGCGATGCCGAGCGATTCGAGCGACCGGTCGGCAACCAGGATGTCTTTTTTCGCCGGGGAAGCAAACGCTCCGAGGTGCGCCGTGCGGCCCATCAAGACGAACTCGCGCACAGTGAAGGCGAAATAGGCGGCATGACCCTGCGGCACGTAACCGATGCGCCTCGCGATCTCGGTTCTCGTCATCGAAGCGAGGGGCGAGCCTTCCAGAGCGATGGCTCCTCCATGCGGCTCCAGCAAGCCAAGCACCGTCCTGAAAAGCGTGGTCTTGCCGCCCCCATTGGGACCGAGCACGCAGATCACTTCGCCGGCGGCAAGCTCGAAACTCACGTCACGCCCGACCGTGCGACCGGGAAATCCGAAAGCGAGGTCGCGTACTTTCAGCATCACCACGTCCTCCGCGCAAGAGCGAACAGCCACAGGAAGAACGGCGTGCCGATCAGCGCCGTGAGCACGCCGGGGGGCACCTCGATCGTAACGATGGTGCGGCACAGCGTATCGACGGCAAGCATGAACGCCGCCCCCATCAACATCGCGAGCGGCAGCAGGCGGCCGAAGTCGGGACCGACGACGAGACGAGCCGCGTGAGGAATGAGGAGCCCCACCCAGCCGATGATGCCGCTGATCGCCACCACCGACGCGGTCATGAGCGTGGCGCACGCCACCACGAGCGTGCGCAGCCGCCGCGTGTCCACGCCGAGAGCGCGCGCTTCGTCGTCGGGCAGCGCAAGCAGGTTCATGCGCCAGCGCAAGAGCAGCATCGGCACCAGGCCGACAAGCGCGAGCGGTGCAGCCACGAGCAGATCCTTCGGTGCGATGGACGCAAGGCTGCCGAGCAGCCAGAAGGTGATGGCGGGAAGCTGGTTGTAGGGATCGGCAAGGTACTTGAGCAGCGCGATCGCCGAGCCGAGCAGCGTGCCAATCACCACGCCGGTGAGCACGAGGGCGAGCAATGGGTCATGACCGCGCAGCCTCGAGCCAACTCCGTACACGAGAGCCACGGCGACCAGGCCGCCCGCGAACGCGAGCATTTGCGTAAGGAGAACGTTGAAGGAAAGGAAAATTGCCAGCACGGCGCCGAGCGCGGCGCCGGTGGACACGCCGAGGATGTCTGGCGAGACGAGCGGGTTGCGGAACATCCCCTGGTAGGCGGTGCCCGCAGCGGCGAGCGCCGCGCCGACGAGCAGCGCGGCGAGCACGCGCGGCCCGCGCACCTGCAGTACGACGGTCTCGACGTTCGCGGCGACCGGTTGGCCGGCAAGCACCGACCAGAGCTCGCTGAGCGAAACCGGATAGCGGCCGACGGCAAACGCAAGCGCGACGAGGCCCAGCAGAACGACACTCGAAACGAGATATGAAGCGGCGCGACCGTTCATTTGGGCAGCACGCCCGGCTCGCCGAGCAGCGCGTCGAGCTGCGCCTCGGTCGGTACGCGGTGATAGAAGCGCCGGTGAAACTCGCGGGCCTTAGCGCGCAGGTCGACGTCCTTGAACGCCTCGGGCTCGAGGAGCTTGCCGGCCCACCAGATGCCGAGCAGGCGGTTCGGTCCCGGCGGAAAGTCGAACCAGCCGAAAGGAAGATGCGGCGAGAGGTACAGCTGCTTGCGGCTCAGCGCCTCGACCGCGCGCCAGCGCGGATCGCTCCATGCGGATCGCCAGAAGTCCGGGTCGGTGGTCAGGATCACCTGTGGATTCCAGAGGATGACCTGCTCGAACGCTACGGTCACCAAGCCCGCACGCGCTTCGGCGGCGGCATTGCGCGCGCCCAGGAACTCCAACACTTCGACATTGATCGAGCCCTTGCCGCCCGTCTGCAGCCCGGCAGGGCCGCGGCCATAGTACACAAGAGGTCGGGATCGGGAGAGCGCGGTGCGCTGCTTGGCGTCGCGCAGTTCGCTCTCATACCACGCGGCCAGCTCCTCCGCCGAGTGCTCATTGCCCATCAACCGCCCCAGCGCGCGCAGCGTCGCGGGCGTCGACTCGATGCGGCCATCGAGGAGGGCATAGCGGATGCCGGTGCGCTGCTCGACGCTTTGCGCGAGCGCCTGAAGGCTCGGCGCCGTCGAGCCGACGTCTACGATGAGGTCGGCCTTCGCCCGCAGCACGACTTCGACGTTCGCCGTGTCGCCGCGCCCGGTGAGCCGGCCGAGCTCGGGCAGTTTGGCGTAGCGCTCGTCGAAGAACTGCGCCTCGCTCGGCCGCAGGGCGCGTGTCCAGCCGACCAGCTTGGCGGGCGCGACGGCGAACACCAGCACGCTCGCCGGCGGGCCGGCAGCATAGACACGCTCGACCTTTGCCGAGGATTGCGCGAGCAATGCACCCGGAAGAAGAAGCAATACGCCGAATAACCTAGGCATAGCCGACGCTCGGGCGATCGATGGCGACGGACTTGATGAGCGCATAGGCTCGCCGGCCCGGCGCGAGGCCCAGCGCGGCGACCGACTTGCGCGTCACGCGGGCTAGCAGCGGCGTTCCGGCCACGTCGAGCCGCACATCGACGCTCGCGCCGCGCTGCTCAGACAATGCGGTCACGACGCCCGCGAGGACATTGAGAAAGCTCGCATCGCGTGGCGCGCTGAGGGCGAGCGAGACATCGCGCGCGCGAATGCGCACCCGCACGCGCTCGCCGACGAGGGCATCTACGTCGGGTGCGTAGAACGCGCCGCCGGGGAATTCAAGCCGCGTGAGGCTCCATTTGAGGTCGTGATGCGCGACGCGCGTGTCAATGACGCTGCCGCCGTCGAGCAGCCCGGACACCGGCCCGGCTTCGAGCACCTTGCCCTGCGCGAGCCGCACCACCCTGTCGGCAAGGCGCACAACCTCTTCGATGGAATGACTCACATAGATGATGGGCAGCGCCAGCTCGTCGCGCAGGCGCTCGATGTAGTAGAGGATTTCACCCTTGCGCGCCTCATCCAGCGAGGCGAGCGGCTCGTCCATCAGCAGCAGCCGCGGGCTTGCGAGCAGCGCGCGCGCCATCGCCACCCGCTGCCGCTCGCCGCCGGAGAGGCTCGGCGCGGAGCGCTCGAGCAGCGGGCCGACGCCGAGCAGCTCGACGGTATTGTCAAATGCGAGCCGCCGCTGCCCAGGCGGGACCCTGCGCCAGCCGTATTCCAGGTTTCGGCGCACGGAGAGGTGTGGGAACAGGCTGGACTCCTGGAACACATAGCCACAGGCGCGGCGGTGCGGCGGCACGAAGCGCGTATCGTCCTGCCAGCATTCGCCGTCGAAAGAGACGAACCCCGACGGCGCACGCGAAAGACCGGAAATGCATCGCAGCACGGTCGTCTTGCCCGAGCCCGACGCGCCGAAGAGGGCCGTGACGCCGCGGGCTGCGGCGCTGAAATCCACGTCGAGCGCGAAATCCTCGCGCGCGAGCCTAAGGCGCGCTTGCAGCCCGCTCACCGGGGTTTCCAGGTGCGGCCGTAGACCGCAAGCAGCACGACGAAGGAAAAGATCAGCATTCCGCCGGCGAGCCAGTGCGCTTGCATGTATTCGAGGGCCTCGACGTGGTCGTAAAGCGCTACCGAAAGTACCTTGGTCGCCCCGGGGATGTTGCCGCCGATCATGAGCACTACGCCGAATTCGCCCACCGTGTGCGCGAAGCCGAGCACCGTGGCGGCGACGAAGCCGGGCCGGGCGAGCGGCACCACGATGGTGAAGAAGCGGTCCCACGGATCCGCATGCAGAGTTGCGGCAACTTCCACCGGCCGCTCGCCAATGCCTTCGAAAGCCGCCTGCAGGGGCTGCACGACAAAAGGCAGCGAGTAGATGACCGAGGCGACAACCAGGCCCGAGAACGTAAACGGCAGGAGCCCCAGGCCGAGCGACTGAGTGAGCGCGCCGACCGGGCCGGCCGGCCCCATCAGAACGAGCAGATAGAAGCCGAGCACGGTAGGGGGCAGCACGAGCGGCAACGCGACCACGGCGCCGATGGCGCCTTTGAGCCGCGAGCGCGTGCGCGCGAGCCACCAGGCGATCGGCGTGCCGACGACGAGCAGCAGCATCGTTGTCATCGCGGCAAGCCTTGCGGTGAGCCAAACCGCGGCGAGTTCGTTACTCATAGCCATAGGCGCGGATGAGGGCTCGTGCGGGCCCGCTGCGCAGGTACGCGAGAAACGCCTGTGCTGCAGGGTTACGCTCGGCGCGCGCAAGGAGAACCGCATCCTGCCTGAGCGGGGCATGAAGCGGAGCGGGAACCAGCCAGTAAGAGCCCGACGGCGGTTTTCCCGCGTCACGGATCTGCGAAAGCGCAACGAGCCCAAGCTCCGCGTTGCCGCTCGACACGAACTGGAAGGTCTGTGCGATGTTTTCACCCTGTACGAGCTTCGGGCGCAGCTCGCCCCAGAGCCCGAGCTTTTCAAGAGTCTCCTGCGCGGCAGCGCCGTAAGGCGCGAGCTTCGGGTTCGCGATGGCGAGGCGATTGAACCGGCCCTTGCGCAGCACTTCGCCCCTTTCGTCGACGAGTCCGGGTTGCGCGCTCCAGAGCACGAGGCGGCCGATCGCGTAAGTGAAGCGGCTGCCGGCGATGGCCAGCTTCTCGCTCTCAAGCCGAAGCGGGGTGGCTTCGTCCGCCGAGAGAAACACGTCGAACGGCGCGCCGTTCTTGATCTGGGCGTAGAACTTTCCGGTCGAGCCGGAGCTCAGCTCGAGCCGTTGTCCGCCCTGGCCGGCGAACTGCTCGGCCAGCATCCTCGCGGTGCCGGCGAAGTTCGCCGCAACCGCTACCTGCACCGATTCGGCTGCCGCGCCTGTGGCGGCGAACGCCAACACGAGCACGGCAAGCTTGAATCTCAAGGAAACAGTGCCTCCGGAGCGACCGTGCTTCCCGAATCCTTCAGGTCATAGCCCGTAAACTTGCGCGCAATGCGCGCGAGCGGCTTGCCAGCGAGCGCGTCGAGCAGTCGCTGCACCGTCGGCGTAGCGAGCTCGCGCTCTCGCAGTGCGAGCCAGTAGGTCTCGCGCAGCGCCGGGACGAAGTCCAGGCCGAATTGCGCTGCGGCGGCGTGCACGCCGAAGCCCGCGTCGGCACGACCAGAAGCGACCGTTGCGGCGACGGCGAGGTGGGTATGCTCCTCGGTGCCGTAACCGCGCAAGTTTTCCGGGTTAATGCCGGCGTCGCGCAGCAGCCGGTCGATGTGACGCCGGGTACCCGAGCCGCGCTGACGGTTGACGAAGCGGGCGTGGGTTCTCACGACGTCACCAAGGTTCTTCAGGCGCTTCGGGTTTCCTTGCGCGACGATGAGGCCCTGCTCGCGCGCGGCGAAGCGCACCACGACGTCGCGCCCGACGCGCAGGAAGCGGCGCAGGTCGCCTTCCTCGATGTGGAAGCCTGCTGCCTCCACGGCGCCACGGGAGAAGAGTGCGAGGCTTTCTTCACTGCCGCGGAACGCGATCTCACCCACGAGGCCCGCCGGTACGGCGAAGCGCCCGCAGAACTCGGCAAGCAGCGGGTCGTGGCTCGCCGCGAGCCGCAGCGGCGGGGCGGAGACGGCCTCGGATGGCTTCACTTCGAAGCGGGCGCTCAGAGGCGCCACGGCCTGCCTCAGACGCTCGTCGCTCTTCAGCAGCTGCGCGCCGAGCCGGGTGAGGCGCGAGCCACGACCGCGGCGCAACTCGGCGAGCGGAGCTCCGGCAAGCTCGCCCGCTTCGACGAGCAAACCCCAGGCGCCGCGGTACGACACGCCGACCTCCTCGGCCGCGCGCTTCAGCGTGGCGTGGTGCTGCAGCGCACGCAGGAGCTCGAGCACGCGAGCATCCAGGGTACGCGTGCCCGCCTGCCAGACCATCGTCGGTTTCACCGCACTAATATGCACGAAATCCCATATTTTGAGAATCAGCCACAGCCAAGTACTCTTCATCTCATATGCAGGATTTCCCCTATGTGCTGGCCGAGGCTCGCCTGTGGCAGATCGTGGTGCTGAGCCTCGAAGTGAGCCTGTCGGCGGTGGCACTCGCGGCCCTGGTCGGCTTGCCCTTGGGGGCCGCGATTGCGGTCGGCCGCTTTCCCGGTCGGCAGGCCTTGATCGTTGTGCTCAATGCATTGATGGGGCTGCCACCGGTGGTGGTCGGGCTCTTCGTCTATCTCATGCTCTCCCGCGCTGGTCCGCTCGGCGCGCTGGGCGTGCTCTTCACGCCCGAGGCGATGGTCATTGCTCAGACCATCCTCATCCTGCCGATCATTGCCGCGCTAAGCCGCCAGGCGGTGGAGGACGCCTGGCGCGAATACGAGGAGCAGCTGCGCTCGCTCGGGGCCCACGGCTCGCGCGCCGCGCTCACGGTGCTCTGGGACATCCGCTTCTCGCTGGTCACGGCAGTGCTCGCCGGGCTTGGGCGCGCGAGCGCGGAGGTCGGAGCGGTGATGATCGTCGGCGGCAACATCGACGGCGTAACCCGCGTGATGACGACCGCAATCGCCCTGGAAACGTCTAAGGGCGACCTGCCGCTCGCGCTGGGCTTGGGACTCGTGTTGATGGTGATCGTGCTTGCACTCAACGCTGCCGCGCACCTCGTCAAGGAAGCCGCGCAGAGGCGCTACGGATGATTCTGCCCCTTACCCTGGCGCAGGTTTCCTTCCGCGATATCATCGAACCGGTTTCGCTCGAGATCGAAGCCGGTCCGAGTACCATCATCTTGGGCGCAAACGGTGCCGGCAAGAGCGTGCTGATGCGGCTCATGCATGGGTTGCTCGCGCCCTCCTCGGGAACGCTGTCGTGGAGCCGCTCCGGCCGGCACGCGATGGTGTTCCAGCGCCCCGTGATGCTGAGGCGCTCCGCGCTAGCCAACGTAGTCTATGCGCTGAAGCTGGCGCATGTGAAAGAGGCCGAAAAACACGCGAGCGAGGCGCTCGAGGAAGTGGGGCTCGCGCACGTTGCTCACCGTTCGGCGCGCGTGCTTTCGGGCGGCGAGCAGCAGCGCCTTGCGCTCGCGCGTGCCTGGGCGCTGCACCCGGAGGTGCTGTTCCTCGACGAGCCGACTGCGAGCCTCGATCCCACCGCGACGCGCGAGATCGAGATCATCATCCGCGCCTTCGACGCCGCGGGTACCAAGATTGTGATGGCGACGCATAACCTGGGCCAGGCGAAGCGCCTGGGCGACGAGGTCATCTACCTGCACCAGGGGCGCGTCGTCGAGCGCGCGCCGGTCGACCGATTCTTTTCACAGCCGAAGACGGCGGAAGCTGCTGCATTCATCAAAGGAGAACTGCCATGGGCGCTATCTTGAGAACCCTCTTTCTTCTAGCCATTGCCTTGCCGGTCGGTGCCCAACCGGTCGGTGCCCACCAACAGCGCTACATCACGGTTGCGTCGACGACCTCGACCGAGCAGAGCGGCCTTTTCAAACACTTGCTGCCGATCTTCGAAAAGAAGACGGGCATCCAGGTACGCGTGGTTGCGGTCGGCACCGGGCAGGCGCTCGACATCGGCAGGCGCGGCGATGCCGACGTGGTGTTCGTGCACGCACGGCCGCTCGAGGAGAGGTTCGTCGCCGAGGGCTTCGGCGTACGGCGCTACGAAGTGATGTACAACGATTTCGTGCTCATCGGCCCGAAATCCGACCCGGCCGGCGTTGCGGGCGGCAAGGATGTCGTGAAAGCTCTTCAGCAAATCCAGAAGACAAGAACCGCTTTCGTGTCACGCGGCGACCGCAGCGGCACGCACTTCGCCGAGCTTGAGCTGTGGAAGGCGGCCGGGATCGACATCGCAAGCGAGAAAGGTCCCTGGTACCGCGAAACTGGCTCGGGCATGGGACCCGCGCTCAACACCGCTTCTGGCCTGAACGCCTACATCCTCGCCGACCGCGGCACATGGCTCTCGTTCAAGAACCGCGGCGAGCTTGCCATCGTGATGGAAGGCGACAAACGCCTTTTCAACCAGTACGGCGTGATCCTGGTGAACCCGGCGCGCCATCTGGGCGTCAAGCAAAAGCTGGGGCAGGCTTTCGTCGACTGGCTGATCTCGAGCGAAGGGCAGGATGCCATCGCGGCCTACCGCATTGACGGTGAACAGCTCTTCTTTCCCAATGCCGGAGGCTAAAATCGCCGGCACATGAAGATCTTCGGCTTCGCCGGATGGTCGGGGAGCGGCAAGACCACGCTCATCGAGCAGCTCATCCCACAGTTCGTGCAGCGCGGGCTGCGCGTCTCTCTCATCAAGCACGCGCACCATACCTTCGACGTCGATCAGCCCGGCAAGGATTCCTACCGCCACCGCCATGCCGGCGCCTCAGAGATCCTCGTCACCTCGTCGCGCCGCTGGGTCCTGATGCACGAGCTGCGCGGTGCCCACGAGCCGCCATTCGAAGAGCAGGTGAAGCGCTTGTCACCGTGCGATCTGCTGCTGGTCGAGGGCTTCAAGTTCGCGCCGATCCCCAAGCTGGAAGTTTGGCGCGCCGAAACCGGCGAGCCGCTGTTGCACCCCAACGATGCACACATCGTCGCGGTGGCGAGCGATGGGAGGGTGGAAACCAAGCTGCCGCTCCTCGATCTCAACGATGTGGACGGCATCGCAAGCTTTATCCTGAAAAAGCTCGAGCTGTGAACCAGGGACTTCTCTCGGTTGACGAAGCGCTCGCGCGCCTGCTTGCGGAAGCGAAGCCGGTCGCGGAAATCGAAGACGTGCCGACACTCGAAGCGACCAACCGCATCCTTGCGCGCGCGCAGCGCTCGACCATGGACGTGCCGCCGATGAACAACAGCGCCATGGACGGGTTTGCGGTCAGAGCCGGGGATGGGGAGCGCCTGCGTGTCACACAGAAGATCATGGCCGGCTCGGCGGGAAAAGCCCTGGAGCCGGGAACCGCCGCGCGCATCTTCACTGGCGCGCCGATTCCGCCCGGTGCGGACGCGGTGGTGATGCAGGAGCACTGCGAAATCCAAGGTGACTCGGTTTTGTTGAAGAGAAAACCAAAACCGGGAGACTGGATTCGCCTCACCGGGAGCGACGTGAAGAAGGGCGGCGAGATATTGCCGGCAGGCAAGCGCCTGCTGCCGCAGGACACCGGACTCGCGGCCTCGGTGGGGATCAAGACGCTTCCGGTGTACCGGAAGGTGCGGCTGGGATTGTTTTTCACAGGCGACGAGCTCGTCATGCCGGGCGAGCCGCTTGCGCCGGGACGGATTTACAACTCCAACCGCTTCACCTTGCGCGGGCTCGGCGAAGTCTTCGGCTGCGAGGTGCACGACTACGGCATCGTGCCCGACAGCCTCGATGCGACGCGCGCAGCGCTGCGCCGCGCCGCGGAAGAGACCGACGTCATCGTCACTTCCGGCGGCGTGTCGGTAGGCGAAGCCGACTACGTGAAGCCTGCGGTCGAGGCCGAAGGAAAGCTCCTGATGTGGCGCATCGCAATGAAGCCGGGTCGGCCGCTCGCTTTCGGGGCGGTGAAGAGGTCATTCTTCCTCGGACTGCCCGGCAACCCGGTCTCGAGCTTCGTTACCTTCCTGATCTTCGTGCGGCCGTTCCTTCTCAGGAGCCAGGGGCTCGTGGAAGTCGCTCCGAAAAGCATCGTCGCACGCGCGGATTTCGAGTGGCCCGAGCCCGACGCGCGGCGCGAGTTCCTGCGCGTAAAATGGAACGCGCAGGGCGGGCTGGATCTTTACCCGACTCAGGATTCGGCGGTCCTCACGTCGACCGCGTGGGCAGACGGCCTGGTCGACAATCCCGCGGCGCATGCGATTCGCAAAGGCGATCAGGTGCGCTTCCTGCCTTATTCGGAGCTCTACTGGTGAAAGTGAAAGTGCTGTTCTTCGCCAACCTGCGCGAGCGGCTCGGCACGGGGACGGAGGTTGTCGAAATCCCGGATTCGGCGAGCACGGTCGCGGGCCTGCGGCTGCATCTCGTGCGGCGCGGCGGTGCCTGGGAGGCGGTGCTGGGCGACATGAAGGTGGTGCGCGTCGCGGTCAACCAGGACATGGCTGCGGCCAACGCGCCGCTCAACCCGGGCGACGAGGTCGCTTTTTTCCCACCCGTGACCGGCGGCTGACATGAAGATCTCGGTACAGACCGAGGACTTCGATCTCAGCACAGAAGTCATCGACATCTCCGGAAACCCGAGAACGGGAGCGGTGGCGAGCTTCGTGGGCCAGGTGCGCGAGGTGCCGATGACCCTTGAGCACTACCCGGGCATGACCGAGAACGCCATCCGGAAGATCGTCGAGGAGGCGCGCTCGCAGTGGCAGATCCTCGACTACGCCGTGATCCATCGCTACGGCGACCTCCAGCCGGGGGACCAAATCGTTCTGGTCGCGATTGCGAGCTCGCACCGGGGCGACGCGTTCGCCGCCTGCCAGTTCATCATGGATTACCTGAAGACCCAGGCGCCGTTCTGGAAGAAGGAGCACCACCCCGACGGCTCGCGCTGGGTCGACGCGCGCGACTCCGACGACCAGGCCGCGGAGCGCTGGCGAGCCTTGAAGCAGCAACGCGTACTGAAGCCCTGAGCCTGGCGAGGCGGGTTTAATCGTCGGTTAATCCCGGGCGCGTACGTTACGCGCCCACATGGGCATGCCCGCCGGCCGCTTCACTCCGGCATTCCTGATCGTAGCGTTGTTCGTCGGGGTTTCCACCCTCACACGCGGGCTGCTCGCCCTGCATTCGGGACTCGTCGCGGCCGCGGGGGAATGGGCGAAGATCTTCGGCTACGGGCTCGCCTTCGATTTCGTGGCCGCCATGTACCTCGCGCTGCCGGTCGCCCTCTGGCTGGCGCTCGTTCCGCACGCCGTTGCGCGCAGCCGGCTGCACCGCGCGCTCACGGTTCTCATATTCGCCGCGTCCGCCTACGCGGCAATCCTGCTGGCGCTCTCCGAGTGGCTATTCTGGGACGAATTCGGCTCGCGCTTCAATTTCATCGCAGTCGACTACCTCCTGTACACGCACGAGGTGCTCGGCAATATCTGGCAAAGCTATCCGGTGGGCCGCCTGCTGCTCGCGCTGGTGCTCGGCGCGGGATTGCTCACCCTTCCGGTGGCGAAGGCGCTGTGGCGTTCCGCCGGCGAGCCGGTGCGCTGGAATCGAAGCCTGCTCGTCGCTGCCGCATGGATCGCGGCAGTCGTTTGCACGCTGCGCTTCGTCGACAGCGACATGAGGAACTTCTCGGCACGCGACGCGGCCAACGATCTCGCCGGCAACGGCCTGTACGAGTTTTTCGCAGCGAATTACCGCAACGAGTTGAGCTACGACCGGCACTACGCGACACTCCCGATCGAAGAGGCGCTGGATCTGGTACGCCGCGAGCTGGGCGCGCAGGGCGAAGGTACCGAGCGCCGCATCCAGCCGCCGCGGGCTGAGCGACGTCTCAACGTCGTGCTGGTGAGCGTGGAAAGCCTGGGCGCGGAATTCCTCGGCAGCTATGGCAACCCGAAGGGGCTGACTCCGAACCTCGACCGCCTCGCCGGCGAAAGCCTGTGGTTTTCGCGCGTCTATGCGACTGGCAACCGCACCGTGCGCGGGCTCGAAGCGTTGTCGCTCGGGCTTCCGCCGACGCCTGGCCAGTCCATCGTGCGCCGCCCGCACAACGAGATGCTCTTCTCCCTAGGCAGCGTATTCGAGGACAAGGGCTACGCGGTGCTGTTCGCCTACGGCGGCTACGGCTATTTCGACAACATGAACGCCTTCTTCGACGCCAACGACTACCGCTCGGTCGACCGGCGCTCGATACCCTCGGCGCGTGTCGAGCACGAGACGGTCTGGGGCGTGGCCGATGAGCACCTCTTCGACCAGGTGCTCGACGAGATCGACCGCGAGCTGCAGGCGCGGCCAGAGCGGCCGTTCTTCGTCCACGTCATGACCACGAGCAACCACCGCCCGTACAGCTATCCCGCCGGGCGCATCGACATTCCTTCAGGAAGCGGACGCGAAGGGGCGGTCAAGTACACCGACTATGCGATCGGCAGGTTTCTCGAGCAGGCGCGCGCGAAGCGGTGGTTCGCAGACACGCTGTTCATCATCACGGCCGATCACGGCGCCAACGCGCGCGGCACCAGCCGCATTCCGATCGACAACTACCTCATCCCGGTGTTCGTCTATGCGCCGCACCACGTCGTCCCGCAGCGCGTAAACCGCCTGATGTCCCAGATCGACGTGCCGCCGACCCTGCTCGGCCTGCTCGATTTCGACTATTTCAGCAAGTTCTTCGGCCGCGACGTGCTCAATTCGCCGCCGAGCTCTGATCGCACGTTCGTGGCCAACTACCAGACGCTCGGCTATCTGACGCCCGAGCGCCTGGTGCTGCTTCAGCCGCGCCGCAAGGCCGAGGTGTTCCGGGTCGACGCCAGCCAGCACATCGTTGGCCCGGTGAGCGATGCGCAGGCGCTGCGCGAAGCGATCGCCTTCTATGCGGCCGCGTCTTATGTGTTTCGGAGCGGCCTCTACCGGGACGAGGAGCAGACACCGCTCGAGCAGCGCGCGGGCCTGCAACGGATACGCAGCGGCGGCTAGGTCTGGACGGCGTGGCTCGCCTGGGCGGTTACGCTGGCGCTGGCTGCCGCGCCAGCATCGCGGTCCTGAGCTCGTCGAGCTCGGCCTCGACCAGGGTCTCCTTCTCCAGCAGCTTCCGCGCCCAGCGCTCGAGCGTTGCCTTCTCGCGCGAAAGAATGCCTAGCGCCTTGTCGTGCGCGGTCTTTACGATCTCGCGCACCGCCACGTCGATCTCGCGCGCGGTCTGCTCGCTGTATTCGCGGTGTCCCTGCGGCAACGGTCCGCCGAGGAAAGGGGCGCGCTCTTCTTCGTACGCCACGTAGCCCAGGTTCTTCACCATGCCGTAGCGCATCACCATGCTGCGCGCGATGTCGGTGACTTTCGCGAGGTCGTCCGCGGCGCCGGTGGAAAGATGCCCGAACACCACTTCCTCGGCCGCGCGGCCGCCGAGCAGCACCGCCATCTTGTTCTCGAGCTCTTCGCGCGTCATGAGGAAGCGGTCCTCGGTCGGGCGCTGGATGGTGTAGCCGAGCGCGCCGACCCCGCGCGGGATGATCGACACCTTGTGCACGGGGTCCGTCCCCGGCAGCGCCATCGCTACCATGGCGTGGCCAAGCTCGTGGTGCGCCACCACGCGACGCTCCGTGAGATTAAGCACGCGGTTTTTCTTCTCCAGGCCGGCAATCAGGCGCTCCACCGCCTCGGTGAAGTCGCGCATCGCCACCGCCTCGGCGCCGCGCCGCGTGGCTAGCAGCGCGGCTTCGTTGATGAGGTTGGCGAGGTCGGCACCGGTGAAGCCGGGAGTGAGCGCCGCCACCTGCTCAAGGCTCACATCCTTGTCGAGTCTTATTTTCTTGGAATGAACGGCCAGGATCTGAATGCGCCCCGCCTTGTCGGGACGGTCGACCAGCACCTGGCGGTCGAAGCGCCCGGCCCGCAGCAGCGCGGGGTCGAGGATCTCGGGCCGGTTGGTCGCGGCGAGCAGCACAAGGCCGGTCGATGGGTCGAAGCCGTCGAGCTCGACCAGGAGCTGATTCAGCGTCTGCTCCTTCTCATCGTGCCCGCCCAGGCCGTAGGCGCCGCGCGCCCGGCCAAGCGCATCGAGCTCGTCGATGAAGATGATCGCGGGCGCCTTCTGCCGCGCCTGCTCGAAGAGGTCCCTGACGCGCGCGGCGCCGACGCCGACGAACATCTCGACGAACTCAGAGCCGGAAATCGAGAAGAACGGCACGCCGGCTTCGCCGGCTACAGCGCGCGCGAGCAGCGTCTTGCCGGTACCGGGCGGCCCGACCAGCAGAATCCCCTTCGGGACGCGCGCGCCGAGACGCCCGTATTTCTTCGGGTTCTTGAGGAACTCCACGACCTCCTGCAGCTCGGTCTTGGCCTCGTCGACGCCGGCGACGTCGGCAAAGCTGACCCCGGTCTGCTTCTCGACGTAGACCTTGGCGCGGCTCTTGCCGATTGCCATGAACCCGCCGCCGAGCCCCTGCTGCCCGGCCATACGCCGCACGAGCAGATACCACACACCGAAGAAAACAAGGGCGGGCACGACCCAGGACAGCACGTCGCGCAGGAAAGTGCTTTCGCGCACCTGGGTGTACTTGACGCCGTACTTGTCCAGCCGCTCCGCGATCTCGGGCGGCACCAGATTCGCCACCACCACCGTCTTGCCGTTTTCGGGCGCTTTGAGCTTGCCCGTGATGCGCTGGTCGGACACGACGACCTCGGCGATCTTGTCCTGTGCGAGCAGCTTTTCGAACTCGCTATAGGGCAGGACCTCGATGGTCTGCGCCTGCTGCCACCATTGCTGAACGAGGAAGATGGCGACCAGCGCGAACAGCAGATAGCCGATGTTGAACTGGGTGCGCTTTTCCATTAAATGGAGATGGGGGCAAAAACCTTGCATTGCAAGCAAGAATTACCCTTGAAACAGACCTCCAGGCCCCCATTTCCCTTACGGCCTATATGAGATTCGACAAATTCACCACCAAGCTCCAGGAGGCCCTGGCGCAGGCGCAAAGCACCGCGCTCGGGCAGGACAACCAGTACATAGAGCCGCAGCATCTGCTCGCGGCGCTGCTGGAGGACCCAGGCATTGCCGGGCTGCTCGCAAAGGCCGGCGGCAATCCGAACGCCTTGAAGAAGAGCCTGGCCGACTCGATTTCGAGGCTTCCCAAGGTCGAAGGCACGCCCGGAGAAGTCCATGTCTCCCGCGAGCTGGCGCAGCTTCTCAACGTTGCCGACAAGGAAGCGCAAAAGCGCGGGGACCAGTACATCGCCTCCGAGCTGTTCCTGCTCGCCGCCGCCGGCGACAAGGGCGAGACGGGAAGGCTTCTCAAGCAATCCGGCGTCACCAAACCCGCGCTGGAGAAAGCGATCCAAGAAGTGCGTGGCGGCGAGAGCGTTTCTTCCCAGCAGGGCGAGGAGCAGCGGCAGGCGCTCGCCAAATACACCTTGGATTTGACGGAAAGAGCAAGGCAAGGAAAGCTCGACCCGGTCATCGGGCGCGACGACGAGATCCGGCGCTGCATCCAGATCCTGCAGCGGCGCACGAAGAACAATCCTGTCCTGATCGGCGAGCCGGGCGTAGGCAAGACCGCGATCGTCGAGGGGCTCGCGCAGCGGATCGTCAACGGCGAAGTCCCCGAGAGCCTCAAGAACAAGCGCGTGCTGGTGCTCGACATGGCCGCGCTGCTCGCGGGGGCCAAGTACCGCGGCGAGTTCGAGGAGCGCCTGAAGTCGGTCCTGAAGGAGCTGGCGAAGGACGAGGGGAATACCATCGTCTTCATCGACGAGTTGCACACCATGGTGGGCGCCGGCAAGGCCGAGGGCGCGATCGACGCCGGCAACATGCTCAAGCCCGCGCTGGCCCGCGGCGAGCTCCACTGTATCGGCGCGACCACGCTCGACGAGTACCGCAAGTACATCGAGAAGGACGCGGCGCTCGAGCGCCGCTTCCAGAAGGTGCTCGTCGACGAGCCGAGCGTGGAGGCGACCATCGCCATCCTGCGCGGCCTGCAGGAGCGCTACGAGCTGCATCACGGCGTCGAGATCACCGACCCCGCGATCGTCGCCGCGGCCGAGCTTTCGCACCGCTATATCACCGACCGTTTTCTGCCCGACAAGGCGATCGATTTGATCGACGAGGCGGCAGCGCGCATCAAGATGGAGATCGACTCCAAGCCGGAGGCGATGGACCGGCTTGAGCGGCGCCTGATCCAGCTTCGGATCGAGCGCGAGGCCGTCAAGAAAGAGACCGACGAGGCCTCGCGCAAGCGACTTTCCCTGATCGAGCAAGAAATCCGACGTCTGGAGAAGGAGTACGCCGACCTCGAGGAGGAATGGAAGGCCGAGAAGGCGCAGGTCCAGGGCAGCCAGCACATCAAGGAACAGATCGAAAAGCTGCGCCAGCAGATGGCGGAGCTTCAGAGGAAAGGTCAATACGACAAGCTCGCGGAGCTCCAGTACGGCAGGCTGCCGCAGCTCGAGGCGCAGCTGAAGAAAGCCGAATCCACCGAGAAGGCGAAACCGAAGCTGCTGCGCACGCAGGTCGGGGCGGAGGAGATCGCCGAGGTCGTGTCGCGCGCGACCGGCATTCCGGTGTCGAAGATGATGCAGGGCGAGCGCGAGAAGCTCATCAAGATGGAAGAGAAGCTGCACGAGCGCGTCGTCGGACAGGACGAAGCGGTGCGCCTCGTGTCCGATGCCATCCGGCGCTCGCGCTCGGGGCTTGCCGATCCCAACCGGCCCTACGGGTCGTTCCTGTTCCTCGGGCCGACGGGTGTGGGCAAGACCGAGCTCTGCAAGGCGCTCGCCGCGTTCCTGTTCGATTCGGAGGATCACCTCATCCGCATCGACATGTCCGAGTACGGCGAGCGCCATTCGGTCGCGCGGCTGATCGGCGCGCCGCCGGGATACGTCGGTTACGAGGAGGGCGGCCAGCTTACCGAGCAGGTGCGGCGCAAGCCCTACTCGGTAATCCTGTTCGACGAGGTCGAGAAGGCGCACCCCGACGTGTTCAACGTGTTCCTGCAGATCCTCGACGAAGGCCGGCTCACGGACGGACAGGGTCGCACGGTCGATTTCAAGAACACCGTCCTCGTCATGACCTCCAACCTGGGCTCGCAGATGATCCAGAGCATGGCGGGGAGCGACTACCAGGTCGTAAAGCTCGCCGTGATGGGCGAGGTGAAGACCCATTTCCGGCCAGAGTTCGTGAACCGCATCGACGAGATCGTCGTATTCCACGCGCTCGCCGAGGAGCACATCAAGTCGATCGCGCGCATCCAGCTGAACGTGCTGAAGGCGCGCCTCGCGAGGATGGACTTCGGCCTGGACGTCTCGGATGCGGCGCTCGCCGAGCTCGCCAAGGTCGGCTTCGACCCGGTGTACGGCGCGCGGCCGCTCAAGCGCGCCATCCAATCGGAAATCGAGAACCCGCTCGCGAAGGCGGTCCTCGAGGGCCGCTTCGCGCCCAAAGACACCATCGTCGTCGACTACCGCGGCGGCAAGATCGTGTTCGAGAAGAAGAAGACCGTCAAAGCCGCCGCGTGACGCTTACTGGCTAACTAACCGCACCAGCATCTGATAGTCCGCGGTCGAACCGTGGCCGCCAGCGAAGCGCTCGGGCTGCAGACCGGCGCGCTTTACCGTGTTCACGACTGAAGCAAGTCCAGGATTTGGCTTCGCCGGCAGCGGCGGCCCCGGGGTCCACACGTCGGTGACGTAGCCGATGCGGGCGTGTGGTACCCAGCCCATGAGCATGCCCTTGGCGTGCGGGTTATCCATGACATAGACGGTCACCTGACGGCCCGTCGAGTCCGACATCACGTGGCTCTCGGGCACCTCGAGGATTGCGTTCATGTGGTACGAGCGCGCAGGCAGGTCGGGGTTGCGAGTGGCCGGCGCCTCGAGCACGCGGCGGAAGTGCGCGCCCGCGCCCTGACCGACGACCAGGGTCGGCGTGCCCTCGGCAAGGATGGCGCGCAGGCCGCCGGCGTGGTCCATATGGTGGTGGGTAAGCGCGAGCCAGCGGATCGGCTTGCCGGGGAAGCGCGCGCGCGTCTGCCCGACGAGCCACACCGACTGCGCGTCGGCGACCGGCGCATCGAGCACGATCAGATAATCGCTCATCTCCACCACCAGGCTGTTGTGCGTGCCGCCCTGCACCTGGTGCACGCCCGGTGCGATCTCCTGGAGCCTGAGGCCTTGGGAGCCCCGGGTGTCGTAGCTCGCGTTGTCCGAGTCCAGGTAGACCCCGATGAACTGACGGCGCATCACCCACTGGTAGGGGACGTTGCGCGTCGCCGGCTTGGCCGCGCCCTCGCGGATCTCGGCGGGCACCTGCAGGCGTGCAGTATCGACCGGCTGGTTGATCTGCAAGTCGGTAAAGTTGGCCTCGATGATCGTGCGCCCGTTCAGCTCGGCCTTGCGGCTCATCGGGATCTTCACCCCGCCGATGTCACGCCAGTTCGAGAACACGAGGTCGTAGTTGACGTCGCCCCAGATGTTGTCGTAGTCGAGACTACGCACGCGCGAAGGCAGACCGGTAGCCGGGTCAAACGCGACAAGAAGCCCGTCGAACGAGACCGCGGGCTGGCCCGCGATATCCGCGGTCGGCTGCAGCCGGTCGGGGAACCTTCGCATCGCCAGCATGAGCGCGGCGGAGCCGCCTCGCTGCAACTCGCGCTGCGTCGTGGCGAGGCGATGGCCCGACATCGAGTGCGCGGGCGGGCTCATCTTCATGCTCTGCGCGTTGCGCGCGTTGCTATCCACGCCGAGGACGTAGCCGGCCTGCGGCGTCACGATCTCGCTGAAGGTGAACGTGCGCGGCGCCGGATAGGCGAAGTTGCGAACCCAGTCGATCCGGGTCGAGCGCGACGCCACATCGACAAAGCCTTCGAAGCTCGACTCATTGGCGAAGCGCATTTCGCCGCCGGGAACGTCCGATTGCTCGGGCTCCCAGTATTTGGCGTTGCCCTTGAACGTGAAGGTCTTGATGCCCGCGAGCCGCTCGTAGCCGCCCATAGCGTCGAGCGCGCGTTCGACGAGGCTCTGCTCTCGGGTGGTGGCGCAGGAAACGAGAAGAACGGCGCCGGCGAGCGCCGCGACGACTTGCTTCATGACGGTCCTCCCAGGATGGATCGAAACCAGCCTAGGCGAACACGGGCTCCTTTACAACTATTCCTTCTCCGGCGCTCGCGTGCCGCCCGCCGCGGCGCTCGGCGGGGCCTTGGCTGCGCCGACCACGCCGAATTCGTTGCGTCCAATGCGGCCGTCGCGGTCGCGGTCGATGGCAATCCAGTTGCCTTTTCTTGCTTCGTCGCTGGCAAGCTCTGCGGCGCTCAAGTAGCCGTCCCGGTTGCGGTCCAAGCGGTCGAATAGCGACCGCGGCATGCTCGCGCCGCTCGCTGCGTCCGGCTCCGCGCCGGCCGGCGAGCCCCCTGGGCAGAGCAGGAGCGCTGCGGCGAGGGCGAGCCATTCGAATCCGGAGAGCCGGAACATGCAGGCCAGAATAGCCTGCCGTCCGTACGGCTAATTACTTCGCCAGGGTGAGCCGATCAGCGCACGAGGGCGAGCTCTTCGCCGGGTGAGGCGCGGGCGCGGATGCGGCGCGATTGTTGCTGGAGCTCATCCCACAGGCCTTCGGTGTCCTTGCGGAAGATGGTCTCGAGGTCCGCGCCCTGCACCGTCCACAGGCCGCGCTCGATCTCGCTCTTGAGCTCGCCTGGACGCCAGCCGACGTAGCCCACGAAATAGCGCGCCTCGTTCGGCGTGGTCTCGATGACGTGGTCGATCGTGTTAGCGCGGAACGCGAGGTAAAGGTTCTTCATGAGCAGCACCGAGCCCGCGCCCGGCATGCTGTCGGCCTTGACCAGCGCGACCAGGGCGCCGCGCGAAAAGGGCCCGCCGTAATACACCGGGTCGGCGACCTTCTTCGACGGCTCATGCTCGGGAAAGAGGCTGCCGAGCGAGCGCCGAGTCGGGCGGTTGAGGATCACCCCTACGTGGCCGCCATTCGGCGCCGGCGCGGCGATCAGCACCGTCTGCCGGTACTCAAGATCGCGGAACGCCGGATGCGCGACCAGGATCACCGCCTCGTCCTGACCCTGGGCGAAGGCGGAGCTGCAGAGGGCGAGCACTCCTGTTACAAGCGAGACGATGCGAAGGACAATACTCATGGGACCAGTATACGTTCCCTTTCAACGCATCGCTACACGGCCACGGGCTTTTCTCACAAGCTCTTCCCACATGCCGCTCGTGTCGTCTCGGAAAAGGAGCTCGGCGCTTGCGGGCAGCACGAACCAGTCATCGCGCGCAAGCTCGCTCTGGAGCTGGCCGGGCACCCAGCCGGCGAATCCGGTGAAAAGCCGGTAGCCGCTTGATCGCGTCGCGGGATCTCCGAACAATTTTTCAAGATTTCGCGGATGCATACTGAGGTATATCCCGTTGAGGACGTGAAATGCAGCAGCGTCGGGCGCGCGCTCCGACCGAAATAGCGCCACCAGCACCTCGCGCATCACGGGGCCGCCGAAAAAAAGCGGCGCACCCGTCGTCTCGTGCTTCGCCCGCGTCGGCCGGTTAAGGATCACGCCCACCGTACTGCCGTCGGCAGCCTGGCTCGCAAGCACCACGGTCTGGCTGAAGTTCGGGTCGGCGAGGCCGGGCTTCGCCACCAGCAGCACGCCGTTCGGCGGTTCTAGCTGCGTTTGTGCGCCGGCAACCAGAAAAATCAGGAGGCCGATCAGGCCTAGAGCGCTTCTCATGCCAAGGGCGTTCTAACGTAACCAAATAGGGTAGCGCGGTTGTGGGCTGAGTATTGAACTCGATCGACTGAGAGATAGCGTGGTCGGTCGAAACGGCGGGCGCTTGCGTGCGGGGGGCGAGCACGAGCACCATCGGTTCTTTTGACCTATCTCAACCAAGGCCCGGAACAAGAGGGAACACTAGGGGGAACACCATGGCTGAAGAAGTGCGTGCGCCACTCGCGGGGAACGTCTGGTCGGTGGTGGTCGAAGCGGGCTCGAGGGTCGAAGAGGACGACGTGCTCGTCGTGATCGAGGCCCTGAAGATGGAGAACCCGATCTACGCTCCGCGCGCGGGGACCGTGAAGGAGGTGCGCGTGAAGAAAGGGGACAAGGTGGCCGCAGACGACGTGCTGGTGATTCTCGAATGAACTTCGAGCTGACGGAAGAACAACGGCTGATTCAGGACACGGCGCGGCGCTTTGCCGCCGACGAGATCGCGCCGACGCTCGAAGAAGAGGAGCGCAAGCACGAGTTCCGCAGCGAGCGCGTACGCAAGATGGGCAGCCTGGGCTTTTTTTCCTGCGCTTTGCCGGAACCGCTCGGCGGCAGCGGCATGGGGTTCGTGGAATCGGTGCTGATGGCCGAACAGATTGCCAAGGTGTCGGCGTCCTGGCGGCTGCCTTTCAACATGCAGAACCTCGGGCCGGCGCTCACCGTAGCCAAGTTCGGCACTGAGGCGCAGAAGAAGAAATATGTTCCTGGCTGGGTCGCGGGCGCCCAGCTCGGCTTCTTCGCCATGACCGAACCGAACACCGGCTCGGACGTCGCCAGCATGCGTACCTACGCGCTCGACCGCGGCGACCACTGGGAAGTGCACGGCTCGAAGATGTGGATCTCGCAGGCGCAGGTCGGCGACGCGGGCCTGCTCTATGCCTATACCGACCGCGAGAAGGGCAACAAGGGCATCACCGCCTTCATCATCGAGCCGAAGAAGATGAAGGGCTGCACCGCGCGGCCGATCGAGACGAAACTCGGCCTGCACTGCGCGCCGACCGGCGAGTTCGCGTTCGACGGTATGCCAGTGCCCAAGGAGAACGTGATCGGAAAACCCGGCGAGGGCTTCCGCATCTGCATGTGGCAGCTGAACCAGACGCGCCTCGGCTGCGCGGCCGGCGCGCTCGGCGTGGCGGGCGGCGTGCTCGAGCTCGCGATCAACTATGCGAACGAGCGCAGGCAGTTCGGCAAACCGATCGTGCAGCACCAGATGATCCAGGCGCAGATCGCCGACATGGTCGTCGAGCACCAGGCGGCGCAGATGCTCGTGTACCGCGCGGCCTGGCTGAAGGATCAGGGCAAGCCGAGCCAGTACGAGACCTCGGTCGCGAAGCTCGCCGCCTCGGAAGCCGCGGTGCACGCGGCGAACGAATGCATGAAGATCTTTGGCTCGTACGGGTTTTCGACCGAGTACCCGGCGGAGCGCTTCTACCGCGACGCCAAGTCACTGCAGATCGTCGAGGGCACATCCAACATCCAGAAGATCATCATCTCGGGCATGGCGAGCGGCGCCACCCCCAACAGGGAGTAGAGGCAGGGAATGAAACCCTATTTCGAGCGGATGCCGCAGTTCGGCAGGCCGCTGAAGGAGAACCGCATCGCGCGCACGCAGGAAAGCCGCGCGAAGCTCGAGGCGGTGGAGGGCGAGATCGCCGCCGCCGCGAGCGCGCGTAAGGAAGTCGGTCTGCCGGCCGCTGAGATCAACAAGCGCGGCACGCTCACCGTGTGGCAGCGGCTCCAGTATCTGGTGGACCCCGGCACCTGGCACCCGCTGCACAGCCTCTATAACCCGATGGACAACGAGGAGGGCACGACCAACGTGGTCGACGGCCTGGGCAGGATTTGCGGGCGCTGGGCGGTGATCATCGGCTTCGACAACAAGATGCTCGCGGGCGCCTGGGTGCCCGGGCAGGCGGAAAACGTCTTGCGCGTGACCGATCTTGCCAAGCGGCTCAACGTGCCGCTCGTATGGCTCGTCAACTGCAGCGGCGTGAAATTGCCCGAGCAGGAGAAGTTCTACGCGGACCGGCGCGGCTCGGGCACCTGCTTCTTCCGCCACGCCGAGCTTGAGCAGCTCGGTATCCCGGTGCTCGCCGGCATCTACGGCACCAATCCCGCGGGCGGCGGCTACCAGGGCATCAGCCCGACGATCCTGGTCGCGCACAAGGACGCCAACATCGCCGTCGGAGGCGTCGGCATCGTCTCCGGCATGGCGCCGCGCGGCGGCTTCGACGTCGGCATGCTGGAAGAGCTGGTGGCGAAGACGCGTGAGTTCCGCGAGCGCCCGCCCGGGCGTGTCGAGACGCATTTCAACGATACCGGCTTCTTCGCTCGCGTCTACGACGAGGAAAAAGGCGTGCTCGACGGGCTGAAGGACTACCTGCGCGCGATTCCGGCGTATGACCCGATGTTCTTCCGCGTCGCGGAGCCGGCCGAGCCCGCGCTAGCCGAGCAGGAGCTCTACCACCTGCTGCCCTTTAATCAGAAAGAGACGTATGTGTTCGACGAGCTGCTTGCGCGCCTGGTCGACGCGAGCGAGCACCTGGAATATCGGCCCGGCTACGGCCCTGAGGTCTATACCGGCCTCGTCAAGATGGACGGGATGCTGCTCGGCGCAATCGGCAACCGCCAGGGCCTGTTGCCCAAGGGCTATCCCGAGTACGCCGAGTATCCGGGCATCGGTGGCAAGCTCTACCGTCAGGGGCTCATCAAGATGAACGAGTTCGTCAGCCACTGCGGGCGCGATCGGGTGCCCGTGGTGTGGTTCCAGGACACGAGCGGCATCGACGTAGGCGACGCCGCCGAGAAGGCCGAGCTCCTCGGCCTGGGGCAATCGCTCATCTACTCGATCGAGTCGACCGACGTCCCGATGCTGCTCGTCGTGCTGAGGAAGGGCACCGCGGCGGCGCACTACATCATGGGCGGGCCGACGGCGAACCGCCACAACGCCTTCACGCTCGGCACGGCGGCGACCGAGATCTACGTCATGCACGGCGAGACCGCCGCGGTGGCGACCTATGCGCGGCGCGCGCTGAAAGAGAAGGACTCCGGCCGGCCGCTCGAGCCGATCGCGCAGAAGATGAACGAGATGGCGAAGAAGTACCACGACACGTCGCGGCCGGCGTACTGCGCGCGCCACGGCTTCGTGGACGAGATCGTGCCGCTGAAGGGCCTGCGCAGTTACCTCAAGGCCTTCGCCGGCTGCGTCTACCAGAACCCCAGGTCGCTCTGCCCGAAGCACCTCATGCTGCTGCCGCGGCTGATCCGGGGCTGAGCGTGGACAAGTGGAGCTTCGGCCTCACGCTTCTCGTTGTCGGTGTAGCAGGAACCTTTCTCACGCTATGGATCCTCGCCATCGCGGTGAACGTGCTGAAGAGAGTCTTTCCGCTTTCGCCTGAGGAAAAGCAGTAATGCTCGAGGGCCTCTCCGGACTGGGCGGCGGCGCGCTGTCGCTGTTTTCGGCGCAGGGTTGGCCGAACCTCGTGATGCTCCTGATCGGCGGCACGCTGCTCTACCTGGGCGTGAGGAAGGGTGTCGAGCCGCTGCTCCTCGTGCCGATCGGCTTCGGCTGCGTGCTCGTCAACATCCCCTTCGGCGGCCTGAACGAGGAGGGGGGGTTGCTGCGCACGCTCTACGAGATGGGCGTAGCGAACGAGCTCTTTCCTCTGCTCATCTTTATCGGCATCGGCGCGATGATCGACTTCAGCCCGCTGCTCGAGCGGCCCTCGATGCTGCTCTTCGGCGCCGCCGGCCAGGTCGGAATCTTCCTCACGCTTTTGCTTGCGCTCGCGCTCGGCTTCACCCACGCCGAATCGGTCAGCATCGCCATCATCGGCGCCTGCGACGGGCCGACCGCGATCTACGTCACCTCGCAGTTCGCGCCGCACCTCCTCGGCGCGGTCTCGGTCGCGGCCTACTCGTACATGGCCCTCGTGCCGATCATCCAGCCGCCGATCATGCGCGCGCTTACGACGCAGAGGGAGCGCACCGTGCGCATGGCGACGCCGAAGAAGAGCGTCTCGGCGCGCACGCGGCTCCTCTTCCCGATCGTTGTCACCCTGGTTGGCGGCCTGATCGCGCCCAAGGGCCTGCCGCTCCTCGGCACCATCATGCTCGGCAACTTCATGCGCGAGTGCGGCGTGGTCGCGCGCCTGACGAAAGCCTCGGAGAACGAGATCGCCAACGTGGTGACGCTGTTCCTGGGCCTCGCGATCGGCAGCACGATGGAAGGCCACGCCTTCCTCACTGCGCAAACGCTCGCCATCTTCGGCCTGGGTTTCCTCGCCATCTGCCTCGACACCGTGGCGGGCATTCTCTTCGGCAAGACTGTGTGCTGGGCGACGCGGGGCCAGGTGAACCCCCTTATCGGCGCGGCCGGCATCTCGGCCTTTCCGATGGCCGCGCGCGTGGTGCAGGCGCAGGGCCAGCGCTACGACAAGAAGAACTACCTGCTCATGCACGCCGCCGGCGCGAACACCGGCGGGCAGATCGGCTCGGTGGTTGCGGCGGCGGTGATGCTCTCCGTGCTCCAGGCGATGGGGATCAGCTGAAGCCCTGAATCCCGGTCTGTGCGCGGCCGAGGATCAGCGCATGGATGTCGTGCGTGCCTTCGTACGTGTTCACCACCTCGAGGTTCACGAGGTGCCGGATCACGCCGAACTCGTCGGAGATGCCGTTGCCGCCCAGCATGTCGCGCGCCAGGCGAGCGATGTCGAGCGCTTTCCCGCAGGAGTTGCGCTTGAGCATGGAGGTGATCTCGGGCGCGGCGCTGCCTTCGTCCTTCATGCGCCCGAGGCGCAGGCAGCCCTGCAGGCCGAGCGCGATCTCGGTCTGCATGTCGGCGAGCTTCTTCTGAATCAGCTGGTTCGCCGCCAGCGGCCGCCCGAACTGCTTTCTTTCCATGACGTAAGCTCTCGCCCGATGCCAGCAGTCCTCCGCCGCGCCGAGCGCCCCCCAGGCGATGCCGTAGCGCGCGGAATTGAGGCAGGTGAACGGGCCCTTCAGGCCGCGCACCTCGGGCAGCGCGTTCTCTTGCGGGCAGAACACGTTGTCCATCACGACTTCGCCAGTGATCGACGCGCGCAAGCCCACCTTTCCGTGGATGGCCGGTGCCGATAGACCCTTCATGCCCTTCTCGAGGATGAAACCCTGGATGTGGTCCTCGTCGTCCTTCGCCCAGATCACGAACACGTCGGCGATCGGCGAGTTCGAGATCCACATCTTGCTGCCGGTCAGGCGGTAGCCGCCTGCCGCCTTCTTTGCACGCGTCTGCATCGATCCGGGGTCGGAGCCATGGTCGGGCTCGGTGAGGCCGAAGCAGCCAATCCATTCACCGCGCGCGAGCATGGGCAAGAATTTCTGCCGCTGAGCCTCGGTGCCGAATTGGTAGATCGGGAGCATGACAAGCGAGGACTGCACGCTCATCATCGAGCGGAAGCCGGAATCGACCCGCTCTACTTCGCGGGCGATCAGCCCGTAGGAGACATAGTTGAGCTCCGGCCCGCCGTATTCCGCCGGGATCGTGGGGCCGAGCAGGCCCACCTCGCCCATCTCGCGGAAGATGCGCGCGTCGGTCTCACCGTTGCGGAAAGCCTGCAGGATGCGCGGCGCGAGCTTGTCCTGGCAATAGCGGCGCGCGGCGTCGCGCACTATGCGCTCGTCTTCCGAGAGCTGCTGGTCGAGCAGCAGCGGGTCGTCCCAAATGAACTTGGCCTTGATGTGCTCGCGCTTCATTGCACCCTTTCCAGGATCACCGCGAGCCCCTGCCCGACGCCGATGCACAGCGACACCGCGGCGTAGCGCCCGCCCGATTGTTGCAGCTCCCGCGTCGTGGTGAGCGCGAGGCGCGCGCCCGAAGCGCCGAGCGGATGACCGATGGCGATCGCGCCGCCGTTCGGGTTGACGCGCGGGTCGTCGAAATCAACGTTCATCAGCTTCAGGCAGCCGAGCACCTGGCTCGCGAATGCCTCGTTGATTTCGATGATGTCCATGTGCTTGAGCTCAAGCTTTGCTCTTTCGAGCGCGCGGGGAATGGCGTAGGCGGGCCCGACGCCCATGATGCGCGGCTCCACTCCCGCGCTCGCGGCAGACAGGATGCGCGCCATGGGTTTCTTCCCCCGCTTTTCTCCCCACTTCTTGCTCGCGATAACGAGCGCGGCGGCGCCGTCGTTAACGCCGGAAGCGTTGCCTGCGGTGACAACGCCGCCCTCGAACAGCGGTTTCAATTTCGACAATGCATCGAGACTGCTGTCGCGGCGAGGATGCTCGTCCACGCTCACGGTGACCGGCTCTTTCTTGGAGGGCAGCGTGATGGCGTGGATTTCGCCTCTGTAAAAGCCCTCGGCTTCGGCCTTGGCGTACTTCTGCTGCGAGGCCAGCGCGAACTGGTCGGCCTGCTCCCGGGTGATGCCGAAGTCCTTCGCCACGTTGTCGCCGGTCTCGGGCATCGAATGGTTGCCGAACTGCTTGACCACCCGCGGGTTGGGGAAACGCGCGCCGATGGTGGTGTCGAACATCTTCACGTCGCGGCTGTACGGCGCGTCGGACTTGCTCAATACGTACGGCGCGCGGCTCATGCTCTCAACGCCGCCCGCGACGTAGAGATCGCCTTCGCCGCAAGTCACCGCGCGCGCCGCGTCCACCACGGCCTGCAGGCCGCTCGCGCAGAGGCGGTTCACCGTGACGCCCGGCGTCGTAGGCGGCAGTCCCGAAAGTAGCGCCGCGAATCGCGCCACGTTGCGCGAGTCCTCGCCCGCCTGGTTGACGCAGCCGAGCACGACGTCGGCGATTTCGCCCGGGTCGACCTTGTTGCGCGCCACGATTTCCCTCACCACCTCGGCGGCGAGATCGTCGGGGCGCGCGGGCGCAAGCCTGCCGGCGTGCCGGCCGATGGGCGTGCGCAGTCCGTCGTAAATGTAGGCGTCTAGCATAGGGTGCCTTTCTCTATTCTTCCTTCAGCAAAGAGACTCCGAGCGTGGCGCGTCTGCGCAACCACGGGCTGGGGCGGTAACGTGGATCCTGGTAGAACTCGTGCATCGCTTCGAGCACCGCCAGCACGCGCTTGGGCCCGAGCGCATCGCCCATCGCGAGCGGGCCGCGCGGATAGCCGAGGCCGAGGGTAACGGCGCGGTCCAGGTCTCCGGGGCTGGCGATGCGCATCTGCACGATGTCGCATCCCACGTTCACGATATGCGCGACCACGCGCTGCGCGACGAAGCCGGGCGAATCGTTGATCACCGATACCGGCACGCCGTCCGAGGCGAGAAGCCCATGCGCCGCCTCGAGTATTTCTTTTCTTGTAACGGGAGTTCTCATCAGGGTACGGCGCTTGCTGAACCCGAAAAGCGGATCGACCGCCACGGTGCGCTCGGGGTCGAGCCCGAGCTCAAGCGCGCTCGTGGTCGCGTCGGTACCGAGCGGCGCGACGAAGCACACGGCCTCGGGCGTCGGCTTGAACTCTGGTCTTGCGCCGAGTTCGACCAGCAATTCCTTCAATTCCGGCACGGCCCACACTGCGTTCGGCCTTGTGGCCGGTGCCGGCGCTTCAGGCGTCCGGCGCGTGCCTTCCTTGTCGTATTCGTACCAGCCGCGCCCGGTCTTGCGGCCGAGCAGCCCGGCCGCCACACGCGGCTCGGCGAGGAAGGAGGGCCGGTACTTCGGCTCCTCGAAATACTGCTGGTACATCGACTTCATTACCGCGTGCGAGACGTCGAGCCCGACGAGATCCATGAGCCCGAACGGGCCGAGACGGAATCCCGCGGCCTCGACGAGGATGCGGTCGATGGTCGCGAAGTCGGTAACGCCCTCGGACAGCACGCGCAGCGCCTCGGGCACGAATGCCCGCCCGGCGTGGTTGACAACGAATCCCGGCGTGTCCTTGCAGCGCACCGGCGTATGGCCAAAACGGCGGGCGAGCGCAGCGAGCGCGTCGGCCACCCACGGCTCGGTGAGGACTCCGTCGACCACCTCCACGATCTTCATTACCGGTACCGGGTTGAAAAAGTGGTAGCCGGCGACGCGGCCGGGGCGCTCGCACGCCGCCGCCATCGCGGTTACGGAGAGCGAGGAAGTGTTGGACGCGAGAATGCAATCGCTTCTTACTTGCTTTTCGAGGCTGGCAAAGAGCATCTGCTTTGCGCCCAAGTCTTCGACGATCGCTTCCACTACGACATGGCTGGGGCCGAACGCGTCCACCGAGTCGATGACTTCGATCCGGCCGACAGCGTTGTCCGCATCTGCGGCCCCGAGCCGGCCTTTTTCGACAAGCTTGCCAAGCGCCTGCGCGATCGAGTCTTTCGCCTTGCGCGCTGCGCCCGGCTGAGCGTCATAGAGCAGCGTCCGGGCGCCGCACTGGGCGAGGACCTGCGCGATACCGCGGCCCATGGTGCCCGCACCGGCGACGCCGGCGACGAGATCGCTGCGGTTGGGATCTAGCAAGCCTTTATTCTAGCGGCCGGGGTGGCGGCTATAATCGCCGCGAGGAGGAAAGCGCATGAGAAGGATACTGGCGCTGGCGGGGGGCCTGCTGCTGGCAGCTGCGGCGCAAGCGCAGCAGTTCCCGACAAAACCGGTCACACTGATCGTTCCCTGGCCGGCGGGAGGCAGCACCGACATCTACTTCCGCAAGCTCGGCCAGATCACCGCGCGGCACCTGGGCCAGCCGCTGGTCATCGAAAACCGCCCGGGCGGCAGCGGAATGAACGGCCCCGCCACCATGGCGAAGACCGCGAAGCCCGACGGCTACACCATCTCGCAACTCGCGATCACGGCCTTCCGCGTGCCGCACATGCAGAAGGTCGACTGGGACCCGATCGCGGATTTCACCTACATTATCGGGCTTGCGGGCTACACCTTCGGCATCGTGGTAAAGGCCGACTCGCCCTTCAAGACCTTCCAGGACCTCCTCGCCTACGCGCGCGCGAACCCCGGCAAGCTGTCCTATGCCACGCCGGGAACCGGTACCTCGCTCCATCTCGCGATGGAGGAGATCGCGGCCAAGGCGGGTGTAGAGTTTCTGCACGTCCCGTTCAAGGGCTACGGCGACGGCGCGATCGCGCTGATGGGCGGACACGTCATGGTCCAGGTCGACTCCACGGGCTGGGCCAAGCAAGTGGATGCCGGTGCCCAGCGATTGCTCGCGACGCTCGGGGACAAGCGCACGCGCTGGAACGCGCCAACGGTCAAGGAGCTCGGCGTCGACACCGTGTCGAACTCGCCGTTCGGCCTGGTGGGGCCGAAGGGCATGGTGCGCGACGTCGTGAAAGTACTGCACGACGCGTTCAAGAAATCGCTGGACGATCCCGAGTACATCAAGATGCTGACGCAGCTGGATCAGCCCGCCTGGTACATGTCGAGCGACGATTACGCCCGCTGGGCCGTTGACATGCTGAAGGCAGAGCGCGCCACGATCGAGAGGGTTGGACTACTAGCGAAATAGACGCAAAGGAGGCGCCATGAAGTACCGAAAGATCCTCCTCGCTTACAACGGATCGCAGGAAGGCAAGCGCGCTCTGCTGGAGTGCGCCGATCTCGCGGGCTTCCTTCAGGCCGAGACGCACCTGCTTGCGGTCGCGAGCATGCCGCCGAGCCTGTTTCTCACCGAGGGCTTCGTGCCGGAAGAGCTGCTCGAGGAGGAAAAGAAGCGTACGCAGACCATCCTCGACGAGGGCATCCGCACCCTGCGCGACCGCGGCTTCAACGCCACGGGCCAGCTCGCCGTCGGCGAGCCGGTCGAGGAAATCTGCCGCCTCGCCCGGACACTGGGCGCCGACCTCATTGTCATTGGCCACAACCAGAACACGTCGTTTGCGGCGCGCTGGTGGAAAGGCTCGGTGGGGGCGTCGCTGCTCGACTACGCGCCCTGCAGCATCCTCATCGCCATGTCGAAGGGATGAGCCGAGCGGCGATTTAATACAATTCGAGCATGCTGAGAGGCAGGCTCGAAGATGACCGAATGCTCACCGGTCGGGGACGCTACGTCTCCGACTGGAACCTTCCCGGCCAGGCGCATGCGTACTTCTTGCGTTCCGACCGCGCTCATGCCGAGATCGTTTCAATTGAGAAGGACGAAGCCCTAAGCGCGAAAGGCGTCATCGCCGTCTTTACCGGCGATGATCTGGATCTCAAGTCGCTGCCGGCGGCGCTTCCGGCCAAGGGCCGCGGCGGCATGGAGCTCATCAATCCCGGACGGCCGGCGCTCGCCAAGGGGCGTGTGCGCTTTACCGGCGATGCCGTGGCGCTCATCGTCGCCGAAACCGCTGCGGCTGCGCAGGATGCAGCCGAGCTCGTCGCGGTCGAGTATCGCGACCTCCCCACCGTCATCGACGCGACCGAGGCACTTGCGTCGGGCGCGCCGCTCGTCCACGACTCGGTGCCCGGCAACATGGTGCTCGACTACGAGTCGGGAGACGAGGCGAAGACCAAGGAAGCGTTCGCCAAGGCAGCGCGGGTCGTACGGCTCGACGTCGACATTTCGCGCGTGGTCGGCAATCCCATGGAACCGCGAGCCTGCCTTGCCGCCTTTGTTTCAGGCCAGTACCACCTCTATACCTGCACGCAAGGCGCGCCGATCATGCGCAACCAGCTCTCCGTGGTGCTCGGCGTGCCGCCCGAGAAGATCCGCGTGATCGCCGAGGAGGTGGGCGGCGGCTTCGGCGTGCGCTTCAACCTGTACCCGGAATACTGCGCCGCGCTTTGGGCGGCGCGCAAGCTGGACCGACCGGTGAAATGGAACGGCACGCGCTCCGAGGTTTTTCTTGCCGACGAGCAGGCGCGTGACGTGCGCTCCCACGGCGAGCTCGCGTTGGATTCGCAGGCGCGGATCATCGGCATGCGCTTCGACATGGTGGCGAACCTCGGCGCTTACCTCGCACCCACCGGTCCATTCATCAACACCATCGGCATCGTGAACTGCTTGTCGGGGGTATACGATGTGCCCGCAGCCTACGCGCGCATCCGGCTCACGCTTACCCACACCGCGCCGATGGCGGCGTACCGCGGCGCCGGCCGCCCGATCATGTCCTATGCGCTCGAGCGCCTGATCGAGCACGCCGCCCACGAGCTCGGCCTGGACCCGGCCGAATTCCGTCGCCGGAGCTTCATACCGAAGGACAAGTTTCCCTACCGTATCGCCGCGGGCTTCGAATACGACTGCGGCGATTTCGCCGGCGTGATGGACAAGACGCTCAAGGAAGCCGATTGGGCCGGTTTTTCCGAAAGAAAGAAGCAATCGGCCCGCCGAGGAAAACTGCGCGGGCGCGGCATGTCGACTTATATCGAGGCGACGGGCGCCGGTTTTGCGCCGCAGGACCAGGTGGAGATGCGGTGGAACGCGCAGGGCGGCATTACGCTCTACGCCCCGACGCACAACCACGGCCAGGGCCACGAGACCGTGTTTGCGCAGCTCGTCGCGCGCGAGCTTGGCATCCCGATCGAAAAGATCGGGCTACGCACCGCAGGCGCGGATTTCTATATCACCGGCAACGCTACCGGCGGCTCACGCTCGCTCGCCGCGGTGGGCAGCGTGCTCATGCTCGCCGCACGGGAGATGGTGAAGAAGGGCATGGACCGCGCCGCAGAGAAGCTCGAAGCGTCCGCGGGCGATTTCGAGTTCGTGGCAGGGCGCTATCGGATCAAGGGGACCGATCGATCGGTGGGGATTGCCGATCTCGCCAAGGACGGAAAGCTTGATGTCGCTTACCAGAACAAATTCGGGTCGTGCTTTCCGAACGGCTGCCATATCGCCGAGGTCGAGATCGAGCCGGAGACGGGAATCGCGGACATCGTCTCCTACGTGGCGTGCGACGACGCGGGCAATATCATCAACCCCCAGATCGTCGAGGGTCAGGTGCAGGGCGGCCTGACGCAAGGTGCGGGGCAGGTGTTCAGCGAGCTCGCCGTCTACGACAGCGGTGGGCAGCTCCTTACCGGAAGCTTCATGGACTATGCGATGCCGCGCGCGGGGCTCGTCAACGGCATCAAGCTGCTCGAGCATCCGGTGCCGACAAAGCTGAACCCGCTCGGCGCCAAAGGCGTAGGCGAAGCCGGCGTGACGGGCTCTATGCCCGCCCTTATGAACGCGGTGATCGATGCGCTACGCCAGGCCGGTGTGCGCAGCTTCGAGATGCCGGCGACGCCGCTGCGCGTGTGGGCGGCGATTCGCGAGGCAGGACGTTAGTGCGGCGAAGCGACGAGCGGATTCTCGCCACGCACGTCGGCAGCCTGATCCGGCCACAGGGCCTGCTGCCCTTTATCCGCGCCAAGCAAAGCGGCCAGCCCTACGACGAGCAGGCCTACCGCACCTGCCTCGCGAGCTCGGTTGAAGAAGTCGTGCGCCAGCAGGCCGAGGCCGGCGTCGATGTGCCGAGCGACGGTGAATTCGGCAAGTCGATCAGCTGGTCTCAATACGCCTTGGAGCGATTGAGCGGCTTCGAGCGGCGGCCGCTCAAGGATGCGTCAAACGTTGCGCGCGGCGCCGACCGTGCCCGTTTTGCCGAGTTCTATGCCGAACTCGACAGCGCAGGCGGGCCGCCGGCGACCGCGCTTGCCTCGGTGGGGCAGGCCGTGTGCGTGGGGCCAATCCGTTACACCGGCCAGGCCGAATTACAGCGCGACATCGCGAACTTCAAGGCGGCGCTCGAGCGCGCTCGCGTCGTCGAGGGGTTCCTGCCGGTCGCAGCGCCGGCGAGCGTGATTCCTGACCGCAAGAACGAGTATTACGCGAACGACGAGGAGTTGCTCGAAGCGATCGCTCGGGCCATGCGCGAGGAGTACCGTGCGATCGTTGACGCCGGCCTGCTGCTCCAGCTGGACGACGCGCGCGCTGCGGTCACCTACGACCGCATGGTGCCGCCGGCGACATTCGCCGAGTACCGGCACTGGTTAGAGCGTCAAGTCGAGGCGATCAACCGTGCGACCGACGGCATCCCGGCCGAGCGCATCCGCTACCACGTATGCTGGGGAAGCTGGCCGGGCCCGCACACTACGGACGTGCCGCTGAAGGGCATCGTCGACCTCGTCCTGCGCGTGCGCGCCGGCGCCTACCTAATCGAGGCGGCCAATCCGCGCCACGAGCACGAATGGCGCGTATGGGAAAAAGCCCAGCTGCCGAATGGCGCAATGCTGGTTCCCGGGGTTATCAGCCACGCAACGAATGTCGTAGAGCACCCGGAGCTGGTCGCCGAGCGCATCGTGCGCTTCGCGCGGCTTGTGGGACGGGAAAACCTCATGGCCGGCACCGACTGCGGCTTCGCTCAGGGGCCGTTTCACCGGCGGGTGCACCCCTCCATCATGTGGGCCAAGCTCCAAGCGCTTGCCGAAGGCTCACGCCTGGCGACACGGATGTTGTGGAGCTAGAGCGAGAAGGTCCGGACTACGCTGCCCTGAGATCCCGCCAGCGCTTGCCGTAGCCGCCTTCGATGGCGTGCAGTCGCGCGCGCAACGCGGCGAGCGTGGAGCGGATCTCGCTTCTGACGTTCTCGACGTCGCGGCTTTCGTCCTCGCAGTACAGATCCTTCGCGCATTGCACGAGACGGTCGATCAGCTGCTGCGCTTCACTATCGCCCATGAGAAGCAGCGCGGCCCAGCACAGGCGCCGGAACTCGAGCAGCGCGTCGTCGTCGCTGTGTCCCCCGTGCGAGCTGGCCAGTACTGCCTCAATTCCGGCGAGCGCGCTTTGGACCTTGTCGAGGTGCCCCTGCGTCATCACGACGCACATGTTTCCACCGACCGAGTTGCTTGCACAGTCCTGTTCACAGCTTTTTGCCGCGCCGACTGTGACGAATTTCACGCTTGCTGCTATAAGCAGCGGTTGAACGAACGTCGCCGTCGAGCGACACGGCGGACATCGGTCGGCTTCCCTATGTAGGGCTCGCGCCGGGCATCCAGATAGTGCGCCCGGCTATCGTCGAGGCGGTAGTCCCGCACGCGTCGCAGCTGATTCTCACGTCGCTGTTTCTCCGCGTGCATGGCCGCGCTGGGGCTCATGAGCCATGGCTATGGAAGTTCTGGGACAAAAGGCAGTACCGGGGTGGTTTTGCCCGCCTGGAGAAGCGAGTGGTCGGTAAAGACGAGCGTGAGCGGCAGCGGCACCCATGATCCCGAATCGAACAGAACGTTGAACTGCCAGGCGAAAAGCGCCGCGAAGTACAGCACCGGCAGCAAACCGACGGCCACGAGCACGATTCCAAACGAAACGGCCGTCCACATCCTGAGACGCCAGAGCCAAGCTTTCATGCCAGAGCCAAGCTTTCATAGATGAAGGAGCGCGTCGGCGGGCTGCCGATGACATGGGCATCGGGCTGAAAGGACTATCTTCGAGAGTGAGAGGCGAAGAAATCGCAGATGAGTGGAGTCGCATCGATTCGATGACTGTCGAAGAACTCGAGGGCGGGATCGCCGCCGCTCCAGGCATGACCAAGGCCGGGGATGGTAATGAGCCGCGCCGCGAGACGGCGGCCAGCGTGGTAGTCGGCTGCAAGATAGTCGGCCACGCGCGGCTGGAAAGGACGCACGTTTGCCGGAGGCAGGGAGGCGCCGGCAGGCAGCTTTTCCGGCGCCAAGCCGTTGAAGAGCAGAAACTGGCGCACGAGGAACACCGAATTCACCGGCGCGACGTTGCGGTCGGCGGCGCCGTGAATCACGAGCACGGGAAGGCGCGCCTTGTCACCGGCCAGCGCGCGCGCCTCGACCGCCAGCGCATCGGTTGCGGCGCGAGGGCCTTCGATCATTGCCCGTGCCGCATCATGCGCATCCGTGGCGGCGCCGCAGGGCAGGCTCGAATGGATCGCCGCCGCCGCGAAGAGCCGAGGTTCGCGCAGCGCCAGGGTCGCCGCCAGCGTGCCGCCCGACGACAAGCCGGCCACATAGACGCGACCCGGGTCGACGCGGAACCTGTCGATCACTTCGGCTGCTTGCGCGGCGACGATGGCCGTTTCGCCCTTGCCGTGGGCGGTGCGCCGGTCGAACCAATTCCAGCAGCGCTCGGAGTTCGCCATTCGGCTCTGGCGCGGAAGCAGCACGATGAACCCGCGCTGGTCTGCAAAGCGCGCGATGCGCGTGCCGGCTGCGAACGCCTCGGGATCCTGGCGGCAGCCATGGAGCCACACGACGAGCGCAGGGCGCTCGATGGCGTCGAAATTGCGCGGCAGGTAAAGCAGGTATTCGCGCCATGGCGGAGCCGGCGCGACATTGATGAAGCCGTGGAGGCTAGACTTGCGATTGACCGAGAACCGCCCCGGCGCCGGCAACGCCGCTCGCCGCCCGAGACGGCGCGCCAGCGCGGCGAATTTTTCCCTTAACTTCGTAATTGCGGGGTGCGGGTCTTGCGGTTACGCGACGAGCGGACCGGGCCTGCCGAGCAGGTAGCCTTGAGCGAGGTCGCAGCCGTACTCGGCAAGCCGGTCGAGCTGCCGCGCTGTCTCGACCCCTTCAGCGACCACGGACATGTCCAGATCATGCGCCAGTTCGAGGGTTTTCCTCAGAATGATGTCGGCCGACTCGTCGGCGAGCATCGACTGCACGAACGCCATGTCAAGCTTGAGTTCTCCCGCCGGCACGCGCCGCAACTGGTGCATCATCGCATAGCCGGTGCCGAAGTCGTCGATCGAAAGGTGGAATTGCTTGAGCCGGATGCGCGCAAGAATATCGAGCGAGGTCTGCAGTTCTCGCATCAGGTCGCTTTCGGTGATTTCCAGAACGAAATCCGAGGGGCTGCCGCCGTGCATGGAAATCACTTCCTGCAGCCGCTCGGGAAAAGCGAGGTCGCGCAGCAGCAGAGCCGAAATGTTCACGGATACGGGCAACCGCGCGGCTTCGGAGCTCGACCGCTTGCGGTCGGCGAGGACCCGCTTCAGCACTATCCAGGTCAGCTCGTCGATGACCCCGGCGGTTTCAAAAGCCTCGATAAACGCCGCCGCGGGCAGCAGGCCCCTGACGGGGTGCTGCCACCGCGCGAGGGCCTCGAAACCGGCGAGCGCCCGGGTCTTGATGCGGAATTGCGGCTGATAGTGCACGATGAGCTCGTCGTTGGCGATTGCCTGCCGCACGCTTTCCAGGTCGCCGAGCTCTTCGCGGCCCGACTTGCCGCACGGGGACCGGCGCTTGCTGTCGCGGCGCCTTGCCAGGACGTCGCGCAGCTGGCTCACGTTCAGCGGCTTCTGCAGCGAAGCGCGAACGTCGAGCCCGAGCGTGCCGGCGAGCTGGGCCGCGACGTTCAGAACCTTCTTGTCGTATCCGCTGATCAGGACGACCTCGCGCGAATACTTTCGCTCGCTGAGGTAGCGAAGGACCTCGATCCCGTCGATCTCCGGCATCATCAGGTCGATCACGACAAGGCCGATATCCGGTCCGAGACCGGCCTTGAATTCGTTGAAGTTTGTCGACGACCTCGCTTCGACGCCGGCCGACGCGGCCGCATGCACGACAAGCGCGCACATGTCGGGATCGTCGTCGATCACCAACAACCGGTTCACGGCTGTCCTTCCTTCAGAGTCTCGAGGGCTATCGCGGCTTGATGGATTTCGCAACGTCAATCTGCGTGATCCGATCGCCATTGACGTACACACGCGCGCGCGTGCGGCCGAACCTGTCTACGCCGCCGCGTTGAACGACAACTTCACCGGACCGGATGCGTCGTTGCAGGCGCTCGCGGGCTTGTTCGCCGCCAGGCTCACCGAGCTGCGGCGCTTCAAGTCCCTCTACCCTTATCCGCTCGCCGCCACAGCGCAGGGTAGCGCCGTCGATCGCCGTGCACCACTCGCCGGCGAAAGTGGCGGCTGCGCCAAGCAGCGTAGCGAGGGCGAAGCTAACCAAGCATGCCCGGGTGAACATGCGTACATCGTGATCTCTGGCGTGTGCCCGCAGAAGGGAATATTTCGTGCGGCTGCAAAAACCGCCGCCCGGGCCGGAAAAAACTCTCTTCGGCAGTCCTTCTAACGCGTGGTCAGCGCTTCCGTTTGCACGACCGGAGGGCTGCTGGTCCGCGCTTAGCCATGGGCGTCGCCCGACGAATCTGCTCCTGCTGCTCCCGGCGAATTCTGCACAAGGTCTTCCGCACGTCGGTATCGAAGCTGCCCGTCCGCGAGTCCTGAACTTCCTGGGTTGCAACGCTGGGCTAATTCACCGCAACGTATCGGAAGACGCGGACCGAACCGATCGGGGGCTGAGAGAGGTACGGCGAAACGGGGTAACCCATGCCGATGAATTCTGGAAGGCTGCCTTCCAACACTTCAAACACGAGACCATCGGCGGGACCGCCGATGAATCGAACCATTACGGTCGCGTTAAGTGGCTCTCCCGCGCTCATGCGACAAAGGTTCGTCCTTTGGCAGCACCGCCGCATGAGCCGGTTGCCCTGCTACCGCATGAGATCATGCTACTAACCTCGCCCGGCTGCTCGGGACGCCGTCTATTCGATCGGTCGCTACGCGCGCAAGCGTTGTTCGCCTTGCCGCCTTTCTTCCAGCACAGAGTGAAGCGCGATGAATTCCTGCGTGAGCTTGTGCTTCGGGGCGAGATAGACAAGCGGCTTCGCACATTCGTGCGATTCGCGCACCTTGACCGATGACGAGAGATACGGCTCGAGGATTGGCAGGCCCTCGGCGATCAGTTCCTGCACCATCCTCTGCGGAAGGCGCGCACGCCGCAAGAACTGGTTGACCACGATGCCTTCAATGACAAGTCCCGCGTTATGATCTGCGCGAATTTCGGCGATGTCTTCGAGCAGCGTATAGAGCGCCCGGCGCGAGAAATTGTCGCAGTCGAAAGGAATGAGGCAGCAGTCGGTTGCGATCAGCGCTGACCGAGTGAAGAAATTGAGCGCGGGGGGCGTGTCGATGTAGATGAAATCGTACTGTTTGTCGAGTTCAGCGAGCGCCTCGCGCAGCTTGAAGATCTTGTAGCGCGATTCAAGTTTGTCTTGCTGCTGAGCGAGGAAGGGATGCGAGGGCATGACATCGAGGCGCTCGAACAGCGTGCCGTGCACGAATTCGTCCGGTCTCTTTGGCCGCAGCGGGACGCTAAGTACCTGCTCGAAGAAACCCGCGAGCGTCGGCTCCAGATCCCGGCCCGGCTTGCCAAGGAGGTACTGCGTGGAGTTGCCCTGCGTATCAAGGTCGACCACGAGCACGCGGGCACCGGCGTTGGCGCTCGCTGCGGCGAGGTTACAAGCAATTGTGGACTTGCCGACACCACCCTTCTGATTAAACACGACCCGCCGCATGGCTCCTCCTCGGTCTCAGGACGCGGCTACAACGCCGAGCGCATGATAGCCCACAATATAGGCCTTGCCAACCCCCTTTAGCCTACTAGATATAGTGGGGAGGAACAGCGCGGCGCAGGGTTGCTCGAGCGAGCGTCGGGCCGGCCCTAGAGCGCAGGGCAGGACACCGGCGCGCGGGCGGGGGAAACGGTGGATCCTAGATCGCGTGCGTTACACGAAAGAGATGCGAGCTTGACGGAGATCTTTCTTGCCTATCAAGCGAGTAGCTCAATGCTGTTGCCACCGCGTTTCTTGGCGAAGAACATCGCCCTATCGGCGTACTCGACCAGCGAATCTGCGTTTCTCGCATGATCGGGGAACAGCACGACCCCAATGCTTGCCGTCAGACGAACCTGTGCAACCGGCGGCTTGATCGAAGCCTGCACGGCGCCGAGGATCTTTTTCGCCACCGTCTCGGCGTCCGTCGAGTCGTTCAGCGGCTCGACGAGAACCGTAAATTCGTCGCCGCCGAGGCGCGCGACCGTATCAGTCTGGCGCACCGCAGCGCGCAGGGCGTCGGCAATGGCCCGGAGCACTTCGTCGCCCACTTTGTGCCCGAAATTGTCGTTGACCGCCTTGAAATTATCCAGGTCGATGAACACGACCGCGATGCGCTTGTCGGCTCGCGTCGCGCGGGCGAGTGCCTGCCTGAGCCGGTCGTGAAACAGCCCCCGATTGGCAAGCCCGGTGAGCGAATCGAAATAGGCCTGTTGCGCCAATAAGTCTTCAAAGCGCTTGCGGGCCATCGCGCAACGGATCGCACGGCTGAGCGCCGCCGGGTCATTATTGCCCTTGATGAGATAAGCCTGCGCGCCATGCTCGCAAACGCGGATCGCGAGCGAGTCATCGTCAAAACCGGTAACCACAACGATCGGGGTGCGGGGGACCGCCAAGGCCAGCGTCTTGACGCTGGCAAGGCCGTTGGAATCGGGCAGATGCAGGTCGAGCAGAATGGCGTCGAGCGGCAGTGTTTGCGCGAGCTCGAGCCCCTCGCCGAGCGTCCTCGCGGATGTAACCTCGAACTTGCGACACGGATCCTCGGATAGCGCCAGGCGCACAAGCCGGTCATCGCCGGCGTTATCTTCAACGAGGAGAACGCGTACCGTCTCCGGCGGGGCGGTTTCAGCCCAGCTCGGTTCTTCTGTGTACCCCGGCATACTTTGCCCTCGCCCGTTGCGTTAATTGGTTGCGGCCATTACAGCGGCTGTGCGCACGAATCTGCCGGGAATAGCGCACAATGCTGAGGAGTATTGATAAATGCGCTCAGATTTAACTATCAGGCGCAGCGGCAACCGGGCGGTTTGTCAAAATTCACCAAAGGCCGTCCTGCGCCTGAGGCCCACTCCAGGGAGGCGAAATGCACGCGAGGCTGCTGCAACGTGCGGGAATTGCGTTCATTGGTATGCCGTTCGTAACCAAGGTGGCGACTGCGGCGGTGACAGCATGCCTGGTCCTCGGCGTCGCCTGGCTGGTTTACGCCATGGGCGGTGTCCGCTTCGCCTATCTGCATCTGATGTACGTTCCGATCGTGCTGAGCGCACTTGCCTTCGGCCTGCTCGGCGGCGTGCTGGCCGCGCTCGCCGGTGGGCTCCTGCTCGGTCCCGTCATGCCGCAGGACACGTCTCTTGGCCTGATGCAGGACACGCTTAACTGGATCTACCGGCTCACCATCTTTTGCTTCATCGGTGCACTGGTCGGTACCGGTTCACAGCTGCTGCGACGCCACCTCGGTCACTTGGAATGGCTCCACGAACACCACGAGGACACGGGCTTGCTGAATCTCGTCGGGCTGGTCAAGCAGCTGGAGGGCGCGCTGCGCGACGGCGGCAAGCTGGTGGTCTCGATCACCCAGCTGGACAATCTGCTCGAGATCCAGAACACCTTTGGCAGCGGATTTGGCATGCGCGTGCTGGCTCAGGTCGTAGAGCGGGCGAAGCAGGTAGTGCCGCCAGGGTCGCTCGCGGCCCTGTTGCAGCCGGACCGTCTCGCGACCGTCGTGCACGGAGAGGCGGCCGTGCAGCTGACGCGCGAACGCATCGAGGCGGCGCTGAAGGATTCGTACCTTGTGGACGGGCTACCCATCCATGTCGAGGCAAGCATCGGTGTCGCGCATTTTCCGGATCACGCGCGCACTGCCGAGGAGCTGCTGCAGAAGGCAAGCATCGCGATGCATTGGGCGGCGACGACGAAGTCCGGGATCGCGCTCTACGACACTGTGAGCGACCGCACCAGCCGCGACAACCTCATTCTGCTCGGGACGCTACCCCAGGCAATCGAGCGGGGCGAGCTGCAGGTTTGGCACCAAGCGAAGCTTGCTCTCGCCACTGGCGAGATTGCCGGCACTGAAGCGCTCTTGCGCTGGAACCATCCGCAACGCGGGTTGGTCGCCCCGGGGCTTTTTATTCCCCAAGCCGAAGAGACCACGCTCATCAACCCGGTCACCCAGGCCGTCATCTCGTTGGCGTTCGCCGACGCGGGAAGCTGGCGCGCTGGCGGCTACCGCCTGCGGGTATCGGTCAATCTTTCCGTACGCAATCTGCGGGACCGCCTGCTGCTTGACCTGCTGGAGCAAAGCGCCCGCCGCAACGAGCTCGAGCCGGGTGACATTGAGCTGGAGATCACCGAGAGCGCCGTCATGGCCGACCCCGACTATTGCATCCAGCTCATCTCGAAGCTGCGCGAGCGCGGTTACGGCGTCGCGATCGACGATTTCGGGGTAGGGCATTCCTCGCTTTCCTATCTGCAGAAGCTGCGAATCTCGACGCTGAAAATCGACCAGGCGTTCGTGAAGACGCTGGCCTCGGACACGAGCAACCAGAAGATCGTGCGCTCCATGCTTCACCTGGCCAAGTCGCTGGGGCTGGAGACGGTCGCCGAAGGTGTCGATGATCAGGAAGCGCTCGCTCTGCTGCGGGAGTGGGGCTGCGATTACGGCCAGGGATACGGCATCCATCGTCCCGCGCCCTCGCACGAGCTGACGCGTTTTCTGGATGAACGGCGTCGCGCCACGACCACAGGGCTTGCCGTCTAGGCGCGCACTGCTACGGACGTATCACGCGTTCATGGCATAGGCCACAATGAGGAGCAGGGCTACCAGGGCCGCTGCCCTGGCTCCCCACGAGCGGATGATGATCCGCCCCTTGTTCGCCTCATCGGTGGCGAGTCCTTCAAACCATTCCGTGTTATCCGCCATTGGACGCCGATCGCGGAAGGTGTTCGCCCCGGGGGGTTAACGTTCCGGGGAGGGCAGTATGGCCCCCGGGGCGAGATCACGCTTGCCGCCCACGCAGAATAGGGATGCCGGCTTGCCTTTCGCATGAGAGGGTCGAACCAACCTGGAGGACATGTTCCTACTAAGGCCAGGCAGTACAGCTGGCGCTAGCTAATTTGGAGCAGCGTTTGAAAGAAGTTGCCAAGGCGCAGCCGCGAAATCGCGCGCGGCTGGTAGTCTTGATCCCGCCAGTCGCTCGCTGGAAAGACAAGAAGGACGACGGCTCGTTGCCACAACTTGTTGGGGGGATGCTTGTCGATTCACGCGACTCAGCCGATCCGGGTATTGCTGGTTGACGACCACCGCTGTGTGCTCTGGGGGCTTGCAAAGCTCATTGAATCGGCCCGTCCCCAGCTCGAGCTCGTCGACATCGCCACCTGCCATCGCGAAGCGCTCGCGGCCATGCAGAAGCACCGGCCGCACGTCGTGCTGCTCGACCTTGACCTGGGTGGCGAGAGCGGGTTTGATCTGGTGCCGCAATTGGCGAGCGAGGCCGCGGTTCTCATCCTGACGGGGCTTCGTGATCCCGCGGTCCAGGAGCGTGCCGTGGTGGCGGGCGCGCGCGGGGTCATCTACAAGACCGAGCCGGCCGAGCTGATTCTGAAAGCGATCGAGCGGGTACACGCGGGCGAGCCATGGCTCGATCGCAGCGCGATGGGCAGAGTGCTGCAGACGCTCTCCCGGCGGCAGGGCCGCCCCAGCGAGCCGCCGCCTCACGCGACGCTGACCGCCGCTGAGCGCAAAGTCGTGGCCGCCGTTGTGCGTCAAAGAAGCGCGCCCAACAAGGTCATCGCCGACGCGCTGCACCTCAGCGAGCATACGCTGCGCAACCACTTAAGCTCGATTTACGGAAAGCTCGGGATCAACAAGCGGGTCGAGCTCGTCCTCCACGCCATGGAGCACCGGCTCGCGCAGCCCTCGGCTGACTTAGTTCAGGACGGAGCTGCGCGAGAAGGCCGTGGCGCAGTCACTGGGCAACTGGGCGACGCCAGCCACGCCCAGTTTCAGCCGCTCGGCGTCAGACCCACATCCTGACAACGAGCACCACGGCGCCGACGAACCATACCAACGGCAACGTCCAGGCAGACAGCCGATCCGTCACCGGCCGGGGAGCATCCTGGCCGTCATTCTGCAGCACTGGAAATGGATTCGCTTCAGTTCCGAGCCCGCTTGCCATATGCGCCCTTCATCGGTCCGTTTGCGTGCTAGATGATCCTCCCAAGCACCGGCATTCAAAGAAAAACTTTTGTGTTAGCGGCACGCAGCGCCGAGCCGGTTCTTATGGATTGCGTGATGGAGTTAACGAACGAGCGCACGACTGACCCGCATCCGTGACGGCATCCACACTGTCAGGTGCGGGGACGGGCGCGGTCATCGGCCGCAAGATCGATGGAGATGGCAAGCCCCAGACGAATAAGCAAGTTGCCGGCCCCGTCGCCGTGTCGTCGATCGCTCATTCGGCAGCGGATCCGGGACCATGCGGCTGGAAGAAAAGCAAGAACCATCCCGGAAAGGGGTGGGCAAAAGGACACAGCAAGGCCTGCTGAGCATCCATGTTGTTCGACAAACGCCCGGCTCGTCCGGACGTTTTTGTATCAGGAGCCGCGATGTACGCTGGCTTCACCTTTTCTGCCCGCCTTCGTGAACGAGCGCGGGGTGCCGCCGGAACAGCTCGGTCTGGTGCTCGCCGCCGGGACGGCGATCCGCTTGCTTTCGGCACCGCTCGCAGGGCGCATTGGCGATGTGCTCGGGGCGCTGCGGCTGGTGCTCGTCGCGTGCATTGCGCTCGCCGCGGCGGTAACCCTCGGCTATATGCCGGCGCGCGGCTTCTGGCCCTTCCTCGCGCCCGCGCTGCTCCACGCGGCATTCCTCGCACCGATGCCCGTGCTCGCCGATGCGCTATCGCTCGCTTCGTCGAAACGCGAACCCTTCGAGTACGGTTGGGTGCGCGGAACAGGGTCGGGCGCGTTCATCGCGGGCCTGCTCGCCGGGGCAGCTCGTCGGCGCGTGCCCGAGATCTCGCGCGAGCGCTCTGCGCGGCCGCCTGCGGGCTCGCCCTGAGGCTGCGAGCGTAGGCGGCGCGATCACGATTACCATTTCCTTTTGGGAGAGAGCAACCGCCTCGCCTTGGACCGGCCTTTCCATTGCCTGAACGTTGCCGATGCGCTTCAGGCGCTCGGCTCCGACGCACGCGCCGGGCTCTCGGAGCACGAAGCGCGGCGAAGGCTCGGCCAGCACGGACGGAACGAACTTGCCGCTCGCAAGCCCGTGCCGGCATGGCGCAAGTTTCTCCAGCATTTTGCCGACCCCCTGGTCGTGCTGCTCCTCGTCGCTACGGGAATCTCCGCCGCGCTCTGGCTCATCGAGCGCGATACCGCGCTTCCTTACGAGGCCATCGCGATCCTCGCGGTCGTGCTGCTCAATGCGCTGCTCGGCTACGTACAGGAAGCCCGCGCGGAACAAGCCGTCGCGGCCCTGAAGCGCATGTCGGCTGCACACGCCAATGTTATGCGCGGCGGCGAGCGGCGCTCGATTCTCGCCGCCGAGGTGGTGCCCGGCGACATCCTCCTCATCGAGGAAGGCGACACGATTGCGGCCGATGCGCGCGTGATCCACTCGGTGGCGTTGCAGGCGGCGGAAGCGGCGCTCACCGGGGAGAGCCTGCCCATCGCCAAGGACAGCGAAGCGCTCGCCCAGGACGCCGTGCTCGGAGACCGGCGCAACATGGTGTTCAGCGGCACCGCGGCTACCTACGGCCGCGGCCGCGCCGTGGTGACCGCGACCGGCATGCGGACCGAGATCGGCCGCATCGCCGGCATGCTAGGCGAAGCGCAGCCCGAAGCCACGCCGCTGCAGAAGGAGCTGGCGCGGGTCGGCAGGTTGCTCGGCATCATCGTGGTCGCGATTGCGCTCATCATGATCGCGACGATCCTGCTGGTCGAGGATATCCGCGGCATGGCGGCGGTCTTCGAGGTGCTGATCCTCGGCGTGGCGCTCGCGGTCGCGGCGGTTCCCGAGGGCCTGCCCGCCGTGGTGACTGCGGTCCTCGCGCTCGGCGTGCAGCGCATGGCGAAGCGCAACGCGATCGTGCGCAAGCTCGCCGCGGTCGAGACGCTCGGCTCGGCGAGCGTGATCGCCTCCGACAAGACCGGCACGCTCACGCGCAACGAGATGACCGTGCGCACTGTAGTCACCGCGAGCGGGCGCACCGACTTCGGCGGCACCGGCTATGCGCCGGAAGGCCGGGTCAGCAGCCCTGAAGGAGGGGTGCGGCCGGAGCTTTGGCGTGCGCTCGCCGTAGGCGACCGCGCGAATAATGCGGTGCTGCAGCGGCGCGACGGCCGCTGGACGGTACAGGGCGACCCCACCGAGGGCGCTCTCATCGTCGCAGCGCGCAAGGCCGGGCTCGAGGACGAGACGCTCGACGCTCGCTTCGAGCGCGTCGGCGAGGTGCCGTTTTCCTCCGACCGCAAGCTCATGAGCACGGTGCACGCGGACGCCGAGCGCGAAGGCCGCCTTCGCGTCTTCACCAAGGGCGCGCCCGACGTGCTGCTTAGGCACTGCACGCATGAGCTCGTCGGGGCCGAAGCGAGAAAGCTGGAAGACGCAAGGAAAAACGATATTCTCCGGACCAACGAAGCGCTTGCCAGCGAGGCGCTGCGCACGATCGGCGTCGCCTTTCGCCTCCTGCCGGCGAAGGCGCTCGAGGACGAGCCCGACGAGGGCGTCGAGCGCGAGCTCGTCTACGCGGGCCTGATCGGCATGATCGACCCGCCGCGCGCGGAGGCGAAGCAGGCCGTGGCGCGCGCGAAGAGCGCCGGCATCCGGCCGATCCTCATTACGGGGGACCATCCCGCCACGGCGGCCGTGATCGCAGCGGAGCTCGGTATCGTCACCGAGCGTCGCGCCGCGAGCGGCCCCGAGCTCGAGCGCATGTCGGACGAGGAGCTGCGGCGGACCGTGGCCGAAGTTTCGGTGTACGCGCGCGTCAACCCCGAGCACAAACTGCGCATCGTAAAGGCGCTGCAGGTGAACGGTGCCATCGTGGCAATGACCGGCGACGGGGTGAACGACGCGCCGGCGCTCAAGAGCGCAGACATCGGCGTGGCGATGGGCATTACCGGTACCGACGTGGCGAAAGAGGCGGCCGACATCGTGCTCGCCGACGACAACTTCGCCACCATTGTGGCCGCGGTGGAGGAGGGCCGGGCGGTGTTCTCCAATATCCGCAAATTTCTGCGCTACCTCCTCTCCTCGAACATCGGCGAGGTGATGACTATGTTCTTCGGCGTGGTCTTCGGCGCCGCGCTCGGGCTCGAAGCTGGCGCGGGCGGCGTTGCGCTGCCGCTCGTCGCGACGCAGATCCTGTGGATCAATCTCGTCACCGACGGCGCGCCTGCGCTCGCGCTCGGCATCGATCCAGCGCATCCCGCGGCGATGGAGCGCGGGCCGCGGCCGCGCGGCGAAGGCGTGATCACCGGGCGCATGTGGCTCGGTATCCTGCAGGTGGGGGCCATCATGGCGGCCGGCACGCTTGCCGTCCTTGACGCGAGCCTGCCCGGCGGTCTGATCGAAGGCCATGGCGACATGCGCTACGCGCAGACCATGGCGTTCACCACGCTTGTCTTCTTCTCGCTCTTTACCGTGTTCAACGCACGCTCGGACGACCGAAGTGCGTTCTCGGACCTGTTCTCAAACCTCTGGCTATGGGGCGCGGTGCTCCTTTCGCTCGTGCTCCAGGCGGCCGTGGTCTACGTCCCATTCCTCCAACAGGCGTTCTCCACGGTCGCGCTGAGCGCCGCCGACTGGTTCATCTGCGCCTCGGTGGCGAGCTCGGTACTCTGGGTCCGCGAGGTGAGCAAGCTAACGCGCCTTATCGGCACACGCGGCCGCTAGGCCGGCTGCCGGATCGCAGCGACCTTCCCGGTTGCGTCGACCACGTCCACAGAAACCGGGATGCCCTGGCGAATGCTTTGGGTAACGATGCAAAAGTCTTCGAATTGCCCGAGGCAGCGCTCCTGGTAGGGCATATCGCCGAATTTCTCGGAGAGCGACAGAACGACGTCGATGCCCGCAATGCGCAAGCGCCCGCGCTTGTTCTTCTCGAGCCGTGCCGTCGCCATGGCGCGCACCGGCCCCACGTTCTGCTTGAACTTGCCGCGCAGGCAGAAGGCGAGGCTCGCCGACAGACAATTGGCCACTGCGGCCGCGACCAGGCGGGCGGCGTTCGGACCGTGCCCGCCGCCGAGCGGCGGCGGCTCGTCGAGGAGAAGCTCACTGTTCGCCGGCTGGTCGAAGCGCACGAGGAATTCGTAGCCTTCGCGCTGCTCGAGCTCGATGCCGATGATCGCGTTCATGCAGCCACCTTGTCGCCGTGAGACACCGGGCATGCCTCGGCCGAGGGTTCCGGCGCGACGCCGTCGGCGTTCGTACCGAGCTCTCCGCGCCAGGGTCGCCAGCGCTCCAGCAGCACGAGGATCACGATCCACGCGGCGGCGAACCCGAGCGCCGTGGGCGGCATCCTTAGGGGGACCAGGCTCTTTCTTTCAGGTAGCGCATGAGACTTCCCGGTTGAAGCCAAGGCGGCAGCGGCGCCCGCGACCGGTCAGCTGCGCGGCGCCCACGCCGGACCGCGTTGCAAGCGCTCTTTACGCTGTTCGGGAGTCAGCACGGCGTCGATCTCGCTGCGCATCGCTTCGTGCTGCTTGAACAGTCGCGCGCGCAACGCGCCGACTTTCTCCTGCTGCGCGGCGACGGCGCTCGCACCGGGATTGCCCGACGCGTGCATCTCGCGCAGCTTGTACTGCTCGCTGCGCAGCTCGCCCATGACAGTCCAGTTCTTCGCCCGGTGCTCTTCGAGCAGCGCGGCGATCTTCGAGCGCTGCTCGTCAGTGAGGCTGGCGGCGAGGGCGCCATATCCCATGCCCGGTCCATAGCCCATGCCTGGTCCGTAGCCGCCGCCCGGGCCGAATCCGCCCCGCATGCCGGGGCCGAACCCCGGTCCATATCCGTAACCTTGCGCCATCGCGCTGGCGGCCGCGAAGGCAAGGGCCGCAACTATCATCTTCAGTGCTGGGGATCTCACGGTGCGCTCCTGGTGTCGGGGGAACACCGCCATCGTGCCGCACCGGTGGGCCACGCGGCTTGATCTATCTCAATATACTTTAAGATAGTATATAACTTTGCATAATGTTAACGAGTCTTGGCCCCGCTTCTATAATGCACCGATGCGCGTCAAGACCCTGAATCCTTCAGCGATGCACCGCGCCGCAGACAGCGCATGCGGCCTGATGAAGACGCTCGCCCATCCGGACCGACTGATGCTCCTCTGCCAGCTCGCGCACACCGGCGAGATGACCGTCGGCGAGCTGGAGGAGAGGCTCGATATCCACCAGCCGACGCTGTCGCAACAGCTCACGGTGCTACGGGACGAGAAGCTCGTCGACACGCGCCGTGAGGGGAAGTACATCTACTATCGCGTGCGCCCGGGGGCAGCGCTCGCGCTTCTCGAGGCGGTGTACCGCGAGTTCTGCGGACCGGGAAAGAACCGCTAGGGCTTCTGAGGAACCGGCGGAACTAGCTGCCTGGCGTTATGGGCCAGGCATCATCCTGGTCGGCTTTTCCAGCAGGGCAAAGTCGGAGTCTTTGCAGCTCACATTCGGGTTGGTCGGCGCGAACATGCCGAGCGGGTTGTCCTTGAACAGCCATGCATGCAGGTCGTAATGCACAAAGCCCTGAGGAATGAGCGGTTCGTGTCCTTCCATCGGGCCCTGGAAGGGATGGCCGAACAGAGACGGCCGCTCCTTCGTATCTGGCGTTAGAGGCACGAGCCACTCAACCGCCACCAGTTTCAATTCTTTGCCCACCGGCTCGTAGATCAGCACATTAGGCTTCATCGGGTCCGGCGCGCCCCGCACCGTGAGATTGACAAAGTGCACGCCCATTGCGCCTTTGGCGTATTCCATATGCCCAGTCATCTTCTCGCCGGAGTAATGCACGCAGCCCACAGTCGATAGATAAAGGTCGCGCACGGCTACCTTGTAGTCCTGATATTTCTCCATCGACTTGCGCAACGCATCGATTTGAACCTTGTAAGGCCCTTCGACAACGGTGCCTTTCTTGCCCGCTTGCGCGGCGGCTTCGTGGAAAGAAAACGCGCCTGACAGAAACAGGATGGATGCCGCGCCCAAGACGATGTGCTTCATGGTTCTCCTCCCTTGGCCGTAATTTACCGGCCACTAAGTTAGCGCATTTTCATCGCGTCCGGCAGCAATGTATAGCGATGGCGGGTTAATGCCGCCCCTCGGGAGGAGAACGCTCGGCTACGCTAGGACGCCCCGGCTTAGCGTCATCTCAACCGTCAAGGCCGCGACTGGGATACGACGCCACCAACTGCAATAACACCTTCGGATCGCACGGCTTGATAAGGTAGTAGTCGAAGCCGCTTAACTCGGCGACCATTCTGTCCCGGATCTTGGTGTACTGCCCGCTGAGAGCGATCAGCAGGGGGCGCTTGCCGCTTTTGTGTCCGCGAACGTCTCGGGCCGCATCCCATCCGGTCTTGCCGGGCATTGCTATGTCCATAATGACGACATCGGGATTGAAGTCCTGAACGTCCGCGACGATGGTGCTCGCGTTGTAAATTCCCTTGGCGTTGTACCCGTCGATCTGAAGCAAGGCGAGCAGGGAATCGACCATATCTCGATTGTCATCCACAACCAGCACACGAGTTCGGTGCATATCCGCAGGAATGTTATCTGCGCACCGCATCATTGTTAAGAATCAGCTAGGCACCCCAGAGCCTATCTCCTCATGCGCCGACGCAGCTAAGAACGGCCGTCGCATGATGGCCATTGTAGGAAGGAAGCTACAACTGGCATCAGGATTCGGCGGCAGCGCAAGGCCGTCTTACTTATTTCCACGCTCATGAATACAGCGGTCAGTCAGAGACCGAAATGTGTGCACCAGGGCTAGATAAGGACGGCGACAATAAGTTCTCCCAAAGCGAGCTCGCACTTGCGCCCGCGGCGGGTGACAAGTCCGACGCAGGCGCCACGAAGCTCGGCCCCGAAGAAGCAGTAAGCCAGTCTTGCCGCCTGCAAACTGCTGCTAGCTGAGCAACCCTAAGCAGCCTTCTTCGCCCAGGCCGAGCACCAGCCCTTCGCGCTTACCTCCCGGGCCGAGAAGATGTCGCATGGTCCCCAGGCATCGGCGGATTTCCCCTTGAAGAAGTTGCAGTTCGCGCAGGTCTGGCCGGGCTGGTAGTTCTTGAACTTCGCCTGGTCGACCTTCGCTACGTCCTCCTTGTAGCCGAGCCCCTGCGCCTGGGGCTCGCCTTCGCTCACGCGCTTCGGCGCCTGCGCAAGGCCGACGGCGGGAATCAGGGCGAGCGAACCCAGCAGCAATATGCGGCGACGGCCGTGACGGAATGGTTGAGCGGACATCGCGGTCTCCTTTCGGGCGAGCCCCCGGCGAGCCTGCTTCGCAAGATTCGCTCCCGAACGGTGAAGCTGCAGTGCGGTCTCTTCGTCAGAGTCTCCGCAGCGCGAAGGTCTGCAAGGGCGGAGGTGTTCGTCCGCATCGATAGCTGCACCGCGTTCGACTACTTGCTAGCGCCGGTCACCTCGTACCTCAGGCGGCGATTCGCGAGCCGGTCTGATGCGCGCTATTTCCGGTCCAATTCGCCATCTAGCGGCGCGCAGCTCGGAAGGACAGTTCCGAAAAACTGGCACAAGACTCGGGCTCGCCGCGACCAAGCGCCTTGTTGAGCTGCACTGTGGGCAAAATCCTCGTTGACAGTGCCGTCGGCCACGGTTCGACGTTTCGGGTGACATTGCCGGCGCGCAACTGAGACCGAGAGGACGGCTCGCGCGGCCCACGCCAGGCCGGCTATATCGAGGACACTCGATCCACATCGAGTGGCGCTATGCCGAGCGCCTTCCGGGTCTTGCCGCCGAGCTCATCGCGACGAAGCCGAGGCTCATCGTCGCCGAAACCACCGTGGCGGTGAGGGCCGCGAAGCAGGCGACTTCCACCATCCCGATCGTGATGACGGCAGTGGCTGATGCAGTGGGCAGCGGCCTAGTCGCGAGCCTCCCCCGGTCGGGCGCGAATGTTACGGGCATGTCCTTCCTCGGCACCGAGATCGTCGGCAAGCAGCTCGATCTGCTTAAGCAGGCCATGCCGCCGATCAGCCGGGTCGCGGTCCTGCGGCATCTCGGCGCGCACGCGGAAGCGACCGCCAAGCGCATGCGGCAGGAAGCGGACGCCGCGGCTCGCGCGATGGAACTGAGCACGAAAGTCGTCGACGTCTCGGCGGCCGGCGACCTCAACGCCGCCTTCGATTCCATCGCGCGGGACAAGGCTGACGCGTTGCTGGTCTGGGCAAGCCCGATGTTTCTGGCGGAGCGGAAAAAGCTTATCGCGCTGTCCATGCAGCATCGACTCCCGACTGTGTACCACCAGCGCGAGTTCCCTCAGGCCGGTGGACTGACGTCCTATGGCCCCAACCTGCCGGAAAAGGGCCTGATAGCGCAGGCTGCAGCTTTTGAGCGTGAAAAAGAAAAGCCCCGCGAAGGCGGGGCTCATTGCAGGCAGCAAAAAATGCTACTGCTTCTTCGGCTGCGTGGCACCTGCGCCAGCGGGCGCAGGTGTGAGTTCGTCTCTGGAGAGCTTACCGTCCTTGTTCTTATCCAGCTTGTCGAAATCCTTCTCGTACGGTGTCCCCTTCGCCTCTTCGCGGGAAATGGACCCGTCCTTGTCCTTGTCCGCCATCCCGCTTCCCGGCGTCGTAGCGCCGGCGGCTGGTTTCTCGCTCTGAGCCTGGCTCAGGAGGGGTACCGCAAGGGCGGCTGCTATGGCTACTGCAACTAGTGTCTTCAATCTCATTGCTGGTCTCCGGTTGTCCCCTATCCAAAGGGTACGTACACGCAGTTCGGTTTCTCGTCCGATTGGTTATTTCCTGCGGGTGGAAATATAAGCAAGAAGCACAACGCTCCGATACCGCTAAATCCTGCTATCGGGTGTAGCTTTCTTTCTACAGTGCGCATCATCGTCGCGAAAGCCCGACACTCGACTATGTGGCGTAGCGTTTTAGCGACGCCGGCGAAGCTTGACCCCGGTCATCGTCTTGAAGCGATACACGCGTAGGGTCTGTAGGGGCAAGAATCTTTGTTCGCATGGTCAGCGACAGTATCCATTGCGAAATTCTCAGACGCGCGGCCGAAGTTGCAGGGGATGAAGATACGCTTGCACAGCACCTCGACGTGAGATCGGAGGACGTGCACGAGTGGGTGCAAGGCAGAGCGACAGCGCGGGCCGGTGTCTACATAGTAGCGCTAGACATGCTCGCGCGCGGCCCGCAGCGCTGACGACTTCACCCGCAAGAAAAGCCCAAAGGAAACCCCGCAAGTAGAGCGCGATTGACTACGCGCGATCTTCGACTGCGCGTGCCATAAAAGAAAAAGCCCCGGACGGGTCCAGTCTTGCGGGGCTTTGATCTCCGAGCGAGGGGATGCAGCCTCGGAGAATGGGGAAATCTAAATCTATCGACGCAGCCGTCGGGATGTAAAGCGGGGTTTCTGTATGCAGCAGGCCTCTGCGCGTCATGTTGGCACCTCATACCGGAACTTCAGCGCTACACAGCCTCGCCCTGGCATGTGTCCTTCAAATTGCGCGCTCAGAGCCGAACGCGGCTCAAGCGGGGCTTCCTCGGCGTACACTGAAGCGAGTTACGTTCGCGAAGGGCGATATGCAACGGGAATTCTCGGCGCTTTTTTATGAAGTAAGAGGCCAATGCGCCTGAACGACTGGCAGAAATTATGGGTTGCTGCAACCGCGGTCTGGGCATTGTGCGCGCCCATGTTCTACTTAAAGGACCAATTCCCCACTAAGGACAAGATAGATCGGACGCAAGCGAGGATGCTCAGAAGCGATATCGCGCTGTACACAAGATACGGATTTGTTCGGACTCCTTTGTGGAACGATTACGAGAGTATGAAGATGGTAGTCCGCAATCTGTCTGACGAGGAGGTAATGTCGCTCGCAAGAGGGTTAGCCTCAGGAATGCAAGAGCCCGGAAATCGTTTAGAGGTGACCTTAGCTGGGTGGGATCGTGAGCTTGGCGAGCTGCGCAAACAGCAGGCTATATGGCTCGGAGCCTATGTTCTAGTCGTTTTGGTACCGAGCGCACTGGTGTACGGCGCGGGCTTGGTGACGGCATGGGTCCGAAGGCGATTTCGAAAATAGGAATGGCTTGCACAAGCGCAGCCGAGTCGCTGAGTGCCGCCACACCTGGCGACTCTCAGTGTCCGACGATCCGCGACAACGCGAGTTCGCGCCGAAATGACGAAGGAGATCTTGAGCTAGAACGGCCCCATGAGATGCCGCAGAACGTCCCTTCGCGATTGGTCCGGCAGCCTGAACGGCTTGGCGTAGCTGCTCCCCAGATACGCCAAACTTCTCGGCCCAATAGCGCACCTCATGGTCCCGGTCTACATTGATTCGCTCGTCGTCGTGCGTGCCTGTCTTCTTCAGATCTATCGGTCATAAGGATCTCCTTTCGGGGGGGGGTGCGCAGTATTTCGGACGGTGTCTCGTCCGAGCGGCGAGGCGGCTTCCGGGTGCCAGTGCGCAATTCTCGGGGGACGTTAGCTCTACGCTTCTTGGCCGATACGTCGAGTCCATCCCGCAGACGCCACTGTGACCGAATTATGCGGTGGTTCAGGAGTGGCACTGCGAGGAGGCGTGACGTGCATGCTCTTAGCGGTTAGCAGTCTGCGAGCAACAGGGCTGCGATGGCGTTCGCTTCAGCCTTCAAACGCTGTTGGAACTTGCAAGTAGACAGTCCGGCCCGCGCCAGAGTAGAGAACTACTAGATCGGGTCCACGCCCACTACGAGTAGTGGGGTCGTGCCATGAGACTAAACAAAGGCTGACACAGGTGAAGGGAAGGGCTTGGTAATGTGCCTTTTTGATTCTCCGTTATTTTGGTTAGGCGATGGTGCGCGACGGGATTCTCGTCGTTTTGCTGCTCGTTGTTGTATGGGCCAACTACGAGGCCGATGTAATCCGCCCGTTCGTTCAGCAGCACGCCAAGGCGGCGACCTGCATAGTCAGAAACTTTGAGATCGGAAACCTGAGGCCGGTGCGATCTGCTGTCGAGCAAAACGTGCCCTCCCCGACGAACCCAGGGGAGTGCCACGGTTAGGCAGAGCCGTGTTGTCGTGCCATGAGAGCCAACAAACACTGACAGCAGTACTATGAGATGGCTTGGTAATGTGCGTTCTTAGTTCTCATGCGTGAGTTGGTCATCGGGTTGCTGGTCATTGGCGTGGTCGTCGCGCTGCTCGTTGTTCTTGGCGCGGACCTCGCCGAGGCGATGAGCTGCATGATCCGGAACTACTCCGACGGGAACCTCCCGCGCACGGTGCAGCTCTGCTTTTGACACCTTAAGGAGTGCCGCCAGGTTTAGGCCGTCAGGCCGTACAAATGAAAAGGGCCCTGGGCAGCCGGATCGAGGTGAAGCGACCGAGGCCCCACGGGGCAGAAAAAACTTCAGGCTCAGATTTCAGCCTAAGCGTGCCATCCGGAACATCGAGAGATCGAAGGCCGGCCTCTTGCCCTGAACGAGCTCGGCGATGATCTCGCCCATCACGGAGGCGAACTTGAAGCCGTGACCCGAGCACACGCTCGCGAGAATTACCTCGTCATGGCGCGGATGCCGGTCGACGAGGAAATGGAAATCCGGCGTGTTGGTATAGAGGCACACGTCGCTCGCCTTGAGCGCGCCGTTCGCCAGCGGGAGGCGCCGGTCCATGAAGCCGCGGATGTCCGCAATGTCCGCGTCCGTCGCCTGGCGCGACAAGTCGTCCGGCTCGCCGATGGCCCCGCCGTGGTGACGCGCGATCTTGCAGCCGGTGCCGAGATCGGGAAACCCATAATAGAACGCACCGCCCGGCTCTTCGAGACAGAAGATCGGAAAGCGGCCCGATCCAAGGGCCGCTGGCTCGCTCGCCGGCGCGAAATGCGCGACGACCTGGCGCTCGACGCGCAGATGTGAACGAAGTTCAGCGACGAGCTCGCCCATGCTGGCGCCGGCCGTGAGCACGAGCGCGCCGCTGCTGTAGCGGTCTCGCGGCGTGCGCACGCGCACGCCTTCCGGTCCGCAGGTCCACTCCTGCGCCGGCTCGCCATAGCGCAGGTCGGCCTTCGCCGCGCGCGCGCCCTCGAGTAACGCCCGAACGCACGCCTCCGGATAGAGAATGCCGGCATCGTCCTCCCAGACCGCAATCATCGACGGATCGACGCGGAACTGCGGGTAGCGCGCGGCAAGCGCATCGCTCGAAAGCACCTCGTGCGGCAGGTGATGGGCGCGTGCGCTCGCCAGCACGCCCGGCACGAGCTCGCCCGTGGGGGCGCCCATCATGAGGCCGCCCGTCCGGCGAAAAAGCGTCGCGTGCGCACGCTCTTCGAGCTCGCGCCATGCCGCGAACGCTCGCTCGAGCAAAGGCACGTAGGCAGGATGCTCGTAGTACGCCTTGCGGATGATGCGCGACTCGCCATGATGCGAACCGTGGCGGTGCGGAGGCTGATGGCGGTCCACGCCGAGCACGTGCAGCCCGCGAGCGGCGAGCGCGTACGCAGCCGCGCTGCCCATCGCGCCGAGGCCAACAACGATCACATCGTAATTGGGCGCCACCCCCATGTGTCAGGATTCGGACAAACACGCATAGCCACGTTCTTGATGTACAGAGAAGGTATTGGTGGAGGCGGCGGGAATCGAACCCGCGTCCGTAAGCCCTACACAGTCAGGACTACATGCTTAGCCTGGTTGTTTGAGCTTCGCCTTGCGCCCGCCAACCGGCAGGCTGACGCGCGGCTAGCCGCTTCGACGGATCCCGCTGGCCAAGCGGCCAGACCGGCGGGAGAGGCTGATGTAAATGACGCTGCACCCCTTGCGGGGCCTAGACCATCAGCAATCTAGTGCAGCGTCCCGCGGGTGTTAGGCCGCGAGAGCGAAACGCTCGTCGTTGGCGTTTGTAGTGTTTCCAGACTGGATTAGCGAGGTCATCTGGTCCTCGGCATGCCCTGCGCTGCTTCGTTGCCCACGTCGAAACCAGGTCGCCCCCGGAATCGTTGCGATTGTCTCATATGGGGTTGTTCGAGCCCCATTCAAGACCATCCTTTTAGAACCAGTTTGCCGATCATGGTTCCCGATTCGAGCCGCTCGTGGGCTTTGCGCAGGTTGGCACCGTTGATCGACGAAAGCGTTTCCTTCAGCGTGCAGCGCAGCTTGCCGCTATCGAGCCACTCGGCGACCTGGTTGAGCAGCCGGTGCTGCTCGATCATGTCGGTCGTTTTGAAGCGCGGCCGCGTAAACATGAGCTCCCAGCAGACACTTGCGCTTTTCATTCGCACCCCGTCCATCGGCAGGGGTTTCGTGTTGCCGACAATCGCGACCAGCGCGCCTTGCGGGGCAACCAGCTTGGCCATGGCCTCCCAGTATGCGTCAAGCTCGCCGCTGAAGTTGGCGATGTAATCGACCGGGTTCTTGATCTGGTCGATGAGGCTTTTGCGGTGGTTCACGACCTCGTCGGCCCCGAGCGTTTTCACCCAAGCCACGGACTCCGGGCGTGAAGCGGTCGCGATTACATGCAGGCCGGCCTGCTTCGCGAGTTGTATGCCGATCGAGCCCACGCCGCCCGCCCCGCTAATGATGAGGATGCGCTTTCCCGCCTGCACTTTCATGCGGTCGAAGAACGCCTCCCACGCCGTGATGGACGTGAGCGGCATCGCGGCTGCCTGCGCGAAGTCGAGCGTCCTTGGCTTGCGTCCGACGATGCGCTCGTCGACGAGATGAAATTCGCTGTTGCAGCCTGGGCGAGTGACGTCACCGGCGTAGTACACGGTGTCGCCAGGTTTGAACAAGGTGACTTCTTTTCCTATCGCTTCTACGGTGCCGGCCGCGTCCCAGCCGAGTATGCGGGACGCGGTCGCTTGCTTGCGCTGCTTGTAATCGACGGGGTTTACCGAGACCGCTTCGACTCTGACGAGCAGGTCGCGGCCGGACGCCGAGGGCTTGGGAAGCTCGATGTCGGCGAAGGTGTGGTCGACGGCTCTCACAGGTGCTTGACCAGATCCATGGGGCAGGCGATGACGAGTTCGGCTTCCCAGGTGCCCGGCCCGCCGCTCTCGGGATGGTGGTAGCCCCAGTCGACCGCGATCGGGCGCATGCCGGCTGCGCGCGCGGCCTTCATGTCGCGCAGGTCGTCGCCGAGGAACCAGCAGCTAGCCGGCGGCAGGTTGAGCTGCTCCGCCGCGTGCAGGAGTGGAGCCGGATGCGGCTTGAGGTGCGGAGTGGTGTCACCGCACGCGACGCAGTCGGGCTTGAGTTGCAGGTGGGCAAGGATGCGCTCGGTAAAGCGCGTTGCTTTGTTGGTCACCACGCCCCAGCGGATGTCGCGCGCAGCGAGCTCACGCAGAAGCTCGGCGACGCCCGGGAAGAGGGCGGTCTTCCCGCAGCAGGTCTCGGCATAGAGGTCGAGGAACTCCTGGCGCATCGCCTTGTATTCTGCATCGTCTGGCTTGATGCCGAAGGCCGCATGCAGCAGCCCGCGTGCGCCCGCGGAAGCGAACGGCCGCAGGCGCTCGAGCGGGAAAGGCTCGTGTCCCTGCTCGAGCCGCATGCGGTTGACCGCGGCGGCGAGATCGGGCGCTGTGTCGGCAAGCGTGCCGTCGAAATCGAACAGGACCGCGCGGCTAGGCATCGCGCGCGCAGCAGACGAGGTAGTTCACGTCGCAATCGGTTCCCAGCCGGTAGCGGCGCGTGATCGGGTTGTAGCTCATGCCGATCATCTCTTCGACGCGCAGCCCGGCTGCGCGGCTCCAACGCAATAGCTCCGAGGGCTTGATAAAGCGCATGTAGTCGTGCGTTCCCTTCGGCAGCAACCCGAGCACGTATTCCGCGCCCACCACGGCGAAAAGGTACGACTTCGGGTTGCGGTTGATCGTGGAGAAGAACACCCGCCCGCCCGGGCGCACGAGCCGTGCGCAGGCGGCAACCATGCTCGACGGCTGCGGAACGTGCTCCAGCAGCTCCATGCACGTCACGATGTCGAACTCGCCGGCGAAATCCTCCACGGAAGACTCTTCGTAGCGGATGTCAAGCTTGCTTTCGTGAAGGTGCAGCTGCGCGACGCGCAAGGCGCTCTCCGAGAGGTCGATGCCGGTCACGTGCGCGCCGTGCTGCGCCATGGCCTCGGTGAGGATGCCACCCCCGCAGCCCACGTCGAGCACCGATGCGCCGGCGAGCTCGGCATGGCCCGCGATCCATTCCATGCGCAGCGGATTAATCTCGTGCAGCGGACGAAACTCGCCCGCGGGATCCCACCAGCGGTGCGCAAGCGAGCTGAACTTCTTCAGCTCAGCCGGATCGACGTTCCTCACCATGCCATTCTAGAAAAGAAAAACCCCGCCGAAGCGGGGTTGTCCTGTGGCTGCCAAACGAGGGCCTACTGCTTGCGCGTCCCGATGACCTCGATCTCGACGCGCCGGTCGGGCTGAAGGCATTCGATCATCTTCTTGTTGCCGCGGGCCTCCTTGCCGTATTTCTTGCAAGCGCCAGCGGTCACGGGCTGCTTCTCGCCCTTGCCTTCGGTGTAGACGCGGTTGGCCTCGATGCCCTTGGACACCAGGTACGCCTTGATCGATTCAGCGCGGCGCACCGACAGCCGCTGGTTGTAGGTGTCGGAGCCAATCGAGTCCGCGTGGCCGATCCCGATCACGACCTCGAGGTTGATGCCGCGCACCTTGTTCGCGATCTCGTCGAGTTTCGACTTGCCTTCAGGCTTGACCACTGCCTTGTCGAAGTCGAATAACACATCGGCAGCGAACGTGACCTTCTCGGCGACCGGCTTGGGCTTCTCGGGCGCGGGCTTCGGTTTCTCCGGAGCCGGTGGGGGCGGGGGCGCCGGCTTGGGCTCGGGCGGAGGCGCAGGCTTCGGCGGCGGTGGTGGGGCGGGCTGGGGCGCAGGCTTCTCAGGTTCGGTGGCGCACCCAGCGGCAAAAGCGAGCGCGATGAGAAACAGCCAGACTTTCTTCATTTTTCCTCCGCTGCGCGAAATTTATTCGCTCTCAGAGCCTGGGGGACCCTTGAAAGCATTCTGCCAGATCTGCCACCGGGTGTCCAAGCCGGAGGCGGAATGCGCGAGAGCGCCGTCGCGCACCACGAGCTTGCCGTCCACCCAAACGTGCGTCACATGCTCGCGGCCCGCGGCGTATACGAGATGCGAAACGGGGTCGTAGCAGGGCACGAGCTCCGGGCCGCGCAACGCGACCGCCGCGAGGTCGGCGCGCTTGCCCGGCTCGATGGATCCGATGCGCGCGCCCAGGCCAAGTGCGCGCGCGCCGCCAAGCGTCGCGGCGCGCAGCGCCGTATGCGCCGGCAGGGCCTCGGCATCCCGCGCGAGCGCCTTCGCGAGCAACGCCGCGGTGCGCATCTCCGTGAGTACATCGAGCCGGTTATTGCTGGCCGCGCCGTCGGTGCCGAGCGCGACGTTGATCCCGTTCTTCAGCATCGAATAAACCGGCGCGAAGCCGCTTGCGAGCTTGAGATTCGAAGAGGGGCAATGCACTACCGAGCAGCCATGGCGGGCGAGCAGCTCGAGTTCGTGCGGCTCGAGGTGTATGGCGTGGACTGCAATCAATCCTGGCCCCAGGAGGCCAAGGCGTCGCAGCCGCTCCAGCGGTCGCACGCCGTGCTCGGCAAGCGAGCGCTCGATTTCGGCTTCGGTCTCGTGAAGATGGAGGTGCACCGGCAGATCGAGCTCCGCGGCGAGCGTCGCCACGTGCCGCAGCGTGTCGTCGGACACGGTGTAGGGCGCGTGAGGCGCGAAGCAGAACGACACGAGCGGCTGCTCGCGGCTCGCGTCGCGTAGCGCAAGCCCTTTGCGCAGGTAGTCGTCCGGATCGGAGGCGTAAGTCGTGGCGTAGTCGACCACAATCAGGCCGAGCGCAACCCGCATCGACGCTCCCAGCGCCGCCTCGAGCGCGGCCTCGGGGAAGAAATACATGTCGTTGAAGCACGTGATCCCGGCGCGGAGCATCTCGGCGCAGGCGAGCGACGTGCCGTCGCGCACCATGTCAGCCGAAAGGTGGCGGCGCTCGGCGGGCCACATGCGCTCCTCGAGCCAGCGCATGAGCGGCAGATCGTCGCCGAGCCCGCGCATCAACGCCATGGCGGCGTGCGTATGCGCGTTGACCAAGCCTGGGATGAGCACATGGTCCGGAAGAGCGACCTGCTCGTAATGCGCGAACCGTGCGGACGCTTCCGTCGCGGGAAGAACCTGCTCAATGACGCCGTCGCGTACTGCGACGGCATGGTGCTCGAGAACCGCGCCCGCCGGCTCGACCGGGACGACCCAGCGGGCGCTGAGGAGCTTTCCTTCTATCTCGGCGTGCCCTGGATCTCGACGACCACCCGGCGGTTGGGGCTGAGGCACTCGATCAGCTGCTTGCGCTCTTTCTGGTCCGGGCATGACTTGACCGGGAGCGTCTTGCCGAAGCCGAGCGTCTCGACTTTCGACGCGTCCACGCCCTTCGATACCAGGTACGCGCGCACCGCCTCTGCGCGCTTCTCGGAGAGCTTCTGGTTGTACTGAGCCGAGCCCAGACGGTCCGTGTGGCCGTTCACGATAATGAAGCGCACGTCTTTCAGGTCGCGCAGCTTGGCGACCACCTCGCTGTCGAGCCTGGTTCGCGCTTCAGGCGTGAGCACCGCCTTGTTGAACTCGAAGAGTCCCGTCGACGCGAGGTTCACCACTGTGGGCTTCTTCGGCGGCTCGGGTTTCGGTTCCGGTTTCGCCACTGGAGCTGGTGGAGGCGGCGGCGGAGGAGGCGCTGGCTGCGCTACGGGCGGCGGCGGTGGTGGGGGCGGCGCGGCGGCGGGCTTTGGCGCCGGCTTCTCCGGTTCTGTGGCGCACGCGGCGATGAAAGCTAGTGCGGCGGCGATGAAAAGGAGCTGGAGCGGTTTCTGGGCTTTCATTTTCCTCCCCGTTCTTGTGCTCGAAGCGTGGACGGATTTAAGCACAGGCAAACCGCTCCGGACAAGCTGTTTTTAGAGGGAAAACCGATGCTTGCATGATAAAATCTGAGCCCTTCCCGATGGAGCAATTCGCCAAAGAAACGCTGCCCATCTCGCTCGAAGAAGAGATGCGGCGCTCCTACCTCGATTACGCCATGAGCGTGATCGTGGGGCGGGCTCTGCCCGATGTGCGCGACGGCCTGAAGCCCGTCCACCGGCGAGTACTGTACGCGATGCACGAGGCGAACAACGTCTGGAACCGACCCTATGTGAAGTGCGCGCGGATCGTTGGCGACGTGCTCGGGAAGTACCATCCGCACGGCGATTCCGCCACCTACGAAGCGCTGGTGCGCATGGCGCAGGACTTCTCGATGCGCTACACGCTGATCGACGGCCAGGGTAATTTCGGCTCGGTCGACGGCGATGCGGCCGCGGCGTACCGCTATACCGAGTGCCGGCTCGAAAAGATTTCAGCCGAGCTGCTCGCCGACATCGGGGCCGAAACCGTCGACTTCTCTCCGAACTACGACGGCAAGGAGCTCGAGCCAGCCGTGTTGCCAACGCGCATGCCTAATCTCCTGGTGAACGGCTCCTCTGGCATCGCGGTCGGCATGGCGACCAATATCCCGCCGCACAACCTGGGCGAAGTCGTGGACGCCTGCCTGCACCTGCTCATGCAGCCGCATTGCGCGATCGAGGAGCTCATCAAGCTCATGCCGGCGCCCGATTTCCCGACCTCGGGGATCATGTACGGCCTCGCGGGCGTGCACGAGGCCTACCGTACCGGCCGCGGGCGCGCGGTGATGCGCGCGCGCACCCACTTCGAGGACGTCGGCAAGGGCGAGCGCCAGGCGATCGTCATCGACGAGCTGCCCTACCAGGTGAACAAGCGCGTGCTCCTCGAGAAGATCGCCGAGATGGTGAACGAAAAGCGCCTCGAGGGCATCGCGGACATCCGCGACGAGTCCGACAAATCGGGCATGCGGGCGGTCCTCGAACTCAAGCGCGGCGAGCGGCCCGAGGTAGTGCTCAACAACCTCTACAAGACAACGCAGCTGCAGGACAGCTTTCACATGAACATGGTGGCGCTGGTCGATGGCCAGCCGCGCCTGCTCAATCTCAAGGAGCTGCTCGAGGCCTTCATTGCGCACCGCCGCGAGGTCGTCACGCGGCGAACGGTGTACGAGCTGCGCCAGGCGCGCGCGCGGGGCCACGTGCTGGAGGGACTTGCAGTCGCGCTGTCCAACGTCGACCCGGTGATCGAGCTCATCAAGAAAGCGCCGAGCCCGGCGGATGCCAAGCGCGGGCTCATGGAGCGCGCATGGGGTTCGGAGCTGGTGAAAAACCTGGTCGCAAAGGTCGCCGCGGCGCAGTTTCGCCCCGAGGGGCTTTCACAAGACTTTGGTTTGAAGGAAGAAGGCTATCGACTGTCCGAGGAGCAGGCACAGGCAATCCTCGAACTGCGGCTGCAGCGCCTCACAGCGCTCGAACAGGACAAGATCCGCGAGGAATACCGCGAAGTAATCGCGGCAATCACCGATCTGCTGGACATCCTGGCGAAGCCCGCGCGCATCACGAAGATCATCGACGGCGAGCTGCGCAAGCTGAAAGAGGAGTTTGCCGACAAGCGCAGAAGCGAGATCGTCACGGTTGCCGAGGACATCTCGATCGAGGATCTGATCGCCCCGCAGGACATGGTCGTCACTTTTTCGCACGGCGGCTATGTGAAGTCGCAGCCGCTCGCCGACTACCGGGCGCAGCGCCGCGGCGGGCGGGGTCGCATGGCGACTTCCATGAAGGAGGACGACTTCATCGAGCGCCTGTTCGTCGCGCACTCGCACGATTACCTGCTCTGCTTCTCCAATCGCGGGCGGCTCTACTGGCTCAAGGTCTACGAGGTCCCGGTGGGCAGCCGCGCAAGCCGCGGCAAGCCGACCGTCAACATGTTCCCGCTCGAGGAGGGCGAGAAAATCACCGCGGTGGTGCCGGTAAAGGAGTTCGACGAGAACCACTATGTGTTCATGGCTACCGCGCACGGCACGGTGAAGAAGACTCCGCTCGCCGAGTTCTCGCGCCCGCGGCCGAGCGGCATCATCGCGGTCGGTCTGGAACAGGGCGACTACTTGGTCGGCTGCGTCCTCACCGACGGCGGCTACGACGTGATGCTGTTCTCCTCCGAGGGCAAGTCAGTCCGCTTCCCGGAAAGCGACGTGCGGCCGATGGGCCGCCAGGCGACCGGCGTGCGCGGCATGCGCCTCGGCGAGGGCCAGCGCGTCGTGTGCATGCTCGCCGCCAAGGACGATTCGCGCTCGGTCCTCACTGCCACCGCGAACGGCTACGGCAAGCGCACCGCCATCGCCGACTACCCGCGCCATGGGCGCGGCGGCCAGGGCGTGATTGCGATCCAGGTGTCCGAGCGCAACGGTGCGCTGATCGGCGCCGTGCTGGTGGACGAGCAGGATCAAGTCATGCTGATTTCCACCGGCGGTGTGCTCATCCGCACCGCGGTGTCCCAAATCCGCGAGATGGGCCGCTCGACCCAGGGAGTCACCTTGATCTCGCTCGACGCGGGCGAGAAGCTCGCCGGCATGGAGCGCATCGAGGAACGCGACCTCGGCAACGGCAACGGCGGTAATGGGGGAAATGAGGGCGAAAGCGGGAACGGCGAAGGTGGGGAACAGATACCGCCTCCCGAAGCTCCTCCACCCACAGTTCACTGATGTCCCGCATATTCAATTTCAGCGCGGGGCCCGCGATGCTCCCCGCGGAGGTCCTCGCTCGCGCCGGCGACGAGATGCTCGACTGGCGCGCGAGCGGCATGTCGGTGATGGAAATGAGCCACCGCGGCCCGGAATTCGTTTCCATCGCCGCCGAAGCGGAAGCCGACCTGCGCGCGCTGCTCGCGATCCCGGCAAACTACAAGGTCCTCTTCCTCCAGGGCGGGGCGACGCTGCAATTCGCGCAAGTGCCGATGAACTTGCTGCGCGGCAAGGGCAAGGCCGACTACGTGCTGACCGGCGAATGGTCGAAAAAGGCGGTCAAGGAGGCGAAGAACTACTGCGACGTGGCGATCGCGGCGAGCTCCGAGGACCGAAATTTCATGGTTGCCCCAAAGCAATTTTCGGTAAGAAAAGAGACCGCCTACGTCCACTACTGCTCGAACGAGACCATCGGGGGAGTCGAGTATCACTCCGTTCCCTACCAGGGAGAAATCCCGCTGGTCGCCGATGCATCCTCGCACTTCCTGTCGCGACCGATCGAAGTCCCTAAGTTCGGGCTGATTTACGCCGGAGCACAGAAGAACGCCGGCCCCGCGGGGCTCACGATCGTGATCGTGCGCGACGACCTGATCGGCCAGGCGGCGAAAGGCACGCCGAGCGTCATGGATTACAAGCTGCAGGCCGAAGCCGATTCGATGCTCAACACGCCTGCGACGTTTTCGCTGTACATCGCTGGGCTCGTCTTCAAGTGGCTGAAGCAGCAGGGCGGTTTGGTCTCTATTGAGAAGAGGAACGTTGAGAAGGCGAGGCTGCTGTACGAATACCTCGATTCAAGCGAGTTCTTCCACAACCCCGTGGCCAAGGAAGACCGCTCGCGCATGAACGTGCCGTTCACTTTGAAAGACAAAGCGCTGGACCAGCCCTTCCTCAAAGGCGCGGCCGAGCGCGGTCTCATTCAGCTCAAAGGTCACCGCTCGGTCGGGGGGATGCGCGCGTCCATCTACAACGCCATGCCCCTAGAGGGCGTGCGGCGTCTCGTGGAGTACATGCGCGAGTTTGAGCAGAAGCATGGCTAAAGGCCGCGCGAAAAGATGCGAGATCCTGGTGATCAATCAGATCGCGCAGGTGGGGCTCAAACGTTTTCCAGCGGATAAGTACGCGGTGGTGAAGGAGTCGAAGGATCCGGAAGCAATCCTCGTGCGCTCGCAGGACCTGCACAAGTTCGGGTTCGGCCCGTCACTGCGCGCGGTCGGCCGCGCGGGCGCCGGCACGAACAACATCCCGGTCGCTGCGCTTTCCAAGCGCGGCGTGCCCGTGTTCAACGCGCCGGGCGCGAACGCCAACGCGGTCAAGGAGCTGGTGCTCGCCGGCATGCTGATCGCGGCGCGGAACCTCGCGCCGGCGCTCGAATTCGCAAGAAGTCTTCCCGAGGATGATCTGGAACAGCGCGTCGAAGGCGGGAAGACGCAGTTCGCCGGCGTAGAGCTGCCGGGGCATACGCTCGGCGTCATCGGCCTCGGCAAGGTCGGCAGCCTGGTCGCCGACGCGGCGATTCGCCTCGGCATGAACGTGCACGGTTACGATCCGCACATCACCGTCGAAGCCGCGTGGAGCCTGCCTTCGCAAGTCCGGCGCGCGCCTTCGATCGAGGAACTGGTGCGCGCCAGCCATTTCGTTACGCTGCACGTCCCGCTGGGCGAAAAGACGCGCCACCTTGTCAATGCCCGCATGCTCGAGAACTTCCGCTCCGGCGCGGTGCTGCTGAACTTCTCGCGCGAAGGGGTGGTCGAGGAGCAGGCCGTATCCAAAGCTCTTTCGGCCGGCAAGCTGAAATGGTATGTGACCGACTTCCCGAGCGCAGGCCTCGTCCGGCATGCGGGCGTGATCGCGCTGCCGCACCTCGGCGCCTCGACGCGCGAGGCAGAAGACAACTGCGCCATCATGGTCGCCGACCAGGTGCGCGAGTACCTCGAGCACGGCACCCTGCAGAATGCGGTCAACTTTCCCGACGCCGCCATGGCGCGCGAGGCGCCCTATCGCCTCGCGATCGCCAACGCCAACGTGCCGGACATGCTCGGGCGCATCTCGCACGCGCTTGGGCGGCGCAAGATCAACATCCATAACATGCTGAACAAGTCGAAGGGCGAGATGGCCTACACGCTGGTCGACGCCGACAGTCCGGTGCCGGCCGAGGCGCTGAAAGAGCTATCGGGCCTGACTGGCGTGCTCGCGGTACGTTATCTTCCTGTGAATGGCTGACGAAATCGAAAAGCTGCGCAAGGAGATCGACGCGCTGGACGAGGAACTCGCCGCGCTCGTCCAGCGACGGGCGAGCCTGGCGCAGAAGATCGGCGCGCTGAAGGGCGGCGCGCCCTCCTACCGGCCGGAGCGCGAGAGCGAGATTCTGCAGAGGGTCAGCAAGGTCCGCGGCCCGCTCGCCGGCGAGCGGGTGACCGCGGTGTTCCGCGAGATTATCTCGGCCTGCCGCGGCCTCGAGGAGTTGATCCGCGTGTCCTACCTCGGCCCCGAAGGCACGTTCAGCGAGCAGGCGGCGCGCAAGCATTTCGGGCGCGCCGTCGAGGCGCTGCCCGCCGCGTCGGTGGACGAGGCGTTCCGGCGCTGCGAGTCCGGGGCTGCGCAGTTCACCGTGGTGCCAGTGGAGAACTCTACCGAAGGCGCGGTCGGGCGGACGCTCGACCTGCTGCTCGCGACGCCGCTTCGCATCTGCGGCGAGATCGAGCTCAGAGTGCACCAGAACCTCATGTCGCGTGCCGAGAAGATTTCCTCCGTGAAAAGAATCTATTCCCATGCCCAATCGCTGGCGCAGTGCAACGGCTGGCTGAGCCAGAATCTTCCCGGGGTCGAGCGGGTGCCGGTGGTCTCGAACGCCGAAGCAGCGCGGCGCGCCGCCGACGAGGCGAGCGCAGCGGCGATCGCGGGCGAGGCCGCCGCTGAGCGTTATCAGCTCGCGCTGCTCGCGCGCTCGATCGAGGACGACCCGAACAACACCACGCGCTTCCTTGTGCTCGGCAACCTCGAGCCGGGCCCGACCGGCAAGGACCGCACCTCGCTTGTCATGTCGGCCGAGAACAAGCCGGGGGCGGTGCATGCGCTGCTCACTCCGCTCGCGCAGCACCGCGTCAGCATGACGCGCATCGAATCGCGTCCCGCGCGTGCGCGATCTGCGCTGTGGGAATACGTATTCTTCATCGACGTCGAAGGCCACCAGAAGGACGAGCCGGTGGCCCGGGCGCTCGGCGAACTGAAGCGGCTCGCGCCGTATCTCAAGGTCCTGGGGTCGTACCCGGCGGCCGCAAACTGACAGGGTGGCGTTTTCATGCTGATGGATCTCTGCGAACTCTCGCCTTCGTACGTGCGCTCGATCGCGCCGTACCAGCCCGGCAAGCCGATCTCCGAGCTGGCGCGGGAGATGGGCCTCGATGAGCGCTCGATCGTAAAGCTCGCGTCCAACGAGAACCCGCGCGGCATCGGCCCGCGCACGCGCGCCGCGATCGAAGCGTCGATCGCCGAGATCGCCCGCTATCCGGACGGCAACGGCTTCGAGTTGAAGCAGGCGCTCGCGCGGCGCTACGCCGTCGACATGAGCTCGATCGTGCTTGGTAACGGCTCGAACGACGTGCTCGAGCTGGTCGCGCTCGCCTTCCTCGGTCCGGGCCGCGCCGCGGTGTTCTCGCAGCACTGCTTCGCGGTGTATCCGCTCGCGACCCAGGCGCGCGGCGCGCGCTCGATCGTCGTCCCGGCGAAGGACTACGGCCACCATCTGGCGGCGATCGCCAAAGCGATTGACGATGAGACTTATGTCGCCTGGATCGCGAATCCGAATAATCCGACTGGCACCTTCGCCCGCTACGAGGAGATCGAGGCGTTCCTCAAGCGGGTCCCGGAGCGCGTGCTGATGGTGCTCGACGAGGCGTACAACGAGTACCTGGCGCCCGAGTTGCGCGGCGACACCGTCAAGCTCATCAAGCGCCATCCGAACCTCATCGTCACGCGCACGTTCTCCAAGGCGTACGGTCTCGCCGGGCTGCGCGTGGGCTACGCGCTCGCGCACGCCTCGGTGGCCGACGTGATGAACCGCGTGCGCCAGCCGTTCAATGTGAACAGCGTCGCGCTCGCCGCGGCGGTCGCCGCGCTCGACGACATGGAGTTCGTCGCGCGCAGCTATGCCGAGAATCTGCAAGGCATGCGCCAGCTCGAGGAGGGCGCGAAGCGCCTCGGGCTCGACTACATTCCCTCATACGCTAACTTCATCACCATCCGCGTAGGCAGGGCCGCGGAGATCTACAAGCGGCTCCTGCGCCGCGGGGTCATCGTGCGTCCGGTCGGCGGCGGTTACGGTTTGCCCGAGCACCTGCGCGTCACGATCGGCACCGCTCAGGAGAACGAGCGTTTCCTCGGGGCGCTCGCTGCTTCCCTGAAGGAATGAGACTTGCGGTTATTGGGGTCGGGCTGATCGGCGGCTCCTTTGCGCTCGCCCTCAAGCAAGCGAAACAGGTGTCGCATGTCGTCGGCGTCGGCCGCAACGCCGCCAACCTCAAGACCGCGCTCGAGCGGGGCATCATCGATTCGATCGCCTCGGATGCAGGCGTCGCCGCGCGCGGCGCCGACCTCGTGCTCGTGGCAACGCCGGTGGGGCAATTCGGCGATGTATTTAGCGCGCTGCGCGACGCGCGCGCGCTTATCACCGACGGTGGCAGCACGAAGCGCGACGTCATTGCCGCGGCGCGCAAGGCGCTCGGTCCAGGAATTTCGCGCTTCGTGCCAGCGCACCCGATCGCCGGCGCCGAGAAAAGCGGCGCGGCGGCCGCGAGCGCGGACCTGTTCAAGGACAAACGGGTGGTGCTGACGCCGGTCGAAGAGAACTCGCACGATTCCATTTCGAAAGTCGAACAAGCCTGGAAAGCGTGCGGCGCCCGCGTCAACCGCATGAACGCCGAAGAGCACGACGCGGTACTCGCGACGGTGAGCCACCTGCCGCATCTTCTCGCGTACGCCCTGGTACACGAGGTCGCCGACCGCGACAACTCCCGAGAGCTCTTCTCCTTCGCCGCGGGCGGCTTCCGCGACTTCACCCGCATCGCCTCCAGCCATCCCGAGATGTGGCGCGACATCTGCGTTGCTAATAGAGATAGGCTGTTGGACGAACTTTCCAGGTTTTCCAGCAAGCTCGAGCAGGTGAGGAAGCTGCTCGACAATCCAGGCGAGCTGGAGAAGCTGTTCGCCGAAGCGCGCGATGCGCGCGACAAATGGATTCGCTCGAGCTGAAGCCCGCGCGCGGCGCCGCCGGTACGGTGCGGCTCCCGGGCTCGAAAAGCATCTCCAACCGCGTTCTCCTGCTCGCCGCCCTCGCGCGCGGCGAAACCGAGGTCCTCGGGTTGCTCGACGCCGACGACACGCGCGTCATGCGCGCAGCGCTTTCCCGCCTTGGGGTTTCATTCAATAACAACACCGTGAAAGGCGTTGCCGGACCATTCCCGGTCAAGAAGGCCGAGCTTTTCCTCGGCAACGCCGGCACGGCGTTCCGCCCCCTCACCGCCGCGCTCTCGCTGTCCGGCGGTGAATACCGCCTGTACGGCGTGGCGCGCATGCGCGAGCGGCCGGTCGGCGACCTCGTCGAGGCGCTGCGCGCCATCGGCGCGCGCATCGACTATGCGGGCAAGCAAGGCTTTCCGCCGCTCGTCATCCATCCCGGCGACATTCGCCTGGAACGACCGGTGAAGGTGAAAGGCGACGTGTCCTCGCAGTTCCTTACAGCGCTGCTGATGGCGCTGCCGCTGGCGGGCCGCGATTCCACGATCGAGGTGCAAGGCGACCTGATTTCCAAGCCCTACGTCGAGATCACTCTCAACGTGATGCAGCGTTTCGGCATTTCAGTGAAAAGAGACGCGTGGCGCGCATTCCACGTTCCTGCGCGGCTGTATACGAGCCCGGGAAAGATCTTCGTCGAAGGCGACGCCTCGTCGGCTTCCTACTTCCTCGCCGCCGGCGCGCTCGGCGGCGGGCCGGTGCGCGTCGAAGGCGTCGGACGGGGCAGCGTCCAGGGGGATATTCGCTTCACCGAGGTGCTGGAGCGGATGGGCGCGCGTGTCTCCATGGACGAAAACGCGATCGAAGTTTCCGGTGGAAAACAACTGCAGCCGATCGACATGGACATGAATCACATCCCCGACGCCGCGATGACTACCGCGGTGCTCGCGCTCTTCGCCGAAGGCCCAAGCACGATCCGCAACGTGGCGAGCTGGCGTGTGAAGGAAACCGACCGCTTGGCAGCGATGGCAACGGAGTTGCGCAAGCTGGGTGCAACAATCGAGGAGGGAAAAGATTTCCTCAAGATCGTCCCGGGAAGATTGCGGCCAGGTGCGTCGGTCGACACTTACGATGATCACCGCATGGCGATGAGCTTCGCCCTCGTGGCGCTCGGCGGAGTCGCGGTCCGGATCAATGATCCGCAGTGTGTCGCGAAGACGTTCCCCGGTTTCTTTGATGCTTGGAAGAGCATCCTTATCTCATGACCGTTCCCGTGATCGCGATCGACGGCCCGTCGGCGTCGGGGAAGGGCACGATCGCGAAGCGGGTGGCGGCGGCGCTGGGGTTTCACTACCTGGAAAGCGGGGCGCTGTACCGGCTGGTGGCGCTTATTGCGCTGCGACAGGGGCTACACGACGAGGCCGCGATCGCGGCAGCGGCCGCGGGCATGGATGTGTATTTCCAGGGAGATGAGATATTCCTTGAAGATGAAGAGGTTAGCTTCCATATCCGGCATGAGGAGGTCGGCAAGCGCGCCTCCGACATTGCACCGATGCCCGCTGTGCGGCGCGCCCTTCTGGCGCGGCAGCGGGCTTTCCGGAGCCGCCCCGGCCTAGTCGCCGACGGCAGGGACATGGGGACCATCGTCTTCCCCGACGCGCCCCTCAAAATCTTCTTGACAGCGGGCCCCGAAGTCAGGGCCCAACGTAGATATAAGCAGTTGATAGAAAAAGGAATCGCTGCTAATCTGAGCGCCCTTTCGCGGGACCTCGCGGAGCGCGATGCGCGGGACGCAAACCGCGCCGTGGCGCCGCTCGCACCGGCGCCGGATTCGCAAGTGCTCGATTCTTCGGGTCTTTCGGTCGAGGAGGTCGCCGACAGGGTATTGCAGTTGTGGCAGCAGAAGGTAACGGGTGAGCACCGCTAGGACGGTGCTCGGTTTTCAACTTAGCCCGGGGGCCAAGCCTCCGGTTTGAAAAGGTTTTTTCATTACATGGCCAGTGTTTCCCCGCAGTCGCCCGCAGCCGCCGCCGGAGAGTCTTTCGCGGCGCTTTTCGAAGAAAGCCTGAACCGTAAGGAGATGCGGGTCGGCGAAGTGATCACCGCCGAAGTGGTGAGCGTCGACGAGAACTTCGTGGTGGTGAACGCGGGGCTGAAGTCCGAGAGCGTCATCGCGGTCGACGAGTTCAGAAACGACGCGGGGCAGGTCGAAGTGAAGCCCGGCGACTTCGTGAGCGTCTCGATCGAGGCGCTCGAGGATGGCTATGGCGCGACGCGCCTGTCGCGCGACAAGGCGAAGCGCATGGCGGCGTGGCTCGAGCTGGAAAAGGCGCTCGAGTCGGGCGAGAAGATTCAGGGAGTGATTACCGGCAAGGTCAAGGGCGGCCTGACCGTCATGGCGAGGGGCATCCGTGCGTTCCTGCCGGGTTCGCTTGTCGACCTGCGGCCAGTGAAGGACACCACGCCGTACGAGGGCAAGGCCATGGAGTTCAAGGTCATCAAGCTCGACCGCAAGCGCAACAACGTTGTGGTGTCCAGACGCGCGGTGCTCGAGGAGACGGCGGGCGCGGAACGCGAGGCGCTTCTCGCCTCGCTGCAGGAAGGCGCGACCGTGAAAGGCATCGTCAAGAACATCACCGACTACGGCGCGTTCGTGGACCTCGGCGGTATCGACGGGCTGCTCCACATCACCGACCTCGCCTGGCGCCGCGTGAAGCATCCGTCCGAAGTGCTCAACGTCGGCGACGAAGTCACGGCGAAGGTGCTCAAGTTCGACTCCGAGAAGAACCGGGTCTCGCTCGGGCTCAAGCAGCTCGGCGAGGACCCGTGGGTGGGCATTGCCCGACGCTATCCGCAAGCGACGCGACTGTTCGGCAAAGTCACCAATCTCACCGACTACGGGGCGTTCGTGGAGGTGGAGTCGGGTATCGAGGGGCTGGTGCACGTCTCGGAGATGGACTGGACCAACAAGAACGTGCATCCGTCCAAGGTGGTGCAGGTCGGCGACGAAGTGGAAGTGATGATTCTGGAGATCGACGAGGAGCGCCGCCGCATCTCCCTCGGCATGAAACAATGCATGCCGAACCCCTGGGAAGATTTCGCCCGCGAGTACAAGAAGGGCGACAAGGTCAAGGGCCAGATCAAGTCGATCACCGACTTCGGCGTATTCGTGGGACTGCCCGGCGGCATCGACGGCCTGGTGCATCTTTCCGACCTTTCCTGGTCCTCGCCCGGCGAAGAGGCGGTCAAGAACTTCAAGAAGGGCGAGGAAGTCGAGGCAGTGGTGCTCTCGATCGACATCGAGCGCGAGCGCATCTCGCTCGGCATCAAGCAGCTTGAGGGCGACCCGTTCACCAACTTCATCGCCGGCCACGAGAAGAACAGCGTGGTCACCGGCACGGTGAAGTCGGTCGACGCCAAGGGCGCGGTCGTCGACATCGGGGGCGTCGAAGGCTACCTGCGCGCCTCCGAGTTCTCGCGCGACCGCGTCGACGATCTGACCAAGCACCTGAAGGAGGGAGACCGCGTGCAGGCGATGATCATCAACGTCGACCGCAAGAATCGCTCGATCAACCTGTCGGTGAAGGCGAAGGACCTCGCCGAGGAGACCGAGGCGATGAAGCAGCTTCGCACCGAGCAGGCGGCGGCCAGCGCCGGCGCCACCAACCTCGGAGCCCTGCTGCGCGCGAAGCTCGACAAGAAAGACGGCAACCCGCAGCAATAAGGCCAGCCAAGGGGGGAGATGGTCGCCATGACCAAATCGGAACTGATTGCGCGGCTCGCCCAGCGCTACCCGCAGCTGGTGGCGAAGGATGCGGAGTACGCGGTCAAGATGATTCTCGACGCGATGACCCAGAGCCTGCTCGGCGGCCACCGCATCGAGATCCGCGGCTTCGGCAGCTTCGGCCTCAACTACCGGCCGCCACGCACCGGGCGCAACCCGAAGTCGGGCGAGAAGGTGCAGGTGCCCGAGAAGTACGTGCCGCACTTCAAGGCCGGCAAGGAGCTGCGCGAGCGCGTCGACTCGACGACGCCGCAGGCCGCGGCCGCGCCGCGGGAGCGCGCTTCCCAACCTGTCCGCTAGGACCAACGCACCCATCGCTCGCGCACGATGCGCATCGTCACCTGGACGATCCGCCTGGTGGTGTTCGTGCTGCTCGTCGCGTTTGCGGCAAAGAATGTCGAGCCGATTGCGCTGCGCTTCTACTTCGGCCTCGAGCTGAAGGCGCCGCTCGTGCTCGCGCTGCTGGCCGCCTTCGCGCTCGGCGCGCTCTTCGGTGTCGCGGCCCTGCTCCGCACGATCGTCCGGCAGCGCAGGGAAATCTCGCTTCTTAGGAAACCGGTCGAGCCGGCGCCCCCGCCCGTGACGCCGCTTTAGCGATGGAGTTCGAGTACTGGTGGCTGCTCGGCTTTCCGCTGTTTTTCGGGCTGGGCTGGATGGCGGCGCGCATCGACATCAAGCAGATCGTGCGCGAATCGCGCGCGCTGCCGCGCTCGTATTTCAAGGGCCTGAACTTCCTGCTGAACGAGCAGCCCGACAAGGCGATCGAAGCCTTCATCGAGGTGGTCAAGGTCGACCCCGAAACCGTTGAGCTGCACTTCGCGCTCGGGAGTCTGTTCCGCCGCCGCGGAGAGTACGACCGCGCGATCCGCATGCACCAGAACCTGCTCGAGCGCGCCGATCTCGGGCTCGAGCAGAAGCTTCAGGCGCAGATGGAGCTCGGCCAGGATTACCTCAAGGCGGGGATCCTCGACCGCGCCGAGGAGCTCTTTTCGCGGCTCGAGAGCACGAGCCAGGGAATGGCCGCGCGCCGCTTCCTGCTCGAGATCTACCAGCAGGAGAAGAACTGGCCGCGCGCCATCGAGATGACCAAGCAGGTCGAGACCGACCCGCGTGCGCTGGCGCAGTTTCTGTGCGAGCTTGCCGCTTCGGAAGCCGCACAGTCGCGGCCCGACGCGGCGCGGCGGCACCTCGATGCGGCGCTTGAGGCCAACCGTAAGTGCGTGCGCGCCAGCCTGTTGCTCGGAGACATCGAAAAAAGCCAGAACAGGCTGGGGAAAGCTATTGATCATTGGAAGCGCATCGAATCGCAGGACCCGGCGTACCTCGCGCTCGTCGCCCAGCGCCTGATCGAAACGTACCGCGACGCCGGGCGCGCCGAGGAAGCCCTGACGCTCCTCGCCGGGTACCTCGAGCGCTATCCGTCGCTCGATCTGCTCGACACCGTGTTTCAGCAGACGCTCGAGGCGAGGGGGCCGGAGCAGGCGTACGCCTTGGTGCGCGACGAGCTGCGCCGCAACCCGACGCTCCTCGGCCTCGACCGCCTGCTCGAAGCCCAGATCGTCGCGGCCGGCTCGGCCGACAAGCGCCGCGACCTCGAGCTGGTAAGGAACCTGGTGCACGGCCATACGCGCCGCCTCGCGCGCTACCGCTGCGAGAGTTGTGGCTTCAAGGCGCGCCAGTTCCATTGGCAGTGTCCCGCCTGCGGCGGCTGGGAGACCTACCCGCCGCGCCGAACCGAGGAATTTGAACTGACTCCATGAGGAAGATCGCATGAACGTTACCGTCATCGGCACCGGATACGTGGGGCTCGTCACCGGCGCCTGCCTGGCCGAGGCGGGCAACGCGGTGTTCTGCCTCGACGTCAATGAAGAGCGAATTCGGGTCCTGAATGAGGGCGGCATTCCGATCTTCGAGCCGGGGCTCGAGCCGATCGTGAAGCGCAACCACGAGGCGGGACGCCTGCGCTTCTCCACCGACGTGGCGGCAAGCGTGGCGCACGGCGAGCTGCAGCTAATCGCGGTGAATACCCCGCCCGGCGAGGACGGCTCCGCCGACCTGCAGCACGTGCTCGCCGCCGCACGGACGATCGCCAGGCACATGAGGTCGTGGAAGCTCGTCGTAACCAAGTCCACCGTGCCGGTCGGCACCGCGGACAAGGTCCGCGAGTTCTTGAAGTCGGAAACGAAGTTCCCGTTCGCCGTGGTCTCGAATCCCGAGTTCCTGAAAGAGGGCGCCGCGGTCGAGGACTTCATGCGCCCCGACCGCGTCATCATCGGCGCCGATGACGAGCGCGCGATCGCGCTGCTGCGTCAGCTGTACGCGCCTTTCCAGCGTAACCACGAGCGCATCATGGTGATGAGCGTGCGCTCCGCGGAGCTCACCAAGTATGCGGCTAATTCCATGCTCGCGACGCGCATCTCGTTCATGAACGAGCTCGCCAACCTCGCGGAGGCGCTCGGTGCCGACATCGAGGAAGTGCGCCGCGGCATCGGCTCCGATCCGCGCATCGGCTACCAATTCCTCTACGCCGGGGCGGGCTTCGGCGGCTCATGCTTCCCGAAGGACGTGAAGGCGCTGCAGAGAAGCGCCGCCGAGGCGGGCAGGCCGCTGCGTATGCTCGCCGCGGTCGAAGAAGTCAACGAGGCGCAGAAGCACGTGCTCGGAGAAAAAGTGAAGGCCCGGCTCGGAAAGGATCTGCGCGGCAGGACGATCGCGCTTTGGGGGCTTGCGTTCAAGGCGAATACCGATGACATGCGCGAGGCGCCGAGCCGCACGCTGATTTCCGACCTGCTGGCCGCCGGCGCTTCCGTGCGCGCCTACGACCCGGCCGCGGGAGAGCAGGCCAGAAAGATCTTCCAGGACGACAAGCGCGTCGCCATCGTCGACTCCGCGATGGCGGCGCTCGAGGGAGCCGACGCGCTTGCGATCGTCACCGAGTGGCAGGAGTTCCGCAGCCCGGGTTTGGCCACGATCCGCGAGCGGCTCAAGACCCCGGCGATCTTCGACGGACGCAACCTCTACGATCCGGCCGCTCTGAAAGCAATGGGCCTCGAGTACTACCCGATCGGGAGAAAAGCATAGATACGTCGAATGCGCGCGTCCTGGTGGTCGGCGACGTGATGCTCGATCGCTACTGGTTCGGCGATGTGTCGCGCATCTCACCCGAGGCGCCGGTGCCGGTGGTCCTGATCCGTGACGAGGACCGGAGGCTCGGCGGCGCGGCCAACGTTGCCTGGAACTGCAAGGAGCTGGGGGCGCGCACGCGGCTTCTGTCGGTGGTCGGGCGCGACGAGCCCGGACGGGCGCTCGAAAAGCTGCTGAAGGCAAGACGCATCGAAGCGAACCTGCACCGCGACCGCAGCCTGAGCACGACGCAGAAGCTGCGGGTGATCGCCAGGCGGCAGCAGCTCCTGCGCATCGACTTCGAACGACCGCCCTCGCGCGAAGTGCTCGCCTTGAAGCTCGAGGAATTCAAGCGCGCGCTCCCCGATTGCGACGTGGTCCTGCTGTCGGACTACGGCAAGGGTGGCCTCGCCCACATCGTGGAGATGATCCGAGCCGCCCGCCGCGCGGGTAAGCGCGTTCTCGTCGACCCGAAGGGCGACGACTATTCGCGCTACAAGAACGCAAGCATCCTCACGCCGAACCTCGCCGAGCTGCGCGAGGTAGTCGGCACCTGGAAGGACGAGAAGGACTTGAAGAGCCGCGCCCAGGCGCTGCGCGAGAAGCTGGGGCTGGAAGCGCTGCTCCTCACGCGTGGCGAAGACGGCATGACCTTGTTTGCGAGGAACGGGGCGACGACAATCAAGGCCGAGGCGCGCGAAGTGTTCGACGTGACCGGGGCGGGGGATACGGTGATCGCTACGCTCGCCGTGATGCTCGCGTCGGGGGCGAGGCTCGATGCCGCGGTGGGCCTTGCCAACCGCGCCGCCGGGATCGTCGTCGGCAAGCTCGGCACCGCGGCGGTAAGACATGAGGAACTCTTCGGGGCTCGCTGAACCATGTATTGCATCGTGACCGGCGCGGCCGGTTTCATCGGCTCCAAGCTCGTCGAGGGGCTTAATCGGTGCGGCGTCACCGACGTCATTGCGGTGGACAACCTCGCGCGCGCGGACAAGTTCCGCAACCTCGCCGGCGCCGAGATCGCCGACTACCTCGACCAGGCCGAGTTCATCGCGCACCTTGAGCGCTTCGACGGCGCGGTCGCGGCGGTATTCCATCAGGGCGCGTGCTCCGACACGATGGAGACCGACGGGCGCTACATGCTCGACAACAACTACACCTATTCCCGGCGGCTGCTCGACTGGTGCCAGGACGAGGAGGTGCCGTTTATCTACGCTTCTTCGGCCTCGGTGTACGGCGCGGGCCCGGAATTTCGAGAGGAGCGGAGCTGCGAGAAGCCGCTCAATGTCTACGGCTACTCGAAGTTTCTGTTCGATCAGTACGTGAGAAGGATGCTGGACACGAGGACGTCCCAGGTGGCCGGGTTGCGCTACTTCAACGTGTACGGGCCGAACGAGCAGCACAAGGGGCGCATGGCCTCGGTCGCATACCACGCGTACCAGCAGCTTCTGAACGGCGGCAAGGTCAAGCTCTTCGTAGGCTCGGGCGGCTACGCCGACGGCGAGCAGCGGCGCGACTTCGTCTACGTGGAGGACGTCGTCGACGTGAATCTGTGGTTGCTCGAGCGGCGCGAGGTCTCGGGCGTGTTCAACTGCGGCACGGGGCGCGCGCAGACCTTCAACGAGCTCGCGGCCGCGGTGATCAACGCGGTGCAGGGGACGCGGCTCTCGGTGAAGGAGATGGTGCAGAAGGCTCTGATCGAGTACATCCCCTTTCCGGCCGGGCTCGCCGACAAGTATCAAAGCTACACCGAAGCCGACCTCGCGCGCCTGCGCACGGCCGGCTACGCGGCCGATTTCCGGCCGGTCGAGCAGGGCGTGGCCGCGTACGTCGCCGAGCTGCAGAAGAGATGAAGAAGACGGTCGAGGATTTCATCGGCAACACGCCGCTCGTGCGGCTGCAGCGCCTGCCGGGCTCTGAGCGCAATGTTTTGCTCGCAAAGCTGGAAGGCAACAACCCGGCAGGCTCGGTGAAGGACCGGCCGGCGATCTCGATGATCCGCCACGCCGAGCGGCGCGGCGACATCAAGCCGGGCGACACGCTCATCGAGCCGACCTCGGGGAACACCGGCATCGCGCTCGCCATGGCGGCGGCGATCCGCGGCTACCGCATGGTGCTCATCATGCCGGAGCACCTGTCGGCCGAACGTCGGCAGACGATGCGTGCGTTCGGCGCCGAGATCATCCTCACGCCGCGCGAAGGCGGCATGGAAGCGGCGCGCGACCTCGCCGAGCGCATGGTGCGCGAGAAGAAAGGCACGATGCTCGACCAGTTCGCCAACCCGGACAACCCGCGCGTGCATTACGAAACCACCGGGCCGGAGATCTGGCGCGACACCGAAGGGCGCATCACGCACTTCGTCTCGAGCATGGGCACGACGGGCACCGTCATGGGCTGCTCGCGCTTCTTCAAGGAGAAGAACGCGCGCATTCAGATCATCGGCTGCCAGCCGCAGGAGGGCTCTCAGATCCCTGGCATCCGTAAGTGGCCCGAGGCCTACCTGCCCAAGATCTACGACAAGGCGCGCGTCGACCGGCTCGAGTACGTGTCGCAGGCCGAGGCCGAGGACATGACCCGGCGCCTGGCGCGGGAAGAGGGCATTTTCGCCGGCATCTCCTCCGGCGGGGCGGTGCACGTCGCGCTGCGCGTGTCGAGGGAGCTGAAGAACGCGGTCATCGTCACCATCGTCTGCGACCGCGGCGACCGCTATCTCACGACGGGAGTTTTCCCAGACTGACTCCGCTTCTTGCCTTCGACATCGAGACCGTCCCGGACGTCGCGGGCATACGCCGCCTGTACGACCTGCCCGCCGATCTGTCGGACCACGATGTGGCCGAAATCGCGCTGCAGAAGCGCCGTGTGCAGAGCGGAGCCGATTTTCTGCCGCCGCATCTTCACCGCATCATCGCCATCGGCTGCGTGCTGCGCGAGGGCGACGCGGTGCAGGTGTTCTCGATCGGCGAGCCAGAGCGCGACGAGGCCGCGACGATCCAGAAGTTCTTCGACGGCATCGACAAGTACACGCCGCAGCTCGTGTCCTGGAACGGCTCGAGCTTCGATCTGCCGGTGCTCAATTACCGCACGCTGCTATGCGGCGGGTGCGCGACCAAGTTCTGGGACCAGGGCGCCGACGACCCGGACTTCAGGTACAACAACTACGTGAGCCGCTACCACGCACGGCATTGCGACCTGATGGACGTGCTCGCCATGTACCAGCCGCGCAACAACGCGCCACTCGACCAGGTGGCGCAGCTCGCCGGGCTGCCGGGCAAGCTCGGCATCGGCGGACCGGCGGTGTGGGCCGCCTACGTCAAGGGCGAGATCAGGAAGATCCGCGACTACTGCGAGGGCGACTGCGTCAACACCTACCTTCTCTTCCTGCGGTTCCAGCGCCAACGAGGCATCCTGACGCAGGAACAACATGAAAAAGAGACGCAGCTCCTCCGCTCCTCGCTGCAAGCGACCGGCAAGCCTTATTGGCAGGAATTTCTTTCACTCTGGAAGAGCTGATCCTCAGCGTCGAAGCGCTCGACGCCGAAGGCCGCGGCGTCGCGCGCAACCCGGAGGGCAAGGTGGTGTTCGTGGAAGGTGCGCTGCCCACTGAACGGGTCGTTGCCCGAAAGATCTCCGGAAAGCGCAAGTTCGACCTCGCCCGGGCTACGCAGGTCCTCGAACCCTCGCCGGGAAGGCGCGAGCCGCGCTGCCCGCACTTCGGCGTGTGCGGCGGCTGCGCTACGCAGCACGCCGACGAGCGCACGCAGATGGCGGCGAAGCAGCGCTGGCTGGAAGACAACCTCGAGCGCATCGGAAAGGTCCGCGCGGAGACCCTGCTGCCGATCGTGTACGGGCCGGAATGGGGCTACCGCCGCCGCGCGCGGCTGTCCGCGCGGCATGTGCCGAGCCGGGGCGGCGCCATGGTGGGGTTCCGCGAGCGGCGCTCGACCCATGTCGCCGACATGCGCGAATGCCATGTCCTGCCGCAGGAGCTGTCGCAGCTGATCCCGGGGCTAAGAAACCTGGTGGAAAAGCTCTCGGTGCGCGAGCGGATGCCGCAGATCGAGATCGCCGCGGGCGACAACGCCACGGTGCTCGTATTCAGGCATCTGTTGCCGCTTTCCCCGCAGGATGAGCTTCTGCTGAAGAGCTTCGCCGAGCAGCACCGCATCCACGCCTGGCTGCAGCCGGGCGGGCCTGAGAGCGCGCATCCCTTCCACCCGGCGCGGAGCGAGCTCTATTACGAGCTGCCCGAGTTCGGCTTGCGCATCCACTTTCGGCCGACCGAGTTCACCCAGGTCAACTTCGCGATGAACCGGGTGCTGGTGTCGCGCGCGCTGTGGCTGCTCGACCCGCAGCCCGGCGAGCGCGTCGCGGATCTCTTCTGCGGGCTCGGCAACTTCTCGCTTCCCCTCGCCGCGAAGGGTAGCCTGGTGGTGGGGTTCGAAGGCAATCCTGATTTGGTGAAAAGAGCGCAAGCGAATGCGGCAGCCAACGGGCTCCTCGCGCAGTTCGAGACGATGGACCTCTTCAAGCCCAGCCTCGCGGCTTTCGCTCCCTTCGACAAGGTGCTGCTCGATCCGCCGCGCGAGGGGGCGGTCGAGATCGTGAAGTCGTTGCCGGAGCATTGGCCGCGGCGCATCGTCTACGTGTCGTGCGACCCGGCCACGCTCGCGCGCGACGCCGGCATCCTCGTGCACACGAAAGGCTTCCACTTCGCTGCCGCCGGCGTGGTCAACATGTTCCCGCATACCGCGCACGTCGAAAGCATTGCTTGGTTCGAGCGCTGACCCGCCACAAGCTCTCGACCCAGTCGGCGCAGGCGTGCGGATACGAGAGCATCTTCCGGCAGCTGGCGGTGATGGCGGACGCGGCGAGGCTACGGCTCTTGGCGGAGCTACAGAGAAAGCAAGGGCGCCCGTAGGCGCCCTTGCGCTTCACTACTCGAGCTGCTGCGGCGTCAGTCCCTGTCGCCCGCGAGCGCGAGCAGCAGCTGCAGCAGGTTGGCGAAGATGTTGAACAGGCTCATGTACACGCCGGTCGTGGCCATCACGTAGTTGGTCTCGCCGCCGCGCATGATGCGCTGCAGATCGTAGACCAGGAACATCGAGAACACCACGATCACGAGCGTCGAGATCGTCAGCGCGAGCGCCGGGATCTGCAGGAACATGTTCGCGATCATGGCGATCAGCAATGCGATCATGCCGACGAACAGGAACTTCCCCATGAAGCTGAGATCGCGCTTGATGCTCTGCGCGAGCGCGCCCATGGCGAAGAAGATCACGCCGGTTCCCACCGCGGCGTAGCCGACGAGGGCCATGCCGTTCTTCATGGACAGCGCCACGTTCAGGATCGGCCCGAGCCACCAGCCAAGCAGGCCGGTCATCAGGAGCAGCAGCGCTACGCCGACCCCGCTGTTGCGATTGGCAGCGATGCCGAACTGCAGCCCGATCACGACCGCCAGCATGACGAGCGAGCTGATGATCGGGCTCGCCATGATGATGCTGCTCGTCGCCATGCCGATCCAGGCGCCGATCACCGTCGGCACCATCGTCAGGGCGAGCAGCATGTAGGTGTTGCGCAGGACCTTCTGGCTCTGCGCAGCGACCGAGATGTCCTGGGCAGGCTCGTATGCCGTGCCGCGGCCAAACCCTCTATCGCTGGTACGGATTGGCTTCAGTTCGGGTTGCATCCTTATCCTCCTTTATGTAGCCGATAAGACTACCAAAGCGCGCCGAAGTTTCAAACGCTTATCCGTTCCACGCGAGGCTAAAATGCGGGCGTTACAGGGGTTTTTCAAGCCGGAGAGTTGGCAGAGCGGTCGAATGCGGCGGTCTTGAAAACCGTTAGCCCGCAAGGGCTCGGGGGTTCGAATCCCTCACTCTCCGCCAGCCGTCAACTTGCGCGGGCCGGCACGAAGCTCGCGGGATCTGCCATCCCGGTGCCGCTGCCAGCGGAGTGCGTCCAGCGCCATTTGGTAAGGCGGGGATGCGGCTTGTACACCTGCACCGCGTCCACGCTCAGACCGAACTCGAAAAACCCACCAGCCCCGCGTGGCACGTATTGACCTCGAGAATCGCCGACGTGAAGTTGTTCAGAAAGACGAGCAGGACTCCGGCAGCGCGCAGTCGCGCCAGTGCGGCCTTGACGCCGAGCCAGTGCCTGAGCTGAAGCCATCGCTTCGTTGAAGACGCGAACTGTTCCTTGCATGTCGCTGTCGTCTGGGAGGACCATGGCGGCGCCCAGTTTTCACTCTCCACCCCCTGTGGGTCTAGAATCTCGCGAGATTCAGGCATGAAACGAGTCGCCGTCTACAGCAGGTCCGGCCGGTTGCGAAAGGCGACGCCGCCAGTCACGCCTTCCTCGTCCGCGGTTGCAGTCGCGCCATGGCATAAGCGCCATGCGCGGCGCCTGAAGGTTGCGGCGGTTATCGCTTCAGTTCTCCTGGCCGCGACGGTTTCGTGGTGGCTCGCGCCGTCGAAAGGCCTGACGCAGGCCGACGTGGCGGCGATGGTGCGGAAGATGCTCGACGAGCAGCAGCCTCCGCCGACGGCAGCTGACGCGTATGAAAGCATCCTGCCCTCGGTGGTCCACGTGCGCGGGCTGCCGGACGCGCCGGACGCCGACGTGCCTTCGGGCGGGGAGAACCAGAGCGGCACCGGCGTGGTGATCGTCGACACGGGAGTCATCCTCACCAACCTACACGTCGTGCAGGGCGCGAAAGCGATCAAGATCACGTTCCACGACGGACTCGAATCCGACGCGTCCGTGATCGGCGTGCAGCCGGAACATGACCTCGCGGTGCTGCAAGCGAAGACAATTCCCGACGACCTGTACGCGGCCACGCTGCGCTCGACAGCGGGCCTGCGCCCGGGCGAGCCGGTGGTCGCGGTCGGCTTTCCGTTCGGCATCGGACCCTCGGTGTCGGCGGGCGTGATCTCGGGTCTTGGCCGCGAGTACCAGACCGCCGACGGCAAGCGCGTCCTGACCAACCTGATTCAGTTCGACGCCGCCGTGAACCCGGGTAATTCGGGCGGCCCGCTCGTCACGCCGGAAGGCGAGGTCATCGGCATTGTGACCGGCCTGCTCAATCCCACCGAGCACCGTGTGTTCATCGGCATCGGCTTCGCGGTACCGATCGAGAACGCGGCCGGCGCCGTAGGCTTGTCGCCTTTCTAGAGGATACGGATGGAAAACGTCGCGACCTTGATGGAAAAAATCCTCTACGAGGTGAAGAAAGTCGTCGTGGGGCAGGACCATTTCCTCGAGCGCGTGCTGGTCGCGACGCTCGCGCAGGGGCACCTGCTCGTCGAGGGCGTACCCGGGCTCGCCAAGACGCTTACCGTCAAGACGCTCGCGCAGACGATCCGTGGAACCTTTCGCAGGATCCAGTTCACCCCCGACCTCGTGCCCGCCGACCTGGTTGGCACGCGTATCTACAACCAGAAGACCGGCGACTTTCACACCTCGCTCGGCCCGGTGTTCTGCAACCTGCTGCTGGCCGACGAGATCAACCGCGCGCCGGCGAAGGTGCAAAGCGCGCTGCTGGAAGTGATGCAGGAGCACCAGGTCACGATCGCGGGCCAGACCCACCGCGTGCCCGATCCCTTTCTCGTGATGGCCACGCAGAACCCGATCGAGACCGAAGGCACCTACCCGCTCCCGGAAGCGCAGGTCGACCGCTTCATGATGAAAGTGCTAGTGGACTACCCGACCGAAGAGGAGGAGTTCGTAATCGTCGAGCGGGTGACCGGCATGCTGCCCGATGCACACCCGGTCGCGACCACCGAGGAGCTCGGCGCGCTGCAGCGCGAGTGCCGCAAGGGCTATGTCGAGCCCTCGCTCATGCAGTACGCGGTGCGGCTCGCCGCCGCCACGCGCGAGCCCGAGCGCTTCGGCATTAAGGGCCTGGACAAGTACATCACCTATGGCGCGAGCCCGCGCGCGCCGATCAACGTGATCGAGGGCGCGCGCGCTCTCGCGTTCCTGCGCGGGCGCGACTACGCGCTGCCCGAGGACGTGACCGACCTCGTACCCGACGTGTTCCGCCATCGGCTCGTTCTTTCCTACGAGGCACTCGCCGAAGGGCTGTCGCCCGACGAGCTGATCGGCCGCGTGATGCAGCACATCCGCCCGCCGGCCAAGCCGCTCGAAACGCATGTCAAGGTCGCAGGCGCGTAACCCAGAAGCGGTGCTCCGCCGGCTGGAGTGGACGGTCATCCGTCGGCTCGACGGGCTGCTGCAGGGCGACTACCGCACGCTGTTCCGCGGCTTTGGCCTCGACCTCGCCGACCTGCGCGAATACCAGTACGGCGACGACGTGCGCCACATCGACTGGAACGTTACCGCACGGCTGCAGGCGCCTTACGTACGCGAATACCACGAGGACCGCGAAATCACGGCGTGGTTCCTGCTGGATCTGTCTCCCTCGGTGGATTTCGGCTCAGGCGAGGTACGCAAGCGCACGGTCTCGGCCGACTTCGTCGCCGTGCTCGCGCGCGTCCTGACTCGCCACGGGAACAAGGTAGGCGCGCTTTTCTACGGCGAGGATGTGGATGCGGTGCTGCCGGCGCGTAGCGGGCGGCGGCACGTGCTGCAGCTCCTGCACAAGATGATCGTGCGCCCGGCGGCGAGACGAAACTCGCCGACAGATCTCTCGGAGCTGCTCGTCGCGGGCGCGCACATGATGCGGCGGCGCTCGCTCGTTTTTGTGGTATCCGACTTCTTCAGCGTCCCTGGATGGGAGCAGCCGCTCGGCCAGCTCGTGCAGCGACACGAGGTGGTGGCCGTGCGGCTGCACGACCCGCTGGAGGCGAATCTGCCCGATCTCGGTATGCTCGTGGTGCAGGACGCAGAGACCGGCGAGCAGATCTTCGTCGACACCCACGACCGCGGGTTCCGCAAGCGCTTCACCGCAGCCGCCGAGCGTCGCGAGGCGCAGCTGCGCGCTGCGTTTCGCGCGGCCGGCGTCGACGCGCTCGAGCTCTCCACCGACGACGATCTCGTCGACGCCATCCGGCGCTTTGCGGATATGCGCAAGCGCCGTAGCCGCCTTGCGGCCGGCGCGTCCATGCCGCAGCATCTGGAGCTCGTGCAATGACTTTCATCTGGCCCGAGCTGCTCTGGTTCCTGCTGGCCCTGCCGCTGCTCGCCGCCGCCTACTTCATGATCTTGCGCCGCAAGAAGAAGCTTGCGCTGCGCTACGCGAGCCTCGGGCTCGTGCGCGAGGCGATGGGAATCGGGCAACGCATCAGGCGGCACATTCCGCCGCTGCTCTTCCTCGCCGCGCTCGCCGCGATGCTCGTGGCGATAGCACGCCCGCAGGCGACGATCACGCTGCCGACACAGCACGAGACCGTGATCCTCGCCATGGACATCTCCGGCAGCATGCGCGCGACCGACGTCGAGCCTAACCGCCTGGTCGCCGCACAGAACGCGGCCAAGCAGTTCGTCGCCGAGCAGCCCGAGAACGTGCGCATCGGGGTGGTCGCTTTCGCCGGCACCGCCACGGTAGCGCAGGCGCCCACCCGCAACCGCGAGGACGTGGTCGCCGCGATCGACCGCTTCCAGCTGCAGCGCGCCACCGCGATCGGCAGCGGCATCATCGTCTCGCTCGCCGCCATCTTCCCTGACGAGGGCATCGACGTCGGCGCGATCACTTATGGATATGAGAGCAACAGGAAGAGTGAGAAAACCGCTGCCGCCGCCCCTCGAAAGCCCGTGCCCCCAGGCTCGTACGCGTCCGCGGTGATCATCCTGCTCACCGACGGGCAGCGCACCACCGGCCCCGATTCCATCATGGCGGCGAAGATGGCCGCCGAGCGTGGCGTGCGCGTCTACACCGTGGGGGTGGGCACACCCGAGGGCAAGATCATCGGCTTCGAGGGCTGGTCGATGCGCGTGCGGCTGGACGAGGAGACGCTCAAGGAGATCGCGAGGATTACCAATGCCGAGTACTTCTACGCCGGCAACGCGGTCGACCTCAACAAGGTCTACCAGGCGTTGAACGCCAAGCTGGTGCTCGAGCGCAAGAAGACCGAAATTACCGCGTTCTTCGCTGCCGTTGCTGCACTGCTCGCGGTAGTCTCGGCGGCGTTGTCGCTCGCCTGGTTTCACCGCATCGTCTAGGGACCGGCTCGTTTGTTGCACGCCCCATGGTGCTCGCGCGCCATGAGACAACGTCCACGTTCTATAGCAACGCGTCCCGGCGGGAAATGCCTGTCCAGGCGCCCGCGAGGCCGCAGTGGCGCGATCTTTGCAACGGCTACCAGCGGCCAGCTGCCTGTTGGCGTGGTGGTGTTACTTGCGTTGCTGGCCGCTGCGCCGTACTTCACCGGCTCTCTGGCCGGCCAGGCGATTCGCATCGAGGCCGCGCAGGCGGCGGCGCGCGCGTTCGTCGCCGAGCAGCCGCGCCGCACGCACGTCGGCGTAGTGGCGTTCAGCGGAGCCGCTGCGCTGGTGCAGCCGCCGACCGCGAACCGCGACGACGTGCTGGCGGCGATCGATCAGCTCCAGCTGCAGAACGCCACCGCGATCGGCAGCGCGATTCTCGTGTCGCTCAAGGCGATCTTCCCTCAGGTCGATTTCGACGTGCGCAAGAAGCCGGACCTGAAGCCGGTCCCGCCCGGCTCGCACGCTTCGGCGGCCGTGATCCTGTTGAGCGATGGCCAGACCACCGCGGGTCCGGATCCGGTGGAGGCGGCGCGCCTCGCCGCCGAACGCGGAGTGCGTGTGTTCACCGTCGGCGTGGGCACCGACAACGGCCAGATCCTCGCCGGCGAGGGCTGGTCGATGCGAGTGCGGCTCGACGAGGAGTCGCTCAAGGCAATCGCCGATCTCACGCGCGCGGAATATTTTTACGCGGGCACCGCGACCGAGCTCAAGAAGGTGTACCAATTGCTGCGCTCGAAGCTCGTGCTGGAGAAGAAGCAGGTGGAGGTCACCGCGCTCTTCTCCGCGATTGGCGCTGCGACCGTCCTGCTGTCGGCGACGCTATCTCTGCTTTGGTTCAATCGCATACTGTAAACTCAGCGCCTTTTCATGGCGCTGATCGTCCAGAAGTTTGGCGGCACTTCGGTCGGCTCGGTCGAGCGGATCAAAAACGTCGCCCGCCGCGTCGCGAAATGGAAGGCCGCCGGGCACGACCTAGTCGTCGTGCCCTCGGCGATGGCGGGCGAGACCAACCGCCTGATCGCGCTCGCGCAGAGCCTGCAGTCGCCGCCCGATGGGCGCGAGCTCGACGTGGTCGCCTCGACCGGCGAGCAGATCACCATCGGCCTGCTGTCGATGTCGCTGATGGCGCTCGGCGTCAAGGCGCGCAGCTACACGGGCTGGCAGGTCCGGGTGCTGACGGACTCCGCCTTCACCAGGTCGAGAATCGTCGAAATCCAGGATGAAAGAATCCGGCAGGACCTGAAGGACGGCGCCGTGGTCGTGGTTGCCGGCTACCAAGGCGTGGACGCGCACGGCAATATCACCACGCTCGGCCGCGGCGGCTCGGACACCTCTGCGGTGGCGCTCGCCGCAGCCCTGAAGGCCCACGAGTGCCAGATCTACACCGACGTCGACGGCGTGTACACCACCGATCCGCGGGTCGTGCCCGAGGCGCGCCGCCTGCGCACCATCACGTTCGAGGAAATGCTCGAGATGGCGGGCGCCGGCTCCAAGGTGCTGCAGATCCGCTCGGTGGAGTTCGCCGGCAAGTTTCGCGTGCCGACCCGCGTGCTCTCGAGCCTCACCGACCCGGAGCTGCCGGTGGCGGACGAGGCGCGCTCCGGCACGCTCGTCACATTCGAGGAAGATCCCCACATGGCGATGGAAAAGGCAGTGATTTCCGGCGTGGCGTTCAACCGCGACGAGGCCAAGATCACGGTGCACGATGTGCCCGACCGCCCGGGCATCGCGTACGCGATCCTCGGCCCGATCGCGGACGCCAATATCGATGTCGACGTCATCGTGCAGAACGTGGGCCACGACGGCATGACCGACCTTTCCTTCACCGTCCACCGCAACGACTGCGCGAAGGCGCTGAAGATCCTCAAGGGACAGGTGCAGCCGCACATCCGCTGCCGCGACGTCTCGGCCGATGAGCGCATCGCCAAGGTGTCGATCGTCGGCATGGGCATGCGCTCGCACGCCGGCATCGCGGCCCAGATGTTCCGCACGCTGGCGGAGGAGGGAATCAACATCCAGATGATCTCGACCTCCGAGATCAAGATCACCGTGGTGATCGAAGAGAAGTACACCGAGCTCGCAGTGCGCGTGCTCCATAAGGCATTTGAGCTCGACCAGCAATAGTAAATCGGGTCAGAGCCCGAATTCTTGGCGTAAAATCCCCGCTCCTCCGGAGAGATGCCCGAGTGGCCGAAGGGGGCGCCCTGCTAAGGCGTTATACGGGCTTAAACCCGTATCGAGGGTTCGAATCCCTCTCTCTCCGCCAAACCGTCTGGGTCCGTTCCGGACACTTAGGTGACGGATTATTCCGAGGACATTCAACTCGCCCTGTCTCGTGATCGACGAAGCCCAGGTCGTAGTGCATGAAACTCACCAGCCAGATCTTGTCCTCGACCTCACGGATGCCGTCCGCCTGGCGGCACGGGTGTGAAGCGCTCACCCGGGCGCCGCGCATTTTACCCTTCGCGCGGCATCCTCGGCGCTCACAGGAGCCTGAGATTCGGGCCCACAGCTACGGGTTCGTCAGTGGCCATGGCCCCACAGAAGGCCCAAAAGCGGCGCTCTTTCAGAGCGTGGAACACGGACCTTAGGGAAATGAACTTCATGCGGCACAGTATTCTTCGCCGCATGCGGCGGCGCTATCGGCGGCGGCGGAACTGGCGTTCGGAGGACCGCGCATCCAGAGGTAGGCGGATTCTTACCAACAGGCAGCTATGCGGACGCCCCCTCAAATTATTTCTGGCAATGCGAGACGCGCCAAAGCGTCACGAGCGCTTGAGTTCGACCTTTACCGTCAGCCGGCAACGGATTGTTTCTGTTCGGCCAGAACTAACGCCGGATGGACAACAGCACCTGCCGGCTACACACTACCTCCCCTTGCATGAAACGGTGGTGGTTAGCTTCGACGGCGGCGAGGTCGTAGAGATAGTTCACCATCACGCCGAGCGATTCAGCCAGCCCCTTGTCCGACACGTCGGCACCAAGATTGATGCGCTCAAGCCGCGCGCCGTTCTCGAGGTGGAAGCGCGCTACTGGATCGCCGCTCGTCGTCGCACCGTAGCGCGCAAGGTAAGTGGCGGCGCATGCGGTAAGCAGGGCTTCGTCGTCCCGCTCCAGTACGCCTGCGCGCGCGGCAGCGTCCAGCCGCCCAAGATCGTCTCCGTGCCGGGTGCGGATCGCCTCGGCTACCGCAACGCCCCGCGCCTTCGTCAACCACTTGCGGAAACCGGGTACGGGAGACAAGGTACAGAACCGCTTGAGCGAAGGCACTTCACTGCGCAGCCTCTCGGCCACGCGCTTGATCAGGAAGTTGCCAAGCGATACGCCCCTTAGTCCCGGCTCGCAGTTGCTGATCGAATAGAAGGCGGCCACGCTGGCTGGCTTACCCACGCGCGGTGCCGCGCGCCTTTCCTCGATGAGGTGGGCGATCTTGCGCGGGATTGCCCCCTCAAGCGCGACCTCGACGAAGATCAAGGGCTCGTCCGGCAGCTGGGGATGGAAAAACGCGAAGCAGCGCCGGTCGGGCTGCAGGCGGCGGCGCAGGTCGCTCCAATCGCGGATGGCGTGCACCGCCTCGTGGCGAATGATCTTTTCGAGCAGCGCGGCGGGCGAGTTCCAGTCTACCTGCCGTAGGTAGAGGAAGCCGGGATTGAACCATGAACCGAGCAGGTGGCTGAAGTCGGCGTCAACCGCCCGCAACTCGGGACGGTCGCGGAGGAGGCCAGCCAGGGCGCGTCGCATCGCCACGGCGGTCGCCACCCCGCCGCTCGCGCGATTGAGACGCTGAAGGAGCACTCGTCGCGGGGGATAAACCGCCCTCTGTAGCTCGAGGATGTTTTCTCGCGATGACTCCGCGGCATAGGCGCTCGCCGCTTGCAGCACGCGCTCCTTCTCCGGTGCGAGCGCGTCGAGGTACTCGAAGAACGCGCCCCGAGCGGCGTCATCCAGCTCGCCCCACAGGCGGATCACTTCGGCGGCGACGGCCTCGCCGTTGGACGTGCCCGCTTCCGAAAGCAGCTTCTGGCAGCCCAGCTTCAGTTCCTTCAGGGCAACCGTGGCCTTCGCTTGCGCCGATCGCGTAAACAGCCCGCTTAACACAATGCTTTCCCCTTACTGCTTTACCTCGAGGGAATTTTGGCAGCGGGAAGCCCGCCTGACAGCTACCTGACTTGCAAGAAATTGCTAGAACTCGATGGACGAAGAGTACAAGTCGTCGAAAAACCCCTTCGCGGGCCGATTAGGAACATTAGGCGCTACCTTCGCAGCGTGTCGCCGGGTCAACGCAGCCGTAGTCGCGCTGCGCGCTGTCCGCGGTGACCTTGCCCTCGCGCACGTCGCGCGCGAGCGCCTCGCGACTGCGGCAGCGAGGATCGCCGTAGCCGCCGCCGCCGGCCGAGTCCATCACGACCGTGTCGCCAGGCTTGAGCTGCGTCAGGCCGTACGGGTTGCCCGGCTTGCCGTTGACGAGGAACCGCGCGCGCGCGCCTGGCTTGCCGCCGAAGAGGCCTTCCGGTGGCATGCGGAAGCGCCCGGATTGCAGCGCCATGTTCACCGGCGGCCGCGGCGCGTAGGCAGCGTCGGGCACGCGGAACACTTCACGCCGGCCGAGCGCGCCGCGCTGCTTGCCCGCGCCTCCGGAATCGGCGATGAGCTCGCGGCGCTCCACGATGAGCGGCGCGTCGCTCTCGAGGATTTCGACCGGCGTGTTCGCACCGTTGGCGGGGAAGATGAACGACCCTTCGCCGTCGCGCTCGGCGCTCGCGCCGAGCCCGCCGCCGCGGATCAGCACCGTGTGGAACGGCCGGCCGTCGCCGCGACGCCCGTAGAATATCTGCATCGTCGCCGGGGTGCCGCCGCCCGCGGCGACCACGCGCTCGGGTAGCGCCTTCGCGAGCGCGCGATAGATCACTTCGGTGACGAAGTGGCCGATCTGCATGCGCGCCGCGACGGCTGCAGGGAAGCGGCAGTTCACCACCGTGCCTTCGGGCGCGATCAGCCGGATCGGCGCCGCGATGCCGTGGTTGTTCGGAATCTCCGGATCGAAGATGCTCTTCACCGCCATGTGCACGTAGGCGTAGGTGAAGTTGTAGACCACGTTGCCGCCCCAGTCGACCTGCGGCGAGGCGCCGCTCAGGTCGATGGTGATGTCGCTGCCTTTGATGGTGACGGTGCACGGGATGCGCACGTCGGCATGGCCCGCCATCTGTTCGATCACGCCTTCGGCGCGGTAGACGCCGGCGGGAGCGCGTGTGATCGAGGCGCGGATGCTCGCCTCGCTCGCGCGGATGATCTCCTCGCCGAGCCCATCCAGATCCGGCAGCGCGTACTGCTCGAGCATGCGCACGATCTTCTCGGCGCACACGTGGTTCGCTGCGATCTGCGAGCGGATGTCGCCCGCCACCTGCTCGGGCGTGCGCACGTTGGCAAGGATCATGTCGAGCACGCCCTGGCTGAGCGTGCCGCCCGCGTAAAGCTTGACGAGCGGTATGAAGAGCCCTTCCTCGAACACCTCGCGGTTGTCCGAGGCGACGCGGCCGCCGATGTCCGAGTGGTGCAGGATGCAGGCGGTGAAGGCAGCGACGCGCCCGCGATGGAACACGGGGCTTAGCACGCAGACGTCGTTCAGGTGGCCGGCGAGCGCCCAGGGATCATTGGTGATGAAGATGTCCCCGGGCGCGAGCGACTCGCGTCGCATCCCTTGCACGAGCTTGCGGATGCCGAGCGCCATCGCGCCCGATTGGCCGGGCGTCGCTAGCGTGCCCTGCGCGAGCTCGCGCCCCTGCGAATCGGTAAACATGCAAGTGTAGTCGTGCGCATCGCGTAGCAGGCTCGAGAACGCGGTTCGCGCCACCGCGGCGTCGGACTCGTCGACGATCGAAACCAGCCGCCGCCAGAGGATTTCGAGCGCGATCGGGTCGAATTTGCGAGTCATTGGGCGACGTCGATCCAGAGGAAACCGTATTCGTCGATGCGGCCCTTGCCGGCGGCGCCGACGATCACCGTAGACTCGCGCTCCTCAACGATTGCCGGCCCGGCGATTTGCGCGCCGGGCGCGAGCTGGTAGCGGTCGTAAACGGTGTGCGGAATGAACCCTTTGACGACGGCGCAGTAGGCGCTGCGCTCGCCTTTGATCGCATCCGCCAGGCGCCCGGTGGTCGTTATTTTCGGCAGCGAAAGCAGCTTCACCGGCAAACTCGCGCGCACGCAAAAGTTGACGAACTCGACTGGCGACTCGGGGTAGGTGCGGCCGTAAAGCCGCACATAGGTCTCATCGAAGCGCCGGCGCAACTCGGCGGCGTTCAGTTTTCCGAAGTCGCCCGGCGGCACGGCGAGCGCCGTCTCGGCGCCCTGGCCGATGAAGCGCGCCTCCACCGAGCGCGTGAACTCGACGGGGCCTTCGGCGCCCGCCTTGCGCAGCGTGCGCTCGCCCTCGGCCTCGAGCTCGCGAAAGAGCTTCTCCAGCGCGGCGAAGTCCGCCGTGGAGAAGGCTACCTTGTGGCTGCGCACGAGATCGAAGGCGCGCGGCGCGGTGAAGAAGCCGAGCGCCGAGCCGACGCCCGCGTTGGGGGGCACGACGAGGCGCGGTGCGCCAAGCTTGCACGCAAGGCCGTATGCATGAACGGGCCCCGCGCCGCCGAACGCCGCCACGGTGACGAGCTGCGGGTTGCCGCCGCGCTCGGCGATGTGCGTCTTCGCCGCGGCGGCCATGATTTCGTTGACGAGATCGTGGATGCCCCACAGCGCCTGCACGAACGGCACGCCGAGCGGATTGGCGATGCGTTCCTCGATTGCCCGGCGCGCGGCCGCGGCGTCGAGCTTCATCGTGCCGCCGAGGAAGTAGTCGGCATCGAGGTAGCCGAGCAGGAGATCCGCATCCGTGACGGTCGGCTCGCCGCCGCCGCGCGCGTAGCAGACGGGTCCCGGCTCGGCGCCCGCGCTCTCCGGGCCGACTTGCAGCGTGCCGAGGCGGCTCACGCGCGCGACGCTGCCGCCGCCTGCGCCGATTTCCATGAGATCCACCACCGGCACCTGGATGGTCAGCCCGCTGCCTTTCTGGAAGCGCTGCACACGGCCGACTTCGAAGCTCGGCACGACACCGGCGACGCCGTTCTGGATCAGGCAGGACTTGGCCGTCGTGCCGCCCATGTCGAAGCAGAACATCTCCGGGCACTCGAAGAGCCGGCTGTAGTACTGGCCGGCGATCACCGCCGCCGTCGGCCCGGACTCGATGATGCGCACCGGAAACTCAGCCGCAGTTTCCGCCGAGGTCACTCCGCCGGAAGAAAGCATGATGAACAGTCGCCCGCGGAAGCCGAGCCGCTCGAGCCGCTCGCGCAACGTGCGCAGGTAGCGCTCGGTGAGCGGCTTCACGTAGGCGTTCGTCACCGTCGTGCTGGTGCGCTCGTGCTCGCGGATCTGCGGCAGCACTTCGTATGAGATGGAGACTGGCACGCCGGGCAGCTCCTCGGCGAGCAGCTTCTTCAGGGCGAGCTCGTGCTGCGGGTTCTCGAACGAGTTGAGCAGGCACACCGCGACCGACTCCACCTGCAGGGCTTTCAACGCATACAGGGTCTGCCTTGCCTGCGCCGCATCGAGCGGCTCGAGCACGCTGCCGTCGGCACGCAGGCGCTCTCTCACTTCGAGCCGGCGCTCGCGCGGCACGAGCGGCTCGGGCATCTGCGCGAAGGGGTCGTAGGCGGCGTACCGGATCTCGCGCCCGAGCTCGAGCACATCACGGAAGCCGCGCGTCGTGACGAGCCCGGTGCGCGCGCCTTTGCGCTCAATGATCGCGTTGATGACGAGCGTCGTGCCGTGGATCAGCTCTTCGAGGTTGCGCGTGCAGCCCGGGACTTCGCGCTCGAGCGCGCCGACGCCGTCGAGGATCGCCTGCGCGGGGTCGCGGGGGGTGGTGAGGCACTTGTAGCTGCGGCTCGCCCCCGTCGCCTCGTCGAGTAGCACGAAGTCCGTGAAGGTGCCGCCAACGTCGATGCCGAGGCGCATCCGGGATTTCGGGGCTTGCCAAAATACAGTATACAGTATAATGTATACGTCATGTCGGCCGGCACCATTGCCCCGGACCCCGGCTACTGCCACTGCCTGAAGAGCACGCTACCCGGGCTTGAGCTTGTCCTTATTGAGCTAGCGCAAACGGCTCTCACCGAGTCGGCCCTCCTGGGAGGAGGACATTGATCGCCAAGCTGCAGGTTCTCGAGCGCCCCGAGCCGCTCGGCGACCGCGTGTATACGAGGCTGCGCGAATACCTGCGCGCCGGGCGCATCCCGCACGGCCAGCCGCTGCAAGAGGCAGCGCTCGCGGCGCAGCTCGGCGTGTCGCGCACGCCAGTGCGCGAGGCGCTCGCTCGCCTCGCGAGCGAGGGTCTCGTCGTCGCCGAAGGCCGTAGCTTCACGGTGCCGAACCTCGTGTTGCGCGACGTGGAGGAGATCTACGCGCTCAGGTTCATGCTCGAACCGGAGGCGCTGCGCGAGGTGGCCGCCAGCAAGCCCGATCGCCGGGCCCTCGCGCGGCTACGCGAGGGCCTCGAAGGCATGGCCGAGGCGCACGAGGCGGACGATGGCACCGCATTCATGGAAGCGAATTACCGCTACCGGGATGCCTGGACCGATCTCGTGCCCAATAAGCGGCTGGTGCGCGCGATCCAAATGTACGCCGATCATGTGCGCTACCTGCGCGCGTTCACGCTCGACGAGCCCGCGGTGCGCGCCATCGTGTTGAAAGGCCTCAAGCGCCTTGCGGCGGCGATCGCCGCCGGCGACGGCGATGCGGCAGCCGAGGCGATGCGCGCGCACCTCGAGAATGCGAAGCAAATTCTCATCGACAAGATCCGGGGGACCTGATGGCTTACAGGGCGGAAATTCCCTACGGCGCCTACTGGAGCACGCCGTTCGCGCGCTGGCAGGGCGCGTTCGCCAACCTCAATTCGGTCGAGTTCGCCGCGTACGTCGTGCGCAGAGAACTCGCGCGACGCGACCTGCCGGCGAAGACCTTCGACCACGGTGTCCTCGGCTTCAGCGTGCCGCAGAAGCACTCGTTTTATGGGCTGCCTTGGCTCGCCGGGCTTGCCGGCCTCGGCCACATCGGCGGTCCGACGCTGATGCAGGCGTGCGCTACCGGCGTGCGCGTGTTGCTCGCCGGCGCACAGGAGATCGAGTGCGGCATGTCGAGCGTCAGCCTTACAGTGGCCTGCGACCGCACCTCGAACGGCCCGCATCTCTACTACCCGAACCCGCGCGGGCCGGGCGGCACCGGCACGCACGAGGACTGGGTCATGGATAACTTCGGCTGCGACCCGCTCGGCAAGCACGCCATGGTAATAACGGCCGAGAACGTGGCGAAGAAGCACGGCCTCACGACCTCCGAGCAGCACGAAATAGTGCTGCTGCGCGAGCGCCAGTACCGGCAGGCGGTGGACGAAGGCTTCCACAAACGGTTCATGACGCTGCCCTTCGAAGTGACGGGCAGCAAGACGCCGCTCACCGGCGACGAAGGCATCCGCAGTTCGACTGCCGACGGGCTCGCCAAGCTGAAGCCGGTGGTGGAGGGCGGCACCGTCACGTACGGCGGCCAGACCTTCCCGGCCGACGGCAACGCGGCGATCGTGCTGGCGACCGCGGACAAGGCGAAGGAATTGTCCAGGGACAAGAAGATCCGCATCCGCGTCCACGGGTTCGGGCAGGCGCGGGCGCCGCTCGCCTACATGCCCGAAGCGCCCCTACCTGCCGCTCAGCGTGCGTTGGCGCAGGCCGGCATCGCGCTGAAGGATCTGAAAGCGATCAAGACGCACAACCCGTTCGCGGTGAACGACATCCTGTTCTCGCGGGCGAACGGCGTGCCACTCGAGCGTATGAACAATTACGGTTGCTCGCTTGTGTGGGGGCATCCCCAGGCGCCGATGGGCACGCGCGCCGTGATCGAGCTCATCGAAGAGCTTGTGATGCGCGGCGGCGGCTTCGGGCTCTTCACCGGCTGCGCCGCGGGCGATACGGCGATGGCCGTCGTGCTGGAGGTGTCCGGAGGCTAGCGTGGATCTCTCGCACTGGATCGAGCGACACGCGCGCTTCTCGCCGCGTGCGGTCGCGGTCCGCTTCGAGGGAAGCGACATCTCCTATGCGGACCTGGCGAACCGTATCCGGCGGGCGGCCGCACTGCTGGCGTCACGCGGGGTGCGGCGGAACGACGCGGTGGCGTTTCTCGGCCTCAACCACCCGTGCGCGCTCGTCCTCCTTTTCGCCTGCGCGCGCCTTGGCGCGATGTTCCTGCCGCTCAACTGGCGCCTCGCGCCGCCTGAGACCGCACGAGTACTCACCGATTGTCCGCCGCGGGTGCTTTTCGTCGAGCCCGCGTTTGCCGGCGTGGTACTTGACGGACTGCGCATTGAAGCGCTGGAGGAGAACGCGGGTGCTGAGCCCGCCCCAATCGGAAGCGAGGAGATGCCGGTGCTCCTCTGCTACACCTCGGGCTCGACCGGCGCGCCCAAGGGCGTCGTGCTCTCGCAGGGCGCGCTCGCCTGGAATGCGGTCAACAGCACGCACATGCACGACCTCACGAGCGGCGATCGCGTGCTGACTACGCTGCCGCTGTTCCACGTCGGCGGGCTAAACATTCTCACTACGCCCGCGCTTCATGCCGGCGCGAGCATCGTCTTGCATCCGCGCTTCGACCCGCAAGCGACGCTTCACACCATCGAGCGCGAGCGCATCACGCTCACGGTGCTGGTGCCGGCGCAGTTGGACGCGATGATGGAGCTGCCGGCATGGAAGAAGGCCGACCTCTCCAGCCTGCGCATGATCACCACCGGCTCGACGATTGTGCCGGGGGAGTTCGTGCGCAAAGTCTCGGCGCGCGGGGTTCCCGTGGTGCAGGTGTACGGCTCGACGGAAACGTGCCCGATCGCCGCTTACGTTCGCGCGCCCGATGCGCTGCGCAAGGCCGGCTCGGCCGGTGCGGCCGCGCTCCATTGCGAGCTGCGCGTGGTCGGAGAAGACGGCAGCTCGCTGCCGCCAGGGCGCGACGGCGAGATTCTGGTGCGCGGTCCAAATATCGCGAGCTCGTATTGGCACATGCCGGAGGAGACCGCGCGCGCCTTCGCCGGCGGTTGGTATCACTCCGGCGATGTCGGCCACCTCGACGAGGAAGACCATCTCTACGTCGTGGCGCGCATGAAGGATCTCATCATCTCCGGCGGGGAAAACATCTATCCGGCCGAAGTCGAAAGCGTGCTGCTCGAATCGCCCGCTGTGGAGGACGCCTGCGTCGTCGGCCGGCCCGACCAACGCTGGGGCGAAGTCGTCGCCGCCGCGATCGTGCTCAAGTCCGGCTGCCGCATGACCGAAGCTGAAGCGCTTGCGCTGTTCCAGGGGCGCATCGCACGCTACAAGCACCCGCGCGAAGTACGCTTCCTCGAGCGGCTGCCGCGCAGCGCGCTCGGCAAGGTGCAGCGCGAAGCAGTGCGCGCCGAAATCATGAGGGTCGCATGAAGGCGAACAAGATCGATCATATTTGCATCGCGGTCCGCAATCTCGAGGCGGCGCGCAAGATCTGGGAGCCGATCCTCGGCAAGGACAAGCCCGACGACGCTTACATCGACGAGCCGGAGAAGATCAGGGTGGCGCGTTACTGGCTGGGCGGCGTCGGTTTCGAGCTGATGGAGTCGCTGACGCCGAACGGCGACGTCGCGAAGTTCATCGAGAAGCGCGGCGAGGGCGTAATGATCATCTCGCTCAACGTCGACAACACGCGCGCCGCGATGGACGAGCTGAAGAGCAAGGGCTACCCGCTCATCGGCGGCCCGCGCAGGTTCCGCGACTGCGAGTTCGGCTTCGTGCACCCGAAGGCGGTGAACGGCGTGCTGCTGGAAGTCATCGACTACAAGTGGCATGAACTTCGAACCCAGCGCTGAGCAGAAGCAGGTCCGCGACACGTTCGCGCGCTTCAGCGACGAGCGCGTCGCGCCGCGCGCCGCGGCGCTCGACGAGGCGCACGCCTTCCCGCGCGAGCTGTTCGGAGAGCTGGCGGCCATGGGCCTTTTCGGCATGCGCTATCCGGAGGCGGTCGGTGGCAGCGGCATGCAGCTCTCCGAGTTCTGCGTCGCGCTGGAGGAGATCGCTCGCGGCTCGATGTCGCTCGCCGGCTGCGCCGCGATGCAGTCGCTCATGGGCACCAAGTTCCTGCACATGCTCGGCAATGCGGACGTCCTGGAGCGGCTGTTCAGGCCCGCGCTGCGCGGCGAGAAGATCGGCGCCATCTGCATGACCGAGCCGAACGCCGGCAGTGACCTCGACTCGATCGCCACGCGCGCGCGCAAGGTTCAGGGCGGCTACCAGCTCGACGGGCAGAAGACCTGGGTCACCTCTGCACCGGTGGCCGATTTCTTTACCGTGTTTGCCAAGGCGGGCGAGGAGAGGAAGCTCACCATCTTCCTCGTCGAACGCGGCTTCAAGGGCCTGAGGATCGGGCGCGCGATCGAGAAGATGGGCGTTTGGGCGCTGCCGACCTCCGAGCTCGCGTTCGAGGGCTGCTTCGTGCCCGACGGCCATCGCCTGTCGAAGGAAGAAGGCGACGGCGAGGTGCACCTACGCAAGACGCTGGCCGAGATCCGCATCATCACGGGTGCGATGGCGGTCGGCCAGGCGCGCGCCGCGCTCGACGCCGCACTGCGCTATTCGGCCGAGCGCAAGCAGTTCGGCAAGCCGATCAATCGCTACCAGGCGATCCAGCACAAGCTCGCCGAGATGGCGACCGAGCTCGACGCGGCGGCGCAGCTCGTCTACCGCGCGGCCTGGCTGCACGATGTCGAGAAAGCGCACCACAAGGAAGCGGCGATGGCGAAGCTCTTCGCAAGCGAAATGGCGGCGCGCGTCGCCGACCAAGCCGCGCGCGTCTTCGCCTCCTACGGCTACGCCATGGAATACCCGGTGCAGCGCTATCTGCGCGACGTGCGCTTCACCCTTATCGGCGGCGGCACCAGCGAGATCCTCAAGCTGGTGATCGCGAAGGAGTTGTCTGCATGAACCCGGTCAAGGTTGTCCTCGCCAAGCCCGGCCTCGACGGCCATGATCAGGGTGCGAAGGTCGTGGCGCGCGCCCTGATGGACGCCGGCTTCGAAGTCATTTACACGGGACTGCGCCAGACGCCGGAGGCGATCGCGCGCATCTCGCAAGACGAGGATCCGGACGTGATCGCGCTTTCCTCGATGGCGGGCTCGCACGTGCCGATCTGCCGCAAGCTCAAGCCGCTGCTCGAGCAGGCGGGCCTCTCCGACAAGCTCTGGATCATCGGCGGCAACCTGCCCGAGCGCGACCACGCCGAGCTGCGCTCGCTCGGGTTCAAGGGCATCTTCCCGTCGAGCTCGCGGCTCGACGACATCGTCAACTTCATTCGCGCGAACGCCTCATGAAACAGGACCTGCCGAAGGAAATGCGCCCTGCCGTTGCACTACGCCCCGTGGTCAACGAGTCGGGCATCGAGATCAAGCCGGTCTACGCCGCGGCCGATGTCGTGGCGAGCGGCGGCGACGCCATGATCGGGCTGCCGGGCGAGTATCCGTTCACCCGCGGCATCCACCCGTACATGTACCGCAAGCAGCCGTTCACTATGCGGCAGTACACGGGCTTCGGCAACGCCGCCGACACGAACAAGCGCTTCCACTACCTGATCGCCAACGGCCAGACCGGCCTCAACGTCGCTTTCGACCTGCCGACGCAGTGCGGGCTGGACTCCGACGATCCGCTCGCCGAAGGCGAGGTCGGCCGCGTCGGGATGGCGGTCGATACGCTGAAGGACTTCGAGATCGCCTTCGACGGCGTGGATCTCGAGCGCATCACCGTGTCGCTCACCGTCAACGGCGCCGCGGCGATCCTCATCGCCATGTACCTCGCGATGGCGCAGAAGCGCGGCTACGATGTCTCCAAGCTGCGCGGCACGGCGCAGAACGACATCCTGAAGGAGTTCATCGGCCGCGGCACGTGGGTGTACCCGGTCGAGCCGTCGATCCGCCTGGTCGGCGACACCATCGAGTACTGCGCCAAATACGCACCGAAGTACAGCCCGGTATCGGTGTGCGGCTACCACATCCGCGAATCGGGCGCCGATCCGGCCCAGGAGATGGCGTACGCGTTCGCGATCGCCAAGGCCTATGCCGACGAGGTGATCCGGCGGGGGCTTCCGGTCGACGAATTCGCCGGCCGCCTCTCGTACAACTTCAACTGCTTCGGCGGCATCTTCGAGCAGGTGGCGAAGTTTCGCGCCGCCCGCAGCCTTTGGGCGAAGATCATGAAGGAGCAGTACGGCGCCAAGAAGCCGGGCTCGATGTGGGTGCGCATGATCGCCGGCGGCGGCGGCGGCGGCCTAACCTTCGAACAGCCCGAGCTCAACATCGTGCGCGGCGCCTACTACGCGCTCATTTGCGCGCTCGCCGGCACGCAGACCATGGCGCTTTGCTGTTACGACGAGGCCTACACCATCCCGTCCGAATACGCGCAGCGCATTTCGCTGCGCACGATGCAGATGCTGATCGAGGAGATGGGGCTTTCCGACACGGTCGATCCTCTCGGCGGCTCCTACTACATCGAAACGCTCACCAACCAGATGCGCAGCCGCATGGAAGCCATCATGGCCGAGGTCGACGCGCAGGGCGGCATCGTCAAGCTCGTGGCCGACGGCGTGATCCAGGCGAAGGTGTCGGCGCAGGCCTATCGCCGGCAGCGCGACATCGAGGAGGGCCGCTTCCGCAAGGTCGGCGTCAACTGCTACCGCACCGAAGACAAGACGCCGGAAATGGAATTCCATCCCTATAAGGAAGAGGACGGGCGAGCTCAGTGCCAGGCGCTCGCCCGCATCCGCGCCGAGCGCGATGCCGAGAAGGTGCGTGCGACGCTCGCCCGCGTGGAAGCCGATGCGCGCTCGGGCGTCAACCTGATGCCCGCGATCATGGAAGCGGTCAAGGCGTACGCGAGCGTGGGCGAAATCACCAAGGTGCTGGTCGGCGTCTTCGGCCGCTACCGCGAACCCGTGAGGTTTTAGATGAATCCGGTCGAAAGCTATTTCGCGCCGCGCTCGCTCGCCGAGGCGGCGGAGATCCTGCGCGCGGGCAATGTCACCGTGCTCGCCGGCGGCACCGATCTCATCCCGCAGGCGAACGCCGGCCGCGTCAAATTCGCGCCGGTGCTGATGAACGTGAAACGCGTGCCGGAGCTGCGCGGCATCGGCGAGGAGAGTGGCGCCGTGCGCATCGGCGCGCTCGTCACGATCACGGAGCTTCGCGAGAGCGCGCTGGTACGGGAGCGTCTCAATCTGCTGTGGCAGGCCTGCGACCACTTTGCGAGCGACCAGATCCGCAATGCAGCGACGATCGGCGGCAACGTCTGCAATGCCTCGCCGGCCGGCGACACGCTCGTGCCGCTTCTGGCACTGGACGCGCGCGTCGTGCTCGCCTCGAAACCCGATGGTGCCGTCACGCTGCGCAAGGTCCCGCTCAGCGCATTCGTCACCGGTCCCGGCGGCACCGTGCGCAAAGCAACCGAGCTGCTGACGGCGGTCGAAGTGCCGCTGCCGCCGAGGGGCTTCGTCGGCGAGTTCTACAAGCACGGCACGCGTCCCGGGCTCGACATCTCCGCGATCGCCATCGCTGCAGGTGCTTGCCTGAAGAGCAGGGTATTGACGAACGTGAGAATCGCCTTCGGTGCTGTCGCCCCGACGCCGATCCGCGCGCCGCGCACGGAAGCGGTGCTCGAAGGCCGCCAGCCGGACGCGGCGACGCTCGATGCGGCGGCCGATGCGGCGCTCGCCGAAATTCATCCCATCTCGGACGTGCGCGCCTCGGACTGGTACCGCCGGGAGCTGGTGCGCAACATGTTGAAGAGAGTGATCAGTCATGTCGGCCTACTGTGAGATCAAATTCACGCTGAACGGCGTCAAGCGCCGCCTTGCCGTGCCCGCGAACATGAGCGCGCTCGAGATGCTGCGCGAGCAGCTCGGTCTGCGCGGCACCAAGTACGCCTGCGGCGAGGGAGAATGCGGCGCCTGCACCATCGTCGTGGACGGAAGGACGCTCAACGCCTGCCTGATGTTTGCCGTCGATTGCGACGGCCGCGAGCTCGTCACGATAGAGGGCGTTGCGGCGAGCGAAACCGGCCAGCGGCTGCGCGACGCCTTCGTCGAGCGCGGCGCCGTGCAATGCGGGTTTTGCACTCCGGGAATGCTGGTTCAAGCGAGCCACGTGATCGAGCAGGGCTGCACCGACGAGCCCGCCATCCGGCGCGGGATCGAAGGCAATCTCTGCCGCTGCACCGGCTACAAGAAAATCATCGAGGCGATCGGCGCCGCGGCGAAAGGAGAAGCTCATGGGCGCTAGCGAGAGGAAAACGTGGTCGGTCACAGATTCCCAGTACAGCCTCATCGGCAAGCGCATCCCGAAGCTCGACGCGCCGGACAAGGCGAGTGGCAAAACGCGCTACCTCCACGACCTGGAAGTGCCCGGCGCGCTGCACGCCAAGATCCTTCGCTCGACCGAGAGACACGCGGCCATCGTGTCCATCGATACGTCCGCCGCCAAGGCACTGGCCGGCGTGCATGCGGTCATCACGGCGGCCGATGTGCCGTGGCAGAGGCCGATCGGTGTGGCGCACGATCACCTCCCGCTCAAGACCGATCGCGTGCGCAGCCTGCGGGACGAAGTCGCGGCCGTTGCGGCGGATACCGAGGAGATCGCCGAGCAAGCGCTCCGGCTGATCAAGGTGCGCTACGAGCGTTTGCCGGTCCTCGCGACAACGGATGAGGCACTCACGCCCGGCGCGCCTCAGCTCCACGAGGGCAAGGCGAATAACGTGGCCATGACCTTCGACTATGCGCAGGGCGACATCGTGCAGGGTGAATCCGAATCCGATGTCGTGGTGGAAGACGTCTTCCGCCTGCACTACGTCACGCACTGCTGCATGGGCGTGTCGGGCGTGATCGCCGAGTTCGATCAGAGCGGCCACCTCCTGCTCCACTCGAATACGCAGGTGCCGTTCCTCCATAAGCGGGAGTTTGCGGACATGCTCGGGATGGATCCCGGGTCCATTCGCATCATCCAGCCGCCGATCGGCGGCGGCTTCGGCTCGAAGCTCGACATCTATCCGTTCGAGCCGATCGCCATCTTCCTCGCCAGGATCACGGGTCGCCCGGTCAAGCTCGTCTATACGCGCGAAGAAGAATTTCTCGTCTCGCCGACACGCCAGCCGGTCGTGTTCAAGCTGCGCTCGGGGTGCCGCAAGGACGGGACGCTCACCTTCCGTACGGCCGAGACGGTGCACGACAACGGCGCCTATACCTCGTGGGGCGCGACCACGCCGTTCGTCATGATGCAGACGGTGTCCTCGCTCTACCGCGTGCCGCATTGCAAGTACCACACCGCTGCGGTGTACACGAACAATCCGTATTCGGGCTCCTTCCGCGGCTACGGCAACCTGCAGGCGACGTTTGCCGTCGAAGCTCACATGGACAGGCTCGCCGAGGCGATCGGAATGGATCCGCTCAGCTTCCGGCTGAAGAACGCGCAGGATCCCGGCGAGGTCACCCCGCAGGGCATGCACTTCAAGAGCTGCGGGCTCAAGCAATGCCTTTCCACCTCCGGCGAGCGCAGCGATTTCGTGCGCAAGCACTCGGTAAACCGCGCGCGCTGGCGCGATCCGAATCCGGTCAAGCGCGGCATCGGCATGGCTTCGATGCTGCACGTCGGCGGCGGCGCCAGGATCTATCCATCGGACGGCTGCGGCACGATCCTCAAGCTCGATGACTTCGCGCACGTCACGCTGATTACCGGCTCTTCCGAGATCGGCCAGGGCTCGGAGACGGTCCTTGCGCAGCTCGTGTGCGAAGAGCTGGCGCTCCCGGTCTCCGCGGTCAGCGTGGTGAACAACGACACCGATATCACGCCGTGGGATGTTGGCGTGCATGCCTCGCGCACCACGTTCATCGCCGGCAATTCGGCGATCGGCGCGGCGCGTAAGGCGAAAGCGAAGATCCTCGCTGCCGCGGCGGCGAAGACAGGGGTTGCGCAGGAAAATCTCGCCCTACGGGGCGGCTGCATCGTCGAAGGCGAGAAGAAGCTCTTCGAGCTCGGCAAGTTCCTGCGCAGCCTGCACTTCTCCGAGCGCGCCGAGCTCGTCATGACGACCTTCTATTACGAGCCGCCGAGCAAACCTCAGGACAAGAACTTCAAGGGCGACGTATCGGCCGCCTACGCTTGGGCGACGCAGGTGTGCGAAGTCGAGGTCGATACGCTGACAGGCATCGTGCGCCTGCTGAACGTCACGGGCGCGCATGACGTCGGCCGCGTGCTCAACCGCCTCGGCTGCGAAGGCCAGATCGAGGGCGGCATCGTCATGGGCATGGGGTACGCGCTGACCGAAAATCTGATCGTGGAGGACGGCAAGGTGCAGAACCCGAACTTCCGCGATTACAAGCTGGTCACCGCACCCGAGATTCCGGACATGGATATCTCGTTCATCGAGACGATGGACGGCGAAGGCCCGCAGGGCGCGAAAGGCGTCGGCGAAGCGCCCGCGATTTGCATGGCGGCGGCGATCGCCAACGCGATCTACAACGCGACCGGAACGCGCATTACCGCGCTGCCCTTCACGCCGGAGAACGTGTACCGCGCGCTGCACGGGGCGGCGCAGCCGACCGTCTGGGGCCGAGCGGCGTGAAGCGCCGCACGGTCCTCAGCCTCGAGCAGGCGCTGTCCATGCCGTACGCGACGCTGCGCTTCGTGCAGCTCGGCTGGCGCGTCATCCGCATCGAGGCGCTCGGCTCGGGCAAGGGACTGCCGGGCGATCCCAACCGCTACATCGGCAAGCGCGTGATTGATGACGACCGGCGCAGCTACTACATCGCGCCGAACGTCGGCAAGGAAGCGATCGCGCTCAACCTCAAGAGCCCCGAGGGCCGCGAGGCGCTGAAGCGCCTGGTGAAAGGATTGAACGCCGATGTCTTCTGCTGCAACACGGTGCCGGAGCGCTACAAGCCCCTCGGTATCGACTATGCGACGCTCTCGTCGGTGAAGCCGGATCTCATCTGGGCCGGCATCTCCGCGCTCGGGCCCGAGTACCCGGAGGTGCCCGGCTACGATCCCGTCATCCAGGCGATGGCGGGCTATGTCGAGCTGACCGGCGAGCCGAACGGCACGCCGGTGCTTTGCGGCGTACCGCTTATCGACCTCAAGGCGGGCGACGAGGTGTACGCCAACGTGATGCTCGCGCTCGCCGATCGCGCCGAGACCCGCCGCGGGCGCGAGATCCATGTCTCGATGCTGCAGGCGGCGGCCTCCTGGCTCATCACCACGCTGCCGCTCATCGACTTCGACTGCGAGCCCTGGGAGATCACGCGCGCCGGCAACGAGCATCGCAAGTTCGTGCCAACGAATGTCTACCCGGTGCGCGAAGGCTTCCTCTACATGGCGATTGGCAGCGACGTGCAATGGCGCCGGCTCACCGAGCGGCCGCGCTTCGCCTCCCTCGGAACCGAGGAGCGCCTGACCAACGAAGGCCGCATCCGCGACCGCGTCCGGCTGCAGCGCGACATCGCCGCGCTGACCGCCACGATGAGCGCGGAGGAAATGATGACCGAGCTGCGCGCGGCGCAGATCCCGCATGCGCGCATCAACGGCGTGGCCGCCGTGCGCGAGCTCGAGGCGCTACGCAACCGCCTCACCGTCACGAAGACGCCCGAAGGGAAGCGCGTGCGCATGCAGCCGATGGCGGTCGATCTTCCCGGGGAAGCGCGCGAGTTCCGCTTTCCGCCGAAATACGGCGAGCACACGCGGCCGGTGCTGCGCGAGGCGGGCTTCTCGGACGCCGAATGCCGCGCGCTCGCCGCGTGCGGCGCCATTCCCGGTTAAGGGAAAATCCATTTTTCGTCCGCTCGCTGCCGTTGCCCTCGCTGCAGTTTGCTCCATCGCGTCGGCGCAAAGCTTTCCATCGCGCCCGCTGCGCATGCTGGTGCCGTTTCCGCCTGGCGGTGGCACCGACGTCGCGGCGCGCGCGCTCGGCGAGCAGCTGACGCGCGATCTCGGCCAGCCCGTGGTAGTCGACAACCGCCCCGGCGGCAATTCGGTGATCGCCACCGAGGCGCTCGCGCGTTCCCCGGCCGACGGCCACACGCTGCTGCTCACGACCGACTTCCATTCGATCAACGCCGCTTTCGGCGCCGGCCTGCCTTACGACTCGCTGAAGGACTTCGCTTTTGTCGCCCGCGTGTCGACGTCGCCGCTCATGCTGGTGACCTATCCGGCCACGGGCATCAACAGCCTCGGCGATGCCGTTGCCAGGGCGCGCGCGCATCCCGGCAAGCTCAGCTTCGCCTCGCTCGGCACGTCGAGCCCCCACTACCTCGGCTTCGAATGGTTCAAGCGCATGGCGAACGTTGAGGTCATCGACGTACCCTACAAGGGCGGCGGCCCGGCGCTCGCCGCCGTGATGGGCGGGCAGGTGACGCTTTCTTTCATCGTCGCCTCCAACGGCATCCGCCAGGCGCAGGCGGGCAAGCTCGTCGCGCTCGCCGTCACCGGGCCGGCGCGCGCCAGCGTCGCGCCAGGCGTGCCGACCTTCGCCGAGTCGGGCTATTCGGAATTCACCATGCTCAACTGGTACGGCATTCTCGCGCCCGCCGGCACGCCGCGCATGGTGGTCCAGCGCCTCAACGCTTTCCTGGTCTCTGCATTGAAGGCTGCAGAAGTCCACGCGCGGCTCGCCACGGCGGGCGTCGATGCCGCGCCGAGCACGCCCGAAGAGCTGGAAGCCTGGGTGCGCGCCGACATCGCGCGCTACCGACGCATGATCGAGCTCACCGGCGCAAGACCCGAAGGCCGTTGAGCTTCACCGCGCACGCGAGCGTGGTGCACATGCTCGCCGCAGCGGCGCGCGCCGCGCCCGCCGCCGAGGCGCTCGTGTTCGGCGAGCGGCGTCTGACCTACGCGCAATACGCGTCCTGCGTCGCTGGCTTCGCGCGCGAGCTCGAGGCGCTCGGCGTGCGCGGCGAGCGCGTCGCCACGCTGCTCGGCAACTCGATCGAAGCCTGCGTCGCCGCGTACGCCATCCTCGCCGCCGGCGCGCAGCACGTGCCGCTCAACCCGCTTTACTCGCCGCGCGAGCTCCACCTCATGCTGCGCGATGCCGCGCCGCGCGTGCTCGTCGCCGATGCCGCTCTTTCTCCTGTAGTCGATCTCCCCGTGATCGCCGTGGGCCCCGGCGCACGGCTCCTGGACACCTGGCGCGCCGACGTCCTTCCACTCGGGAACTTTCCTCTGGAGGAAAGCCTTGCCCTATTGCAGTACACCGGCGGCACCACCGGACGCTCGAAAGGCGTGAACCTCACGCACCGCGCGATCGCCACCAACGTCTGGCAGCGCGAGGCATTGCTGCCGACGCGCGAGGGCGAGCGCATCATCTGCATGATGCCGGTGTCGCATTCCTACGGCATGGCGATGGGCCTGTTCCTCGCGGCGAACTGCCGCGGCGCGCTGTTTCTTCTGCCGAGATTCATCCCCGACGAAGCGCTTGCCACGGTGGAGCGCGAGCGCATTACGATCTTTCCCGGCAGCCCGACGGTGTTCGTCGGCCTGCTCGCCCATCCGCGCTTCGCGGCGACGAACTGGAAGAGCGTGCACACCTGCTATTCCGGCGCTTCGGCGCTTGCCGAGGAAACGCTCAGGCGCTGGTGCGATGCGGTCGGTGCGCCGGTGTACGAAGGCTATGGCCAGACGGAAGCCGGACCGGTGCTGTCGTTCAACCCGGTTCGCGGCGCGGTGAAGGCGGGCTCGGTCGGTGTGCCGGTGCCGCAGACCGAGATCGAGATCGTGGATGTGGAGACCGGCACCCGCGTCCTGCCCGCAGGCGAGCGCGGCGAGATCCGCGCGCGCGGACCGCAGATCATGCAGGGCTACCGCAACCTTCCCGAGGAGACTGCGCAGACGCTGCGCGGCGGCTGGCTTTATACCGGCGACATCGGCGAGTTCGACGCCGACGGCTACCTCTACATTCGCGACCGCAAGAAGGACATGCTGATCGTCGGCGGCTACAACGTCTATCCGCGCGAGGTAGAGGAGGTGCTGGTGATGCATCCCGCGGTGCTCGAGGCCGCGGTGGTCGGCGTGTGCGACGAGTACCGCGGTGAGCTCCCGATCGCCTACGTCGTGCTTCGTGCATCCACCGACGAAGAGCAGCTCCTTGCGCATTGCCGCGCGAACCTCGCCCGCTACAAGCTGCCCGCCCGCATCCGCATCGTCGAGGCGCTGCCGAAGACCTCGGTGGCGAAGACCGACAAGAACGAGCTACGAAAATGGAGTAATCCATGAAAACGCCATCGTTCCGCAGCTTGCTCGACGCCGACGGCCCGCTCGTCCTTCCCGGGGCGCACGACGCGCTCGCCGCGCGGCTCATCCAGCGCGCCGGCTTCGAGGGCTACTTCATCGGCGGCTTCGGCGCCGTTGGCGCGCGCTACGGCGTTCCCGATATCGGCCTGAAAAGCCTCGGCGACATCTCGCAGGCGGTGCGCGACATCATGAACGCCTGCGACCTGCCGGTGCTCGTCGACGCCGACGACGGCTACGGCGACGTGAAGAACGTCGTGCACACCGTGCATACCTACGAAAAGATGGGCGTCAGCGCGCTCTTCCTCGAGGATCAGCGCTGGCCGAAGCGCTGCGGCCACCTCGAAGGCAAGAAAGTCGTGCCGGTCGAGGAGCACGAGGCGAAGATCCGCGCCGCCGCCTCCGAGAAGCTGCATCGCGACACCTTCCTCATCGCCCGCACCGACGCTCGCGCGGTGAGCGGGCTCGACGACGCCATGCGCCGCGCCGAGCGCTACCTCCGCGCCGGCGCCGACTGCATCTTCATTGAGGCGCTGCGCAGCGTCGAGGAGCTCGAGCGCGTCGGCAAGGCCTTCGATCTCCTCGTCGCCAACCCGCTCGCCGGCGGCGTCTCACCGATCCTTTGCCCCGAGGAGTATTTCAAGCTCGGCTTCAAGATCCTGCCCTACGGCATCGACCTCATCCTGCGCGTCACCCGCGCCATGCAGGACGCCCTCGAAGACATGCGCTCCGGCAAATTCGCGCTCATGGGCACCGGCGCCACGCTGCAGGAATACCTCTCGGTGGTCGGCTTCGACGGCTGGACCGTCATCGAGAGCTGTTACGGCGCTGCTGAACAGAATTCGAAATAGGTTTCGCGACGTGCGGCTTCCTAGGAGTGTCTGGTTTCGCCACCCAAAGCTGACATTCGACGCGGAGCGAACAAATCCGACAGTCAGGTGTGATCCAAGGTGGATGGAACACGGATTGGGTGTAATGTTCTAACTTACAGGAGGAAGCTCGCTATGCCAGCAACACGCCGTGTTTCCGCCGACTGCAGGCTCTTTCCAAGCGAGAACAACTGTTCGCTTTACATCGCGGGCACCGAGGAAGAGGTCTTCGAGGTGGCGCTGGCTCACGCCATCAAGAGCCACGGCCACAAAGACACGCCGGAATTCCGCAAGCAGCTGCGCTCCTTCCTGAAGGAAGAGCCTCAGCCAAAGTGACGGTGCCGCCGCGATAGGCGGCGCGGAGGCCGTCCGGCACCCGGGGTGCCAACCACCGGCGACGGAGCGCAGATCCAGATTTCGCTAGTCCCATGACGACAATTCCCGCTTGGCACATCGCAGGAGACTGGTTTGATAATTGCAGCTGCGCCGTCGCGTGCCCGTGCACGTTCGCTCAGCCTCCGGACAACGGTTTCTGCGAGTCGGTTCTCTTCTGGCATATCCAGCGTGGCCACTACG